>CAMWHY010000014.1 GCA_947174185.1 uncultured Lachnospiraceae bacterium | reverse complement strand
AATCAGTTTTTAGGAGATTTGTTTGAAGGATTTCTTGATGATGGTGTAAAACAAAGTGAAGGACAATTTTTTACACCTATTCCAATTGCAAAATTTATAGTCTCATCGTTGCCATTAGATGAGATTAATTCCGATTTTCAGAGAATTCCAAAAGTTGTTGATTATGCTTGTGGAGCTGGGCATTTTTTGAACGAATATGCTATTCAAATTAAGAAATATATTGATATGAAAAAGTATCAAGAATATTGTTCTAATATTGTTGGAATTGAGAAGGAATATAGATTATCAAAAGTTGCAAAGGTTTCAGCTTTTATGTATGGGCAAGATAATATACAGATACATTATGCAGATACTTTAGCTAATACAAAACGAATTGAAGATGGTACTTTTAATGTTCTTATTTCAAATCCGCCATATAGTGTAAAAGGTTTTTTAGAAACATTAAATGACGAAGATAGAATGAAATATTCATTGTCGAAGTGTATTGATGAAAAAAGCTATTCAACAAACAATGCTGTAGAAGCTTTTTTCATGGAAAAAGCAGAACGTTTGTTAGTCCCAGGTGGAATTATGGCACTGATTTTTCCGTCCACAGTGTTAGATAAAGTAAGCAGTGTTTATCAGAGAATGCGAGAAATATTAATTGAGAACTTTGAGATTAATGCTATTGTATCTTTTGGAAGCGGTGTTTTCGGAAAGACAGGAACTAAAACAGTCGTTGTTTTTGCGCAAAAAAGACTTGAAAATCCTAAGCTGTCAGAACATATTAAAAACAGAGTGGATTCTTGGTATGCTGGAAATAACCAGAAAGATATTGTTTTTGAGGATGTGCATTACATAAAAGAATACTGCGATTATATGGGGTTTGAATTGGAAGCATATCAACAATTCCTAAACGGAAAAATTGCAGACAATATCAAAAATGCTTTATGGGAAGAATACGAAAATTCATTTGAACAACAAAATGAGATAATAAAATTGAAAAGTAGTGATAAATTTTTAGGTATGTCAAATGAAGAACAAAAAATGGAATTGGAAAAACTAAAACAAGTCTATATAAAAGAGATAGAAAAGGAAAAGTTAAAATTCTTTATTTTGGCGAAAAATAATAGAAAAGTATTAATTGTTAATTGTCCTACAAATAAGCAAGGTAAGATTGAAAAGAAGTTTATTGGATATGAATGGAGTGATGCTAAAGGTAAAGAAGGAATACATTATATTGGTGTAAAAGTAGAGGATGAGGATAGTTTCCTTAGTATAAATCAAGGGATTAACGAAATTATAACTCCGCTTGTGAATCCTATTAACTATGATGATTCTTCCAAAATCAATTACTATATAAAAAAGAACTTCAAAAATGAGCAGTTGGACCTCCCTAATGAGATTAGAGAATATACTAGTTATCAATCACTGGAGGATATGATAGAATTTGATGAAGTAGTTTTTAATAAAAAAATATCCGTATCGGTAAAAGACAAATATATAATAAATTCCAAATATACGATATCAAAATTAGAAGCATTATGTGTCAGTATTACAGATGGAAGTCATAATCCGCCAGTGGGAGTTGATAGTAGCAAATATATGATGCTAAGTTCTAGAAATATCATAGATGGGAGTATTAATTTTGAACAAGCAAGATTCTTGTCTGCTAGTGATTTTGAAAAAGAGAACAAGAGAACACAGGTGAAAGAAGGTGATGTTCTCTTAACCATTGTTGGTGCTATTGGGAGAACTGCGGTGGTGGGAAAAAAGTGTAAAAATATTACATTCCAAAGAAGCGTAGCTGTGTTAAAACCAAAAACTTGTTTGTTGAATTCCGAGTATCTTAGATATTATTTAGAAGCAATAAATCAGGTGATTCAAGTCGAGGCTCATGGTTTGGCACAAAAGGGTATTTATTTGAATCAAATTAAGCGTCTAAATATTGTTGTACCAGATAAAGATTCTATACAAATAAACATTGTAAAGAAATGTAAAAAAATAGACAAAAAATATCGAGAAACGAGAATGAACTATGATACTTATCAGGAAGAAATAAAGAATATATTTTTAGATGAAAATATAATGGTTTTGGAAAAAGCGTAAGGCTGGATTTTCAGATGGCAGTTGATGATGACGTTATCGTCAAGAATTCATTTGGATTTCAATCTGTCAGAGTTGTTGTAAATGACTCTGTTATAAGGGAGGTGATATTAAAAGCTCAAAAGAGTAAAAAATATTTGAGTGCTGAATGTGACTGATTACAAAAGGAAATTATTAAGGAGCAGATTATTTATTATGAGAAAAATAGCAGATAATTTTTGCGGTTATTTAAAGGTAGGGGATGACAAATATACATACTATGTATCAGACAATATAGTTACTTTGCTTCCGGCTCAAAGTGATAATAGAAAGATATATGAGTCTTTTGATAGAATACACAATTGTGATATTGAGCGACCAGAGTATCTGTTTGGTGAAGATAATAGTGGTATGATTGCAATATTGCGCAATGGGAAATTTAGTACCAGTGGTATGGGATTTAGTCCTGTTATTAAGTTTGCAACTCCTATCATAATAAAGGCAAGCGGTAATGCGCAAGACTTTTTTAGTATGATGACGGAGCCTTGGGAGAAATTTCATGCCATTACATTTTATGGTGGGAACATAAATGCCCTATGCGATCCCGGAATAGCAATCCAGCCGCCTGATGTTGAAAAATATTTAAAATATGATGGAGCAAGGGAAATTAGGATGCGGCCGTGGAGTGAGTACACTCGTTCAATTGACTTTAGAATAGGAAATGAAAAAGTAACATTAACATTTTCTATCAGGCAGGATGGGGGAACAAATGGCATAGAACATCAAGGTGCATATAATCTTGGGAATCTAAATTCTTTTATTCGTTTCTCGTTTGAAAATGCACAGCATTTTGATAGAATACAAGAATGCTATTTAATTGCAAAAAAACTTATTGCGATTTTAACTTCACAAAATAATGTTTACTTTGAAGGATATCTTAGTCAGAAAAATTCTGATGATAAGTTTTTTGAAACAGGAATTTGCAAAATTTTTGACCGCTATGATAATTACTCTACGAGAAAATGTCATAATGTGATACCAATATTTAGTATTTTTGATTATATACCGAATTTAATAGAAGGAATTGTAAATGGTAAAGCTGACACCTTGCTTGAACTTTTGCCAGAAAATAATGAGATGGTCAGCCGGATATCAATAAAAAATGTTCAGGATTTATGTACAGCGTTAGAGGTCACTTACCATTTGGATGATAAAAGGATCAGAGAGAAAGATATTCTCATAGAGGAAATAAAAAAGAATATCAAAAAAACGATATCAGATTTTTCTAAATCTCATAATGAAATCGATGTTAATAAAGAAACTACAATAAGCAGTGCTTTTCAATATCTTGATTATACATTGAAACAGAAAATTCTTACATTGTATAATGAAAACCGTGAAGTGGCTGATGCAATAGTTTCGAAATGGGTGTTACCACAGGTGAATGATACTAACATTGCTTCTTTTGTAAAACTACGCAATAACAAAACACATTCTGGTACGGTTGAATGGGGTGATAGTGCAAAATTATATGCGCCATTATTGGCTATTGTTTATGCCGGCTTTTTCAAATATATTGGATTGCCGGATGAAATAATTATATGCACATTATTGCAGATTTTTTAAGAGGAGTATAAAAATATGTATGGGGGAAAATCTTATCGTTAAATAATGCACCCTCTAAATGCACCCGCCAGCCGGGAGAATGCACCCGTTTCCGTAAAAAGCGGAGTAGTTTTGCACCCCCCCCCTATCTGACTACGGAAAGACTACGAATGAGGGCTGTGAATTGCTACGATTTGCCCCATTTTGCAAAAAGTGTAGTAAAACGAGGGTGCTGATATTTAAAATTAGAAGTCCGCAAAACGTGCCAAAACACGGCACTTTTGGGCATTTTGAGAAAGGAAAAAATTATGATTAGAATACTTTTCGTCTGCCACGGTAATATCTGAAATATTCTGGAAAAGCTTGTAAAATCAATGGTTTCACGGAAAGGCAAGGCGTTTACTACACCATTTTTTGAAAGAGCCTTGAATGATACATAAATAGGTAAATGATAAAATAGCAGTTTCCAAGAGTAAGGAAGCTGCTATTTGCTTATGGAAAGGATTGAGTCTGGTGTAAAGATAGTATTAAGATTTTTTTGTAAATATAATTTACGGATGTTTAGTAGTTGATAGTTGTTGACTATGGAGTGAGGTTATTCAAATTTGAATTTATGAATGGTAGCAAAGTGACGGTGCTTTTTACTGGTAAAAACACGACTGTTATGATAAAATTTAAGTTAAAGCAGTTTACTTTATTTGCAAAGGATGGTGGCAGATATGATAGAACTTGGCACCCTTAAGGAAATAAAAGACCTACGAGAAGTATGGCCTCATGAGGCTCGTGACTTTACACCTTGGCTTGCAAAAAATATTGGTGTTTTAAGCGAAACTGTAGGTATAGATATTTTAATAGAAGAGACGGAAAGTTCTGTTGGTGATTTTAATGTGGATATTTTTGCTACAGATGCAGATACAGGCAAAAAAATAATCATTGAGAATCAACTGGAAGAGACAGATCATGATCATCTTGGAAAACTCATCACATATGCATCCGGGAAGTCTGCCGACCTTGTAATATGGCTTGTGAGAAAAGCACGGTCGGAACATAGGGCTGCAATTGAGTGGCTCAACAATCATACTGATGAGAGAATAGGGTTTATTCTTTGTGAGATAAAGCTATTCAAGATTGGTGATTCCGAGCCGGCTCCCAAGTTTGAAATAATTGAGCAGCCAAATGACTGGGTCAAGGAAATGAGAAAGCCGTCTGGTTCATTAGAAAGAAAGGCACTTCCGAAGATTGCGGATATGCTTGAGTGGGGTGTCGTTTCTGCTGGGGATATCCTCACAGCTAAAGGATATGATTCGGAGTCAGAGTTACTTGCCAATGGTCATGTATCTGTTGAGGGAGAAGAGATGTCCATGCTTAAGTGGTTGAAAGGTCTGACGGGATGGCAGGCGGTCGAGACATATAAGTTTGCAATTCAGAAGAGTTCTGGAAAGAGTTTGTCTGAAATTAGAAAAGAATATATGGAAAAGTACAATGAGTAGAAAGAAGGTAGGGATATATTGTGTGGATAGGATAGATGATATTTATGCAAAAATGACAAAGCCCATTATAGAAATGATAGGGGGTATGAACATATATGGAATACATAGGTATTGGGATTTGTGCTGTTGCAGTAATTGCTTTTTGCGTGATATTAATCCTAAAATCAAAAAAGAAAAATGAAATTCTGAGTGAATTAGTTGAACCACAAGAGGAAAAAGCAAAGTCTGAATTGCTAAATATAAAAGAACAGAATGAATTGATTATTCAATTGGAGATGCTTCCGGTAAGGGCGATCAAGGATGAAAGTAAGCTTGTTGAAATCACCGATAGTAAAGTACTTGCTCATATAAATAATCTGATTCCTGGTTTAGCGCAAGCTGGAAATGCGGTAAATAATGTAGCACATGCAAATAGTGAGGTTTTGTACAGAGCGATAATTCCAGCGGGTGCCAAACTGACAAACTCAAAAGCAATGGAAGGTGCTGTTAGAGGCTTTTATCATGGAGTTGATGGCCTTCAGGGTCATGCAAATTTTGTGGCAGTTCAGGCTCAAAAAGGAGAAGTAGTAGCAAATTCTGTAACGGCTGCGATGGGAGTTGCATCAATAGTTGTAGGCCAGTATTATATGACACAGATAAATACTGAACTTGGTGTTATTAATGATCAAATATCTCAGATTACAAATTTTTTGGATAATGAATATCGAAGCAGAGTATTTTCTCTTGTTGTCCATGTTAAAAAAATAGCAGATTTCCAGACTGAGATTCTTGAGAACGATGAATTAAGACTTTTTAAGATTGCACAACTGGATAGTTTAGAAGAAGAATGCACCCAGCTTCTGGGTCAAGCAAATCTGACACTTGCTGGCTTTGCTGAGAAAACAGAACTTGGTTATGAAGAATATGAAAAGGCATTAGAGAATGCACAGAATTGGTTTATGTACCAAAAATCTCTACTTGATGTTTTGTATAAAATATCTGATTTAAGATATACACTACATCTTGGAGCAGTTTCAAGAGAGCAGTGTATTGCGTTGCTTCCAACATATAAAAAGCAGGTTAACGATACCCAAGAATTACTTACAGCTTGGCATCAGGGAATTACGGAACATTTAGGTGTTGATACAGATAAAATTTGCCGCAAGAGAGTAGGTTTCGATAGAGTTATATATTTTTTGCCAGGGTTATTTAACGATGATTTTAATTTCCGTCCCATAGAAAAGGAAACGGCAAGAATGATAACTGCTCAGGCATCAGGTTATGAAGATTCGCACTATATGGATGCTACAGAATTGTATGATGCAGATGTTCAACTTATAGCCAAAGATGGTAAGGTTTATTATCTTCCAGAAACCGAATAACTATCGCTATACTGCTATTATGTTTTCACTACGATTGATGGCATAAATTTGCCCCATTTTGTCATTTGCGTTACATTTTTAATTTCCACAGAAAGGGTAAACCGTGCCAAAGCATAAGCAAACCAGAGCATTTCAGGAGGAAAAATAAACATGGTTAAGATACTTTTTGTCTGCCACGGCAACATCTGTCGCAGCCCCATGAGCCAGTTTGTGCTTCAACACATGGTAAATACCATGGGGATTGCTGATCAATTTTATATTGATTCTATGGCTACAAGCACTGAGGAAATTGGCAATCCTCCCCATTATGGAACGGTAAGAAAATTAAAAGAGGTGGATATTCCCGTGCTTCCTCATAAGGCCAGACAGATTTCATGGGCGGATTACGACCGGTTTGATTATATCATCGGTATGGATGAATGGAATATGAGAAATCTTAACCGGATACTAAAAGGCGACCCGGACGGTAAGCTATACAAGTTCAAAACTTTTGTCGGCTCGAATGAAGATATTGCTGATCCATGGTATACAGGAAATTTTGATGCAACATATAAAGATGTTTCAGAAAGTTGTGAGGGGCTTCTTGCATATCTAAGACTGCATTGATCAAAGCAGTGCTTCCTTAGAAATGCCGGTGGATGCTCATGGATTAAAACGTATCTCCCGGAAACGTGGAAATAGATAGATTTGACGCAGGTTTGCACACATATTAACAAAACAAAAATTTTATTAAAATTAAAATGAAACCAAGTAAAATTTTTAAAACAGTCAAAAATTAAGACGTTTTGTAAAAAAACAGAAATTTTAAAAATTTTTCTGGACAAACAAAAAATATTGTGATAGGATACAAAACAAGTCAAAACGAAAAGTCAAAGCAGGATCTTCTGCAAAAATCTGTTACAACCTATTAGAATCTGAGGGTTATGTTTTATTAACGGATTTTCCCAAGAAACAAAGATTTACGAATTATGTTGCATTTTAGTGTTTTATAACAAATTTAATGTCCTTTTCTTCAAATGCGGTATGTAATGCTTGAGATGTGTGAAATGTGTAAAATATGTGAGGTAACGATGATTGCAGGATTATTTTTTTTTCTGGTTCTGGCGGTGATTTTAGACCTCAGGACATACAGAATACCTAACGTTTTGACGATGGCAGGAATGGCGGGCGGTGTGATCTATCAACTGTACAGAGCCGGTCCGCCAGGAATGTTCGGAGCCGTAAAAGATCTTATCGGCAGTATTTTGATTCTGTTCCCGTTATATATGATCAGATGCCTGGGAGCAGGGGATATCAAGCTTCTTTCCGTTATCGCAATAGTTCTTGGATGGAAGCAGGGCATCATAATTTCTATCTATTCCCTATTCGCTGGCGCGGCGATGGGAATTATCAAAGGAAGTATCTTGTTCGCTCTTCGGCGAAAAAAATCCGCAAAAAATCTGGGAAAGGAGGTATTTCTTAATTCCGCAGGGAAAGCTGCAAAAATGGCATTTTTAACAGACAATAAATTGAAAAAGGAGGCGGTCGGTCATCTACAAAAAAATTTTATATGGTTCCTTAGATTTACTAAGGCGGACAAAAACAGACAAAAAGAAAGAGATCATATAGAGCAGATAAGAACTGCTAATCAATTAAAAGATAGTAATAACAAAGATCAGATAGGAGAAATCGATCAAAAATATTATTGTCTGAGTCAACTCAATCAATCAAATCTATTGAATTATAATAGTCAGAAATTTCAATTTAGTATTACCAATCAATTTAGTAATTTAGATGATATCAATAAGAAAAAGCAAATGCAGTATAAAAGAAAGACAGGAGATCAAGGATGTGTCATCCATTATAGCATTGCTATCCTGATTGCATTTTTGATCGCCCAGATAAGTTAGGAGGAATTGTTTTGAAAAACGATCGTTTAGCAATCTGTGATCCCGATGAAAAATATATGGAGAAACTGCAGCAGTATCTGATCAGCCGAAGTTCTTTCCCTTTTTCTGTCAGTATCTATGGGAATCTAGGGGAATTTCAGAAAGAAAATGCTAAAAAAGAATTTGAAGTTGTTTTGGCTGGAGAAAGTATGTTTCAGGATCTGGCAGAAAAGAAATCTTCCGGGATGATCATACTTTTGCAGGATAAAGGCAGTATGACCGGCAAAGCAGAGAGGATCATCCGTAAATATCAGTCTGCAGAGATGATTCGGAAGAAGATCCTGGAGCTATATGCAGAATGGAATGGCACGGTAAAGATACATGGAACGACGCAAAAGGATAGCAGTCTGATCGGTGTGTATTCGCCCCTTGGAAGGGGTATCCAGACTTCTTTTTCCCTTCTTTTGGGACAGTTTCTGGCAAAAAAGCAGAGTGTTTTATATCTGAATTTTGAACCGTTTTCCGGATTGTCCGGACTGCTTGGCAGAGAAGAGGAAAAGGATCTGACAGATCTTGTATATTTTCTGGGCAATGGAAAAGAACGGTTTTTATATAAACTGGAAAGCATGGTGTCCAATGTAAATGGCCTGAATTATGTGGCACCTGCATATTCCTATATGGATATTGCGGCAGTAAAGGCGGAAGATTGGCTTTTACTGATCCATAGTTTGAAGGAATGCGCCAATTATGATGTCATCATTCTGGATCTTTCGGAGTTGGTGCAGGGACTTCCTGACGTTTTGCGGGAATGCAGTTATATCTACACATTAAATCGGACGGACGGTGTGGCACGCCACAAAATGAAAGAATACGAAGATCTTTTGGAACGGCAGGAATATCAGGATATCATTAGTAAAACCAAAAAGCTGGAGTTTCCTATTTTTAAATCTCTCCCCGCGACATTGGAGGAGATGAGTTATGGGGAGCTGGCGGACTATGTGAGAAAGATCGTGGTGATGCCGGCATAATTTGTCAATTGCCATATCGCGTTATGGCACGCGGATATTTCAGGAAACAGAAGAGTATCACAGAGAAAATAATATAGTAAGCGGTCATAAAAATAGGCGGAGTATATCGTGAATCAGAAAAAATCGGAAAAAAGGATTAAAACAGAATTAAAAGAGGCAGTACAGGAGCGCATCAGTCTTTCCAGGGAAATGACGGATGAAGAGATCCGGGAGCTGATCGATCAGGTAATTATCCAAAAAGGGCGGGAATATGGTCTTGTTTATGAGCAGAAGAAAGCGCTTTCCAAAGAATTGTTTTATGCCATCAGAAAACTGGATATTTTAGAAGAACTGACTTCTGATCCCAGCGTCACGGAGATTATGATCAATGGAACAGATAATATTTTTATAGAGCGTAATGGCAGGCTGATGCAATGGGACAAAACCTTTGAATCGCTGGGAAAGTTAGAGGATGTGATCCAGCAGATCGTTGCAAAGTGCAACCGTACAGTAAATGAGGCATCGCCAATTGCGGATGCCAGACTGGAAAATGGCTCCCGGGTCAATATTGTACTTGCGCCAGTGGCATTAAACGGACCGATCGTTACCATTCGGAGATTTCCGGAACATCCGATTCAGATGAAGGATCTGCTTGAGTTTGGGGCAATTAACGAAGAAGTTGTTGATTTTCTAAGGGATCTTGTGGTAGCGGGGTATAACATTTTTATCAGCGGCGGTACCGGCAGCGGCAAGACGACATTTTTAAATGCATTGTCTGATTTCATACCGAAAGATGAAAGAATCATCACAATAGAAGACAGTGCTGAACTACAGATTTTGGGAGTGTCGAATCTGGTTCGTTTGGAGACCAGAAATGCCAATGTAGAGGGTTGTGAGCCAATTAGCATCCGGGATCTGATCAAGTCAAGCCTTCGGATGCGTCCGGATCGGATCATCGTGGGAGAAGTGCGGGGAGGGGAGGCGATTGATATGATTCAGGCGTTAAATACCGGTCACGACGGTTCTCTTTCTACCGGTCATGCCAACAGTGCCAGGGATATGCTGTCCCGTCTGGAGACGATGGTTATGATGGCAATGGATCTTCCTCTGGCAGCGATCAGGGGTCAGATCGCAAGCGGGATTGACATTATCGTACATTTGGGAAGGCTTCGGGATAAGAGCAGAAAGGTACTGGAGATCGTGGAGGTGCTCGGTTATGAAGATAATGAGATCAAAACTTCCATATTATATGCGTTTCAGGAGGATGGGGAAGATGAGCAGGGAAAGATCAGAGGCAGCCTTTTGGCAAAGGAAAGACTTTACTCGGTGGCAAAACTTCGGGCAGCCGGAATCTTACGATAGCTATCGGATGACTTTCAGGGAAATCTTTAAATATGGTTTGCAGGGAGTGGGGATTGCAGCATTAGTATCTTATGTGTTTTACCGTTCGTTGATTGTATTTCTGCTATTACTGATACCGGGTTTGCTCTTTCTTCTGCGCCAAAAGAAAAAGGATTTGCTGCGCAGGCGTAAGGAAGAATTGAATCTTCAGTTCAAAGAGATGATGCATGCCGTCATTGCAGGGCTGCAGGCGGGATATTCCATAGAAAATGCATTTATCCATGCATACCAGGATATCTGCCTTTTATATGGAAAACAGTCCATGATGGCGAAAGAGCTTTATCATCTGACATTGGAGCTTAAGAATAACCGCAATATCGAAGATGTTCTCTCTGATTTTGCAGCAAGATGTCAGGTTGCGGATATCAGGGATTTTGCGGAGGTGTTTCATATCGCAAAGAAAAGCGGCGGTAATCTTGTGGGGATATTGAAAAATACAGCGGATGTCATCAGCGACAAAATAGAGGTCAAACGGGAGATCACTACGATGATCAGCGCAAAGCGTCTGGAACAGGGGATCATGGATATTGTGCCATTTGCAATCATTTTATATATTGACGTATCCTCGCCGGGATTTTTTGACGGGATGTATCATAATCTGGTGGGAATTGTAATCATGACAGTTCTGCTAGCTGTCTATATTGCCGCATATCTGCTGGCGGAAAAAATCATCCATATAGATATATAGAGAATTTTACTAAAGTAATAAAATTTCAAATGGCTAATTATCTGCAAATCAGCATAGGTACGGAAAGGAAATGAAATCGATGATCATTGGGATTTTGGTTATTTTGGGAATACAGGTCTTCCTTCTCCTGCTTTCAAGGAAGGAAAATCTGCCGGAAGAAAATGAACTTTCAGCTTTCCTACGACCGTTTTACCGGGCGGGCGTATGGATTGCAGGGCGTGCCGGTAAACTGCCTGTTTTTGTTAAGGATGGTGAGAAGCTTAGGACGCTTCATCCTTCTGATAATACGGAAGCTCAGATAAAATGGTTTCTGGCAGAAAAGACGGCGCTCTGTCTTCTAACATTATTTGTCGGCTGTGTTATTGCCGTTTTGATAGAGATCAAGGATCAGGGTAACGGATATCTACAGGATGGAAGGCTTCTAAACCGGCGGGAATATTCTGAGGGAGAATATACGGCATATCTTACTGCGTCGATTGGGGAAGATGCAGGTCAGACGATGGAGGTTACCATAGAAGAAAGGCAGTATACTGCGGATGAGATTCAGGAAATGCTCCCTTCCTTTTATGAAGCGTTGGAAGGGGTAGTCCTCGGGGAGAATGCGTCGGCAGATCAGGTCAGCCACAAAGTAAATTTAGTTGGGGAAGTAGAGGGTTATCCATTTCAGATTAAGTGG
Organism: uncultured Lachnospiraceae bacterium; assembly: GCA_947174185.1. Taxonomy (GTDB): domain Bacteria; phylum Bacillota; class Clostridia; order Lachnospirales; family Lachnospiraceae; genus NK4A136. Next base: position 24,412 of record CAMWHY010000014.1, on the reverse strand, counting down.
AACAGTAGTAATGAAGACATACTGGACCGATATGGAGTATTTGGTGAGAAGATTTCAGAGGAGGGCGAGCTGATTACATTATCAGCAACAGTTAGTTACAGGGATTTTGTAGAGATCTATAGCTTTCCATTAATGATCTATCCGATGGAGCTTAGCAGGGAAGAGCAGATTAGAAGAGATCTACAGCAAAGGCTGGATGAGGTCGTCAGCCGGTCGCCGGAGGAAACGGAGATTCTTCTGCCGGAAGAGGTAGATGGCGTAAAGGTGGTCTGGTCAGAGCAGAAAAAGCAGAATGCATTAATATTGCTGCTACTTGTCATTTGCTGCAGTGCCGCTGTCTTTTGGGGACAGAGCAATGATCTGGATAAAAAGATAAGGGAACGCAGCGAACAAATGTTGTTAGATTATCCTGAGGTGGTCAGTAAGATGACGCTTTTTATCGGAGCGGGTATGACCGTCAGAGGGGCATGGAAAAAGATTGTGACAGATTACAGGCGACGCAGGGAGAAGGGACAGGCAGCCAGATATGTTTATGAGGAGATGCTGTTTACTTTATATGAAATGGAAAGCGGTATCGGTGAGATAGAGGCATATCAGCATTTTGCAAGCCGGTGTCAGGTACAGAAGTATGTTAAATTCGCCGCACTGCTGGAACAGAATGTCAGGCTGGGGGCAAAGGGGTTTTTACCGGAATTGAACCGGGAGGCAAAAGATGCATTTGAAGAAAGAAAGAGCAAAGCAAAACAACTGGGGGAAACAGCCGGTTCCAAGCTGATGCTTCCCATGTTCCTGATGCTGGGTATCGTCATGGTTGTCATCATGGTTCCATCTTTTTTATCAATCGGGATGTGACCCATGGAAATAGATCAGTGAGGGAAACAGGAAAGGAGGGGAGGCAGATGAAAATGATCAGAAAATTTATGAAAGAGGATGACGGCATGGGAACCGTAGAGATTATTTTGATCATTGTGGTATTGATCGGTCTGGTTATCATTTTCAGGAATGAGATTACCGATATTGTGGAGAACTTGTTTGACCAGATTACGCGGAAAACGTCGAGTTTTTAAAATACTATTATTGAGGACAGAACATGGCAGCAGTCGGACAGCAGAAAAATAATTTACAGATACATAAATCATATAACGGAGAGTTGAACGTATATTTTGCATTGATGATAGCAGTGATTATTCCACTGATCTTGACAATGATAGAAGGCAGCAGGATTAATGCAATGAAACTTCAGCTGGAATGTGTTGTGGATATGGGCATGGATTCTGTCCTTGCAGAGTATAACAGACCACTATTAGAACAATATGACCTTTTGTTTATTGATCTGGCTTATGAACAGCCAGCCGGTTCCCTGGATCATCTGAAAGAGCATTTTGCGGAGTATATTTCTTACAATCTACAGCCATGGAAGGAGCTTCCAATCTTACAGAATAGAGATTTTCTGGGATTAGATATGGAAACGGTGGATATTCTGGCGGCTTCCCGCGCAACAGATGAACAGGGTGCGGTATTTCGATATATGGCGATCTCATATATGTTAAATAAATACGGGATGGATTATGTAGATGATCTGCAGGATATGATCGCTGTTACAGAAAGGGAGGGATTGTATGACAGCAATATTATGGCAGAAAATGACAATGCCCAGAATGCAATCGACAGTATTGAGATCCCTCCGCCGGAGGATCTGGAAGAGGGGGAGGAATGGAACGAACCCGAAAAAGATGATCCGACGGATTCTCTAAATGAACTCAGATATCTTGGGATTCTTCCTTTAGTATGCGAGGGTGAAATATCAACTGCATCTATCAATCCGGGTAGTTATGTTACAGGAAGAAGTCTGGTTACGGGCAGCGGCATGGAGGAAAGCTGGCAGGAGCATACGCCACTGGTGGAAGGACTGTTATTTAATGAATTTATCATGGAAAAATGTGGTAATTACAGTCATAGAAAAGAAGGAAGTCCGCTATGTTACGAGACGGAGTATGTCATAGCGGGAAAGAGTAATGATGCAGATAATCTGAGAATTGTTGCAGAGAGGCTCCTATTGATCAGGGGCGGTGCGAACAGCATATATTTTTTGGGCAATCAGGAGCTGAAGGCGGAAGCAAAAGCTCTGGCGGCTTCATTATCCTTTGTCCTGCTTTATCCGGAATTTGAGATGTTGTTTGAGGTGGCGATCATAGCGGCGTGGATCTACGCGGAAAGCGTTGTGGATGTCAGACAGCTATTTTCAGGCAACAGAGTTCCTTTGATCAAGGGAGAAGGAGAGTGGAATCTGAGTTTGGAAAATGCGTTAGGACTTACTGTGGAAACGGTCAGCGATATGGCGGGAGATGGAGATTTTTCAGATAATGAGGGGGAGTCTGGTCTGAGTTATGAGGATTATCTGAGATTATTGTTGTATATAACGCCGTTGGAGGAAAAAACAGGGAGGTGTATGAATCTTGTGGAAATGAATATCAGAGAGGTTGCGGGCTATGAAAACTTTTGCCTGGATCAATGCGTTGCGGCTCTTACATTTCAAATGGTGTTCTCAAGCAGTTACGGATACAGCTTTTTAATGCAAAGAAGCTGTCGTTATACATAGGGAAACGCTGATTTAATCTGTGCCTCCAAAGGGATGATGATAGAAGGTCCGGTAAGACGTCCTTTTCCGGATATATTTACTCAACATGCGATTTCTAAACTCATTTCTCCTATCTGATCTAGGGTATCAAAAGCCTTCCAGCTTTATCGATCACCCTCTTATATTCGGGAAAGGATGTCTTAGCGGATCTTCTATAAAAATAATAGGATTATATAAATATGCCAAAATACCACATCTAATTTTGGAAAATCAGAAGTTTTGAAATTACCTGGTAAATGGCATAAAAAAGGAAAGACGGGTGGGCAGGATGATAAAGAGAATTAGAAACAAGGAATATTCAGGTAGTATGACGCTGGAAGCGGCGATATTGCTTCCCCTGTTTCTTTTCTTCATGATAACAATTCTTTCGCTTATGGAGATGTTGTATTTTTATGGAATCGTAGAGCAGAGGCTTCATCAGATAGCAAAAAAGATGTCGGTCTACGCGTCTGCAGTAGGGCTGGCGGTAGAGGGTTTTGCAGAAAACACGGAAGATGATGAAATGGACGCTGATAGTGGAGATGTTAGCAGCATCGCAGCGGTCATACTGGGAGATCAGTATGTAAAAAATAATCTGATAAGCGGACCGATGCAGCAGGAGCTGCGTTCCTCAGGAGTGGTAGGCAAAAGCGAAGGCTTGAATTTTTCATATTCCCGAATCATGACAGAAGGGGATGTGATCGATCTTGTTGTTTCCTATGAAATAGAACCACAGAATAATTTTTTCTTTCTTCCCGCCTATCCGGTTCTGAATCGATGCAGGGTACGAGCATGGACCGGATATGAAGTTGCTTCAGGAAACGTGAATGACGCTGGGGAAAGGATGGTCTATATTACGGAGACAGGAACTGTTTTCCATCTGACAAAAACATGTACTTATCTTGATCTAAGTATTCGACCGATTGCAAAAGGTGAACTTAATCTATATCGGAATCAAAGCGGTGGGATTTATGATGAATGTGAGTTATGCGGCGATGAGGAGACTGAGATTTATTTTATTACTGATTATGGTGAATGTTATCATACATCGTTAATTTGCAGCGGGTTAAAAAGGACGATTACGCAGATTCCCATTTCGCAGGCAGGAGATAGATCTGCCTGTTCGAGGTGTGGGACAGGCAATTAAGAAAGGTATGGTTATCATATGATGCTACAGAGAATTGGTACGGTTATGATGCTGACGGCAGGAAGCATATGGGATATACGGGGGAAAAGAATTCCGGCAGGACTGCTGATTCTGGATGTTCTGGCAGGAGGAATCTTAATGGCAGTAAACAGGGATATTGACTGGCAAAAGGATTGGTATTTATATGTTGTCGGTATCCTGATCGGCATACTGTTGCTTTTGATAGGACGGTTTTGCGGGGGATGTATTGGAGCAGCGGATGGAATTATGACCGCTATCATCGGCGGAATGATAGGATATCAGAATACGCTTTTACTATTGATGAATGCGATTCTAGCAGCGGCAGTTTTTTCCATCTTTTTAATTGCAATCAAAAAAGCAAGGCGGGAAACAGCCATTCCGTTTATTCCTTTTCTGTTGCTGGGGTATCTTATGATATTGATTTCTATTTGAGCCGCGGAAGGAGGCATGAGGAATTTTATGAAAGGAAAGAAATTTGATCAGAGCTTTCAAAATAGAAATAACAAAGGCATGATGACGATAGAGGCATGCATTCTGATTCCAATCATCATTATGATCAGTCTTTTGGTGATCTGGCTGGGATTCTTTTTATATAACAAAACTCTTCTGATGGAGTGCGCCGGTATTGCGGCGATTAGGGCAAGTCAGATGGCAGAGGCAGACAATGAGGCGCTTGCCAGCGCAGCTGCAGCCAGAGCAGAAGAATTGTTGTCACAGAAAACGGTTGCCATGGAGGTTCAGAATATTAACGTAAGTGTAGATTATGGGGCTGTAACAGTAAAAATCAGAGGTGTCATGCAGATCCCGGAAGCAATTTTTCTTCTGGATATTTATCAGGATGACAGATGGGAAATTTATGTTGAACAGACGGCGGAAAGGCTTCGAAGCTGCAGTATTCTAAGGACGATAGAGAGAATACGGAAGGCGCAGAATGACAGTATAGAGGAATAGGTAGATAGGGGGAAAGGGATATGCAGGAATCCAATCAACTGATTACAAAAATGGAATATCAGAAAAGTCTGAACCAGAATTATCTGGTATATAAAAACGAGTGTGGAGAGGAAAATTATGAACTTCGTATGCTGGCGGAAAATCAGATCAATTATTTGCTGCCGGTGGAATTACGTTCCATCGATGGCAGGGATGATATTTATTATAAAATAGAGTCATTTCAGTCTCTTAGTAAACTGTACAAGAACAGGGAGATGAAAGTGGAGGATGTGAAGGTGATCCTGATCGGGCTGACGGGAGCGATTGCCACAATACAGGAATATATGCTGGATGAACGGCATGTAGTATTATTGCCGGAGTATATTTTTATACATATGGAAAGTAGGGAGGTCCGTCTGCTCTTTCATCCCTTTTACGAGGAGGATATCAGAGAGGGGGTAAGGGAATTTGCGAATTATCTGATCGGTAGGATCGACCATACGGAGCAGCAGGCTGTGATGATGGGGTATCAGTTTTACCGGATCGTTAGAGAGGATAATTTTATCATAGACGATATCATAAAATTGTACCGGAAAGAACAGAAAGACCCAATGGATAAAAGCAAGGAAATCGTACAGGAAAAAGATGCTGAAGTAAATGAAAATATATTAGAAAATAAATATATGGAGATAGATAGATATTCAACAAAAAAGAAAGATACAGCAAATAGTGAATATCATAAAAAAAAGGAAAATACGGTAAAAAATTCAGACGATAAAACGGAAACGAATCTGAAAAAATTGCTTGTATTCAGCGTTCTGGCATTAACAAGTGGAATTTTTCTGTGTTTTGGCATCGGTCATTATCGACCGGATCAAATGGCAAAGGTTATTCTGGCGCTGATTATGCTGGTATCTGTATTAGGAGTCGGCAAAGAGATCATGCATCATATCCGGCATCGTAAAAGTCATGGTTCGGAAGAAAACAATTATGATGAAATATTTTCTGATTATGAGAAGAAGTCAGATAATAGTACGGATCATTTGAATAAGCCAGAAGATATAGAAATGGAGTTTAACGAAAAGACCATAAATACAGAGGATGGGCAGGGAGAAGAACCGGTAATTTATGGGAGGACAGTGCTTCTTTCTGCCGATGGAAAAATAGCGGAAAATACATTAATAGAAAAAAGACGCGGAAAAGAAATTGAGCATCAGCTGGAGGAATTTCCTTATGTTATAGGGAAAGTAAGAGATTCGGTAAATCTTGTCTTAAATGATGTGTCTGTCAGTCGTATTCATGCAAAACTGACAGAAGAAAATGGACAGGTTTATGTGCAGGATTGTAATTCGACGAATGGAACCTATGTTAATGGCGTTCTTTTGGAAAAAGAAGAAAGGATACCGATAGAAGCAGGTGATGAGATCAGGTTTGGAAGAATCACCCTATTATATCAGTAAATAGAAAAGAATGGGAATTGAAAGTGATAAAAATTATGATACAATGAAAGTGAATATAAATTAATCAGGAGATATCTTATGAACCTGCAAATGAAAAATAGGATCCTTCGTCTTTTGACGATAGTGGCTTTTGTTTTGGGAGTACTTTTGATTTTTAATTGTGTATCGTTTTATAATAATGTTTTGATGCTCGATAGTATGGAATATAAAAATGTGACAGATATTGAAGAGGGTATAGTGCTATTAAGCGGTAGTATAAAAATGTTAGAGGTAAATTATTATACATACCTTGCCGCAGGCTGCATCGCATTTGTGTTAAGTATTGTGTTTGGTAAAGTTACGGGAATTGTTACAACGGTTTTCAGAACAATTTTTCTAGGTATTGCCATACTTTGTTCTTTTGGAGGCTTGGGTATTATAAGAGTGTTTTCTGCTTTGAGAAAGTTAATTGATAAGATTGATTTTAAAAATTTGGATAGTAATCATCACATTATTGAATCGATACAAAACCTTACTGATAGTATGGATTATGAAACGCTAGCTTACTTAGTGCCGCTGGTTATTGTTGCTATTATTATTTTCTTTATTTTGTCGATAACAGCGATTGTCGGTTTGTTCAAAAACTATAAAGGGAGTATTCTTTGAAATTATGAAAAATGAAAAGGAAAATGAAAAAGAAATAGAGCAGCCGAAAGAAAGCAGCGATTATGAATTTATTAAGGAGCAGATCAAGGATCGGCCGATCAACAAAAAGAAGCTGGTTCGAAGGATGTTTTTTACGGCGGGCATGGCTGTTATGTTCAGTCTGATCGCATGTATTTCTTTCCTTTTGCTGGAGCCGGTTCTGGAAGATATCTTCATTCCTGAGGAATCGATAGAATTGAATCAGGTGACGCTGCCGGAAGCTCCGGAGGAGGATGAAGATCCCGTGATCATTGGCCCCATCATAGTTGAGACGCCGCTGGAGGATATGAGTCTGACGGATGACGATGTAGACGCATCAGAGGAACAGAATCAAGATACAGAATATGATGTGCCTACGGATACACCGGGTAATATGTCTTCTGACGGTAATACTGCAGGCGGACAAGGTACGGCTACCGAGTCAGAAAACAACGTGCCGATTGCTGTTCCGCAGGAAATCGAACTTTCGGATTATCAGTTATTGTACCGTAAACTTTATGCGCTTTCTGCGGAAGTATCCAAAAGCATCGTAACGGTTACTGGAATCACTTCAGATGTAGATTGGATGAATGAAACGTATCTCAGCACAAAGCAGACAACGGGACTGATCATTGCGGATAATGGATATGAGCTTTTGATTCTGGCTGATTATAAAAATATTGAAAATGCGGAAAGCGTTAGGGTAACATTTGTTGATGGCGCCAGTGTGGAGGCTTCTTTTAAGCAGGTGGATACTAGTACGGGATTATCCATTTATGCAATTAATCTTTCTGATATCAGTACAGAGACAAGGGAAACAATCACGGCAGCAACACTTGGGAGCTCTTATTCCACGACGCTTTTGGGGAATGCAGTGATTGCCATAGGTAATCCTTTGGGCAGTGGAAAATCTGTTTGCTATGGCGCTATTACTTCCATGGATCGGACGGTCAGCCTAATGGATGCAAATTATCAGTTGTTGACGACAGATATCTATGGCAGCAGGAACGCTAATGGTGTACTGATCAATATTAAAGGTCAGGTGGTTGGAATCATTACACAGGATTATAACAGTGAGGATATGCAAAATCTGATCTTTGCCTATGGAATCAGCAGCATCCGGCAGCTGGTGCAGAACCTGTCGAATGGTAATGAAAAGGCTCACCTCGGGCTATATCTTTCCGAAGTGCCACAGGAGGCGATTGATGAAGCTGGGCTTCCCAGCGGCGTTTATATAACGGATGTAGAGATCAATACGCCGGCGATGAATTATGGATTGGCCAAAGGCGACGTAATTACGATGATTGGAGGTAAACGGATTACTTCTATAAATTTATATATGCAGGCTATTTCGGAGTTGAATCCGGGAGATGTTATAACGATTACTTATGCAAGGCTTAGTAATGGGATTTATAAGCCGATGGAAGTTAATATTGAGATTGATGGTGGAATTTAATATCTGCGTAAGCGGTGAGCAGCGCTTGCAGATAGCAAAGGGATGAAACCGGCTTAAAGCGCAGAAATGCGTAAAACATAAAACACAAAAAATATCTGGAGGAGAAAATGAAATTCATTAGGGAATTGGCAGAAGGAAACAATATTCAAGGAGTATATCTTTGCAAAAGTAAATTATCTACAGAGACAAAGAATGGAAAACCCTATGACAGCCTGATCTTACAGGATAAGACAGGAACTTTGGATACTAAGGTCTGGGAGCCATATAGTCCGGGGATCGGCGAATATGCTGCCGGAGATTATATTGAAGTGGTAGGAGAAGTGATCACCTTTAATGGTGCAAGACAGGCAAAGCTTACAAGAATCCGTAAGTGTCAGGAGGGAGAGTATGATCCGGCAGATTATCTTCCCTGCACGGACAAAAATATTGGGGAGATGTATGAGCAGGTGCTGTCCTATATTAACTCCATGAAGAATGAATATCTGAAAAAGCTTCTGCAGTCTTTCTTTGTGGAGGATGAGGAGTTTATCAAGGCATTTAAAAATTCATCAGCTGCTAAAATGGTGCATCATGGATTTATCGGGGGACTTTTAGAGCATACCCTTAGCGTAACAAATCTTTGTAATTATTTTGCCGGTGCATATCCCCTGATCAAGAGGGATCTTCTTCTGACTGCGGCTTTATGTCATGATATTGGAAAGATTAGAGAGATATCAGCATTTCCGGAGAATGACTATACCGATGAAGGACAGCTTCTGGGGCATATTGTGGTAGGGGTCGAAATGATTTCGGAAAAAATACGTCTGATTGAAGGATTTCCGGTGAAGCTTGCCAATGAACTGAAGCACTGTATCGTTTCCCATCATGGCGAGCTGGAATATGGTTCCCCTAAGAAGCCGGCGTTGATCGAAGCGGTTGCGCTTAATTTTGCGGATAATGCGGATGCCAAATTAGAGACGATTACGGAAGTATTGAAGAATGCGGACTCACCTGACTGGTTGGGATATAACAAATTCTTAGAATCCAACGTAAGAAAGACCGGGAAGGTATAAAGAAAAATAATAATTAAGCTGAAATCAATATAAGGAATATTGAGATGTACCAGAAAAATGAAATATATCATGTGACAATAACTGACCTCGGCACAGAGGGCGAAGGAATCGGAAAGATAGACGGCTATCCTCTGTTTGTGAAAGACGCGCTTCCCGGAGATGTGGTAGAAGCCAGACTGACAAAGGTAAAGAAAACATATGCATATGCCAGAATGGAAAAGCTGCTGCAGCCTTCACCGGACAGAATCGAAGCTGCCTGTCCTTATGCAAGACAGTGCGGGGGATGTCAGATTCAGGCATTATCCTATCAGAAGCAGTTAGAGTATAAGGAACGAAAGGTTTTTAACAATCTGATGCGTCTTGGCGGCGTGCCGGAGAAATTGCTGACAGAGATCATGGAGCCAATCATCGGAATGCATCCTGAGGATTGGGAAGACACAGGAGTTAGTCAGGAGGTTGTCGATTGCAGTCATGACAAGTATGAAGTCCCTGTCAGGTATCGGAATAAAGCGCAGTATCCGTTTGGCATGGATAAGGAAGGCAAAACTGTCTGCGGATTTTATGCAGGAAGGACGCACAATATCATAGCGAATACAGACTGCCTTTTGGGAGCAAAGGAAAATGAAAGTATCTTAAAGGCAGTCTTATCTTATATGGAGGAATTCCGTATAAAACCTTATTGTGAAACAACAGGAAAGGGTCTGATCCGTCATGTTCTGATCCGCAAAAGCCGGGCAACGGGTCAGATCATGGTATGTATTATCGTCAATGGAAAAGATCTTCCTCAAAAAGAAGGATTGATCCAGAAACTTATGAAGATTCCCGGGATGTATTCTATCTCCATCAGTCCAAATGAAAAAAATACAAACGTTATCTTAGGAGATACCTATAAGACCATCTGGGGAGAGCCTAAGGTCGCTGATGAAATATATCAGACGGCTTTTGTCCAAAAAAATGATTCCTATGGAAAGGGATCGGGGAAATGGGAAAGAATTGCAGAGACAGGAATCAGATTTAAAATTTCTCCATTGTCTTTTTATCAAGTCAATCCGGTTCAGATGGAACGGCTTTATTCTACTGCGCTGGAGTATGCGGGACTGACCGGAAAGGAAACCGTGTGGGATCTTTATTGTGGCATCGGGACGATTTCGTTATTTCTTGCAAAGAGAGCAAAACATGTTTATGGTGTGGAGATCGTGCCTCAGGCAATCGAGGACGCCAAAGAAAATGCGGCGTGGAATCAGATTGACAATGTCACATTCTATGTGGGAAAAGCGGAAGAGGTATTACCCCGATTTTATGAACAACAGGGAACAGGCATACATGAAACAGATTCTATGAGAACACCTGACGTCATTGTAGTGGACCCTCCCCGAAAAGGCTGTGACGAGGGATGCCTTTCAACGATGGTTATGATGAAGCCGGAGAGGATCGTTTATGTGAGCTGCGATTCCGGGACTTTGGCGAGGGATGTAAAGTATCTGCGTGAGAATGGATACGAGTTAAAAAGGGTGAGGGCTTGTGACATGTTTCCTAATACGGGGCACGTGGAGACCGTGGTAATGCTATCTCACAAAAAGGAAAAGAACTAGTGAAGAAAACATTATTAAATAGAATTCCAAATGATATGCCGCATGATATTCAGCGCTTTGTCTCTGGGGCAAATATTTACGATACTTCCTGCTCACCCAAAGCAAAAGTGTATTTTATTGATAAGGGAAATGGGTACTATTTAAAATGTTCAGACAGAGGAATGCTTGAAAAAGAATCCCAGATGACAGAATACTTTTACTCTAAGGGGTTTGGTGCAGAGGTGTTGAATTATATTTCAAATAATAGTGATTGGCTTTTAACAACCGCTGTTATCGGTGAGGACTGTGTACACGAAAGGTATCTTATGGATCCTAAACGTTTATGTGACACCATTGCATACGAATTAAGAAAACTTCACGAAACAGATTATAGCGATTGTCCGATCCCGGACAGAACGGCGGAATACCTTGCTGGAGCTGAGAAGAATTACTGCACAGGGAATTATCATAAATCACATTTTCCTGACCGCTTCGGCTACCGTTCGGCAAAAGAAGCTTATGACGTTCTGGTTGCAGGAAAAGATGCTCTGCAAAGCAAGGTTCTGCTTCACGGTGATTATTGTTTGCCCAATATTATTCTTAATAACTGGAATCTATCCGGGTTCATTGATGTTGGCAACGGCGGTGTTGGTGACAGGCATATAGATATTTTTTGGGGAGTTTGGTCCCTTGGTTTTAATCTGAAAACAAATAAATACCACGAACGTTTTCTTGACGCATACGGAAGAGATAAGGCAGACGAGTCAATACTTAAAATTGTTGCTGCGGCAGAAGTCTTTGGTTGATCAATTTGAAACAGTAGATAGCCAAATCGCTGTTACGACAAGTTCTGCGCTAAAAGTTTATATTAGGAGTAATGATATGAAAGAAATCATTGACCGAAGGAGCATCAGAAAATATAAGTCGGATGCTGTTGATAAAAAAGATATTGAGATAATCATTAAGGCCGGTATTCTTGCACCTTCTGCTAAGAATAGACAGCCGTGGAAATACATAGTGTACACAGATGAGCCAAAGAATCATCTTTTAGATGAAATGGAAAAAGGGCTTATAAGAGAACGTGATGGAAAGCAATTATTACCAAAGTCACAAAATGGTTTGCCGGATGCATTTCATACCTTAAAGATTATGAGAGAAGCACCTGTGCTCATCATCGTTGAAAACACAAATGGACAGTCACCATATAAAAGTATAGATGCTGATGGCAGAATCACAGAGATATGTGATATATTGTCTATTGGAGCATCTATTCAGAATATATTACTTGCGGCAACGGAATTAGGATATGGAACACTCTGGATTGCAAATACATGTTTTGCGTATGATGAATTGGTTGATTTTATAGGGATATCCGGTCAGTTAGTTGGTGCAATATCATTAGGATATTCTGATGAACATCCGAATCCCCGACCCAGAAAAAGTGTCGAAGAAATAATAGAGTATAGAGTTTAAATTGAATTTATACTACAATGTCATCTGAGTCTGGCATTACTTAAAAAGGCAGGAGGAAACATATGAAAAAGATTGAAGGCTCTCCTAAGAGCTTAAAGCAGCTTTTGCAGAATACAAAGTATTCCATTCATTACTATCAACGGGAATACATGTGGCAGAGAAAACATATCGAGGAATTGATTGATGACCTTACGTCGGAATTTTTAGATTATTATACTTCCGGCGATGACCGTCAGGAAGTACAGAATTATGGTGCTTATTTCATGGGATCTATCGTCCTTGCTGGAAGAGAAAACGCTATCATCGATGGACAGCAAAGGTTTTCTTCGCTAACGCTTTTGTTGATGTATCTGAATAATCGGCTGCACACGCTTGGACAGAGCTACAGCATGATTGAGCAGATGATTTTTTCTGAAGCATACGGAACAAAGTCCTTCAACATCAATGTGGATGACAGATCGGACTGTATGAATGCAATTTTTAATGATCAACCATTTGATACGACAGATGTTGGCGAATCCGTGAAAAATCTGTATGGCAGGTATAACGATATTATTGAAGTTTTTCCCGATGATGATATTACGGACGATATGCTCTTACATTTTTGTGACTGGCTTGCCGAAAAGGTGTTCTTTATTGAGATTGTAGCCACCACGGAGCAGGATGCCCACAAGGTGTTTGTAACAATGAATGACCGCGGTCTTAGTCTCACATCAACAGAAATGCTGAAGGGTTATCTGCTGTCTGAGATCAAGGATGATACCAAACGTGAGAAATTAAATGGTGTATGGAAAGATAAGGTCCTTTCCCTAAAGAAAGATGATGATAAAGGTGACGAAACCTTCGTCAAGGCATGGCTGAGAGCTCAATATGCTGAGACGATCCGTGAAACAAAGGCAGGTGCCGTAAATCAGGACTTTGATATTATTGGAGGCTCGTTCCACAAATGGGTACGTGACGAGCGCGATAAATTGGGTCTCACTACAACGGATGATTTTGAGCATTTCATTATGCGTTTTTCTAAGTTTGCGGATGTCTATATGAAGATCCGTGAGGCAGAGAGTAGCTTTGCGGAAGAAACAAAGTACATCTATTACAATGCCCAAGTCAATTTTACGCTTCAGCCGCAATTGCTGTTGGCAGCGATTTGCTATGAGGATACATGGTCTGTAATTATTGAGAAGATGAATTTAGTTGCCCGGTTTATTGATCTTTTAATTACGGCCAGAGTTACAAACTACAAATCCGTTGATTACAGCACAATTAAGAATTATGTGTTCAATGTAACGAAGAATATACGCTGCTGTTCTGTTAAAGAGTTAAAGGCCCGGCTGAAGCAGCAATATGATAATCTTGCTTATGATCCAACAACGGCGCTTCCTGAATTAAGGCTAAATAGTTTTACCAAGAAATACATCAAAAATATGCTCGCCCGTATCACCGGTTACATAGAAGAGCAGACGGAAGTTGCTTCAAACTACTGTAATTACATGAATACTCAAACAAAGAATCCGTTTGAAATTGAACACATTATTGCAAACCACTATGAGTGGTTCACTGACGAGTACGCTGATCAGGAAGAATTTAGACGTTGGAGGAATAGTTTCGGTGCTTTGCTGCTTCTTCATAAAAGTATCAATGCCAGTCTTAATGATTCCAAATACGATTATAAGCTCTCGAAATACTGCTCAAATGAAGGGAACATTTACACGGAGTCCCTTGGTGAACTGGCGTATCAGAACAATCCTAAGTTCAAGAAGTTTATTGCCGATAATGACCTGAGCTTTAAGCCTTATGTGCAGTTTGGTAAAGCTGAGATCACTGAGCGGATTCAGCTTCTTGTACAGCTTGTGAATATGGTTTGGAATACGGAGATGTTTTTATGATGAAGCTGTTAGAAGACGTTTTAATTTGCTGTGGTCGGAAGTTGTGGAGGATTATCTATGTTAGAAATACCTGAAAGAGTTAATTATGGAGAATGGGATAAGCATGATTTTATCATTCCAGCAGAACTACAGCTAACAGACAATAGTTTTCTTCACGAAGCTATACAGGTTTTTTATAAAGCGGGAGGATATGACTTTTTTAAGGTTATTAACCCAGAAAAATATGCATCGAAATGGTTGGATTTTGTGGGTGATTTGTACTTAGATATTGAAAAAGGCAAGTATAAAACGGATGGCAAGTTTCATAAGATTCCCTTGTCTGATGAAGATAGGATGTCACTGAAAGAACAAGGTGTTCCTGAATTATTTACAGATGATATTGATGTCTGATTTCAAAGTTATAGATTAGTTAATAGGAACATTTTTCCGAAAAGGGTATAGTTTAAAGAGAATAGAGGTTTGTGTATGGGATTTCAGATTGAAATAATTGAAGGGCATGACCCGGCATCCTATTTTTGGTTCAGACCTGTAATACTTAAAGATACGGGAAAAATATTGTGGGATGAGGTTGTGGAACTGGTTGAGGAGTTTTCAATTGAGGAAGGAGATATTGATTGTTTTCTTTCCTATTTTTTTTACAAATATTTTGATGCAGATCTCACTTACAATAAGAGGCGTTACAAATATGATTTGGGCTACGTCAGTGGTTTCGAGTGGTATCTTACACATAATTTTTTTACCTACGATACGTTAAATGAAATGGTAAAAGAAATTGAGGAAGTTGCAGCTTTACTGGAATCGGATTATGATAACCCCCGGCTTGACGATATCAAAAAGAAATTTTCGATTTTTTATATGTGTCCTCAAAGTGATGTAGATTACATCAATCGTGATAATACAGCTATTCAAAAACATATTTCTGTTGTAATTGATTTCTATCATCGTTTTTCAAAACGCATTACCTCGATGATGGAGAACAATAAAATTACGACAATCATCTCAATTATGGGACCATAAAATAATGGTAGATAAGTTCCCATTAATGAAAGATATCATAATGACCTGAAAAGTTGAACGATTGTTAATAAGAACTTGACTTTTAGGTAAATTGATGCTATAAAACATACATACAGTATGTATGTTTTGCGCGAAAGGGATAAAATATGAAACATAAAGATCATTATAATGACCAGTATATTCAAGATATTTCAGAAAAGCTTGCTAGTGTTATGCCTTATTTTGATTCAGAAATGTTTTCCTGCAATTTGATTGGGCAGATAGAAGATAAAGAATTATTTGCACGTTTTGATTGTATAGTGGATGCCATGCAGCAGAGTATGGGTAATGATTATCAAAAAAATGTAAAAGCGTTTAATGATATGCTTGGACCGGAATTGAAGGAAGCAAAAGGAATGTTCAATTTTGGTTGGTGGTTATGGCCTGTTAGTAGATATGTTGAGCGATATGGAAATGAAAACTGGGAATTATCTCTATCATTTTTAAAGGAATTGACGAAACGATTTACTGGTGAATATGCTATCCGCCCTTTATTAAAAGAACATCCGGCAGAAGTAATGGATGAATTGATTATTTGGACAAAAGACAAAAATGTTCACGTGCGGAGGCTTGCAAGCGAGGGAGTAAGGATACGTTTGCCATGGTCACAAAAACTTTTTGTTGCGTTGAATGAATTTGAAAAGTATTCTGCTATCCTTACCAACTTAAAAGATGATCCGGAAAAAATTGTGCAAAAAAGCGTTGGTAACAATTTGAATGATCTATACAAAGAGGTGCCAGAGAAAGCTAAAATGATAATTGCACAATGGGAAAAGACAGGTTGCTCGAAAGCACAAGAATGGATAATTAAACATGGTATGAGAAATCAAAATTGAAATAAATCAAATATCGGAGAATTTTAAATATGAAAAATGAGGAAGCTAGTTTTAAAACGATATCTAATTTATTAACGATTGCGCGAAAGCATTTTACGGAGTATGGTTATTTTGATGTTGCATTAGAAAAAATAGCTGAGGAAGGAAATGTGACAAGGGGAGCGGTCTATCATCATTTTAAAAATAAACAGGGACTTTTTACAGCAGTATTAGAATGTGTTCAAAAAGATGTTTCAGTACAAATTGAAAAAGCCGCAATGAAAAGTAATGATCCGTGGCAACAACTGATACTTGGATGTGTTGGCTTTGTGAAAGCTGCCAATGAAAGAGAAAATAAACGTATATTATTAGTCGATGCCCCCGCAGTACTTGGTTGGACTGCCTGGCGGCAGATTGATCAAGAGAATTCCATGAATGTTTTACAAGAGCATATCAGTGACTTAAAAGCATGGGGCTATATAAACGATAATGTTGATATAGAACTAATGGCATATTCTATTTCCGGAGCGTTAAATGAATTGGCATTAAATTATGCTCAAACTAAAGCAATAAATGAAAATAAAATCATTAGCACGATAACTCAATTAGTTTCAGGATTTAAAAAAATATAGAA
This sequence comes from uncultured Lachnospiraceae bacterium, assembly GCA_947174185.1. Taxonomy (GTDB): domain Bacteria; phylum Bacillota; class Clostridia; order Lachnospirales; family Lachnospiraceae; genus NK4A136. Next base: position 7,631 of record CAMWHY010000014.1, on the reverse strand, counting down.
AAGGTAAAGAATTTTGGTTGGTGGACAGTCGGATGAACACACACTTTTTTTGTAAAACGATGCAAAACAAGCCATTACAGAATGTTGACGATGTTTACTGCATATACTATAATGGAAGTACTTGAAGAAAGGGGTGAATAATATGGCTACAACAAATATAAATGTTCGTGTTGATACTGAATTAAAACAGTCTGCAGAGTCCTTATTTAACGATCTTGGCTTGAATATGTCTTCTGCAATAACGATGTTCTTAAAAAGTGCAGTTTATCATGATGGAATTCCTTTTGAAGTAAAAAGGATTCCGAATGCCGAGACCAAAGCAGCTCTTGCCGAGTATGAGGAGATGAAGAAGAATCCCGGCAGCTATAAACGTTATGATTCTTTTGATGATTTGATGGAAGAGGTGCTTGACGATGCTTGAGATTGTTCCTTCCAACCAATTTAAAAAGGATTTGAAGCTTGCAAAAAAGAGAGGTCTCAAGATAGAGAATCTTCGAACTGTGGTAAACATTCTTGCGGCACAGGAGAAGCTTGACGATAAATATCGTGATCACGGACTGACAGGTGAGTACAGAGGCTTTCGGGAATGCCATATTGAACCAGACTGGCTTCTTGTTTATCGTGTAAATGAAGAAACTCTTGAATTGTTCCTGTTCCGTACAGGGACTCATTCGGATTTGTTTTGATGTCACGGGTTATAGTATTATCATTTTATGCAAGGGGTGCATTTTAAAGACAGACTAAGGCTCTTCACTACTGGCAGATGATGATTGAACAGAAGAGAGGGAAAGAGGATTAACCATGATAAACAAACGTATATCAATCAGTGTTACTATACTGACTTTAATAATGACCTTTATGGAAATGACCGCATTACCTGCGGCTTTATTTTGTAATATACAAATCAAGGATATAGACCCAATTTATTTTTCTTTGATGATAAATTTTATATTAGCTTTTGCTTTATGTTATATATGTAGGAAAACAATTATAAAAGAATGGAATTTTGGATTGCAATTTCAAAATATTCTGACTGGTTTGAAAAAGTATGGTATTCCTTCCCTTGTTGCTACACTTATAGTGGCAGTTGCTTTTTGCATAGGACTTTCACCGTTTAATAGTAAACCAACAATATATAGAGTTATTGTAGAAGGTGTTGTGTATTACATAGGTGTTGCAATAATGGAAGAAATTTATCTGAGAGGATTATTACAGAATGTCATTGAAAAATGGTTTGGTAAACGAAATAATGCCACATTATATGCAGTCATTATATCATCTGCACTGTTTGGATTTGGACATATTTTTGGTGCACTCGGTCAACCGATTATAACAATTATATGCAAAGCTGTTTGGGCTGCTGCATTAGGAATTTATTTTGGGGCAGTTTATGTCAAAACCAGAAATTTATGGATACCGATTATTTTACATTTCATAGTAGATTTGTGTGGTATACCATTTTGTTTTTCTAAAAGCAATCAATATCCAACTATAGGCTTAATCGCTTGTCTATCAATGTATTTATTATTAGGAATATATGGTATTTATATTCTACGGAAAAATTAAGATGACTTCTCTTTGGTAGCGTTTTATCATAACGCAATGGGTTTTCGGTTAAAAAAATAGAAAAGGTAAAGAATTTTTGTTGATGGACAGACGGAAGGAAATATATGGCTTATTTAAGTAACTTAGAAGGAAATGTTGAGTTTGTTTTAGAATTGGAAAAAGAATATGAAATCGGTAATTCAGATCATGAAACCTGGATACCAGGCGTTATAAAGCTTTCTTCGGAAACAAAAAATGTAGAGATGGGAAAAGACATCAATTTTACTTTAAACGTGTACGAAGTAAAACAATTGGTAAAGGGCATAAATGATCTCATTAGTTGTTTGGAGAAAAAAGAAAGCAGTTCATTTTCCTTCTGCAATTTGGAATCAAATTTTGAGTTAAAATTTGATCATATATTAGAGGATGAGGTTATTGAGATAGAATTATGGATCAATGTTGCGAATCAGACAAAAGGACGTATTTATGGATATGATGAAGGGATTAGATTTATAGCAGATAAACAAGGAGTGAAAAAGTTTGCAGATGCTATCAACAAGGGTTTTTAAGTAAGGCTTAATAGTTAGTCTGTGGCTTAGATATTTCTTTTTTTTGTCTTTTTTTCAAGATACATGTTTCTGTCCGATTCGGTAATGCAAATGTGGAAGTTATCTGTTCTGCTATTCATGACAGATACCCCAAATGAAATGCTTAACTGCTGATCCTCTACGCAAAATAGTTTTTCTTTTTCTTTCATAAGCTTTACAAGGAGCAGGGCTGTTTCCTCTGAAGTAGATGGTAATAGAATGAGAAATTCATCCCCACCCATACGAAACAATATGCGCTCTTGTGGTAAAACCATTTGGAAAAGGCTTACGGTAGCTTTGATATATTCATCTCCCGCAGCATGGCCGTATGTATCGTTTATTTCCTTGAGTCCGTCACAATCAGCAGAGATAATGGCGATTGGATAGCAGGTTTCGTTGTGCGTTTTAATAAATTCTTCCAGAAATGACCTGTTATACAGACCAGTCAGTTCATCAGTTATTGCCTGTTTTCGGAGCTTCTTTTTCAGTAATTCGAATTCGGTCACATCGTTGATCAGACCGATGATACCGGTAACAGATCCTTCTTCATTGAAAAGAGGCTGTTTTATAATCTGTAAAAATTCCTGTACCCCATCCTCATTGATTTCGATCGTGTATGTCGCTCCCTTGCCGGTTTCAATAATTTCCAGATCTTTTTTATGCGCTGCTATAGCGTTTTCTTTATCCTTGCGAATCTCAGGGTCGATCTTTCCCCTGATCGACCAATTGGGATCGTCCGCTGTTTTCAGATGATGCCAATATTTTGTAGCAAAAATATAACGGCACTCATTATCCTTGAGAAAAATGTTTGAAGGAAGCTGCTTAAGTATGGTTTCAATTCCGTAGAAAGTCATAGAATCTGTAAACGCAATTGCATTTGCGATTCGGTTTTTGACAATTTTATTAATATAAGGTTTGGAAATACAATCGATCACACCAGATCCGAGACACGCAAAATCGTCCTCAGAATTATTTTCGTCAACAAAAATAAGAATTGGTATGGAAATAAGCTTTTTGCTTTCCTTCATATAGTCCACAGCTTTGCGAATCTCTTCCTGCAGATACGCATTGATTAAAATGGCATTGATATCCGACTTACTCTGCTTCAGAATCTCCTTTGCGGCTGTCATATCTTTTACAATCGTTATATCGTATTCGTCTTCAAGAATTCGGCAAAGTTCTTCACAAGACTGTGTGTTATCAATAAAAAGCAGCTTTTTTGATGTTTCTACTTGACTCATTCTGCGCTTCCTTTCAAATGAGTTTCATTCCAAGGAATATATCTTAAAATTGTATTTATTATACATTAATGCAGAGAAAAAGTATACTAGTATAGCTATTATTATGGTTTTCGTCATTCAAGAAAGCAGGTTGACGGAATCTAACTTTATGTTAGAATTAGAACAATAATGGGAATAGCATTTATGAAAGAAACGGAGAAAGTAAATGGGATCAAAAAAATGGACGACAGGTTTATGGATATTCTATCTTATTGCATTAACATGGATAATTCTTTTTAAACTTCAATTTTCCATAACGGATCTGCCGCATTTAAGAAATATAAACTTAATTCCGTTTGGGGAATCGGTGATTGCCAATGGAAGAATATATATCAATGAAATTATTTGGAATTTGTTGGTATTTATACCATATGGGTTGTTTATTCATATTTTATGGGAAGACAGACCGTTGCTAAAGCAATTTATCCCTATAATTTGTACCAGTCTTTTGTTTGAAATAGTACAATTTATATTCGCCATTGGAGCAAGTGATATTACGGATCTTATTACAAATTCATTGGGAGGAATCATAGGCGTTTTTGTGGCGATTGGCATTTCAAAGGTCGTCAAAAAAAATTGGGTAAAACTGATCAACATTATAAGTCTGACCGGAGGCATCCTTTTAACACTATTTTTAGCAATATTACTTTTGGCTAATTTATAACTTCCCGCTTCCGTTTGGATATGAACGGAATATCTAAGAAATAAGTTTCTATTTTGAAAAGGGCATAGCCCGGAAATATTTCTTGCGGTACTGCATTGGCGATAAACCGGTTTTTCTTTTGAATACTGCAGAAAAATAGCTCTGGTTGGGATAGGCAAGTATGGCAGCAATATCTGCCGGGGAATATTCGGAATACAGAAGCATATTTTGAGCCGTGGCAGTTTTCTTTTCCATAATGTAGCCGCTGATAGACTTGCCTGTTTCTTTTTTAAAAAGCCTTGATAAGTAAGAAGGATTCAGACAGACATAATCTGCCAGCGTTTCTACAGTAATGCGGGTATGAAGATTTTCGTAGATATAATCGATGCATTTTACTATGGGCTGGGAACAGACCATCTTTTTTTGAAGATTTTTCATGCGTTTTGCATAATCCAAACACATCGTAGAATGAAGCTCTGCAATTTGTTCCGGGCTATTGCATAGATCGGCTTGCTGGATATAATAATCACTGAGAGCATAGCCTACGGAAAGCTCCATTCCTCCTTCAATACAATAACGGGCTACCATAGCCGTAGTAATAATAAAATGATATCTGATATTATTCAGGGGATTTTGTGATAAAATTCCAAGCCCCTGTTTCTGTAAAAGACTTTCCCGGCACATTTCTTTCGTTTTATTGATGTCTCCCGATTGAATGACGGCATAAAATTCCAATTCTGGTTGATACGGAGCCCGAAAAATATTATTTTCCCTTTGCAAAAATTCCCTGTATGCAAGCTCTTTACAATATTCCATAAGTAACGGCTCCTTTATTCAACATATTTTATCTGTTTTTTTATTTATATTATGTCATGAAAACATTATTAATGTAAAGAAAAAGATATGATAGAAAAAGTAAATATGTCATAATTAAACCATCGATTTATATTGATATGCTGCCGGATGAATGTACTGTACATATAAACCCTGACTTATTGTCAGGTAAATCAACTACAATTACATATTAAAAACAGAAAGGAGAGGCGTATTGGTTATGAAAGGAAAAAAGAGTTTGGTAATGATGGCCGCAATGGCATTATCCCTAATTTTTGCAGGTTGTAATAATTCTGTTGTGGACAATGGCGCTTCGGGGGATGGAGAAGGTCAGACGGTTAGCGATCAGGAGAATCCTTCTCAGGAGGAAATAGCGCAGACGCAGGTTCCAGAGCTGGAGGGATATGAACTGTTGTGGCACGATGAGTTTGATTCTGACACGCTTGATGAGTCTATCTGGAATTATGAACCCCATGAGCCGGGATGGACAAATGAAGAATTGCAGGAATATACCGTGGGCACCGACAATGTTTTTCTACGGGACGGCAGACTGGTCATTAAGGCGATTATGACCGAGGATGAAAACGGTGAACCTTATTATACCTCAGGTAAAGTGACCAGCCAGAATAAAGAAGATTTTATGTATGGGAAAGTGGTGGTCAGCGCCAAAGTTCCGGAAGGGCAGGGACTCTGGCCGGCGATTTGGATGATGCCTACCGACGAAAGTTATTACGGGCAGTGGCCTAAGTGCGGTGAAATCGATATTATGGAAGTTTTGGGAAACCAGACAGACATAGCATATTGTACCGTTCATTATGGAGAACCTCATGCAGAACAGCAGGGAACCTACCAGCTTAACGGCACGACTTTTGCGGAAGATTTTCATGAGTATTCCGTAGAATGGGAACCGGGGGAAATGAGATGGTATATCGACAATCATCTTGTTCTTACAGTAAACGACTGGTTTACCGCAGAGTCGGGACAGGACGAAAAGCCGTATCCGGCACCTTTTGATCAGACTTTCTTCGTACAGATGAATCTTGCGGTCGGCGGAACATGGCCTGGAAATCCTGATGAAACCACGGATTTTGAGAATGCGGAGTTTGAAATAGATTATGTCAGGGTTTATCAGATGCCGGAATATGACACCAACGTAGAAAAGCCGGAATCTAATTTCCGGGAGATCCTTCCGGATGGCAATCTGGTATATAACGGCGATTTTGCGGAAGCGGAAGCTTTGGATGATGAAGAGAACTGGTATTTCCTGCTTTTTGAAGGTGGCGAGGGTTCGGCAAAGATTGAGGACGGCGTATTGACCATTTCTACGGAAGAGATGGGAAGAGTTGATTATTCCGTACAAATAGTACAGCCGCAGCTTCCCATGATAAAGGGAAATAACTATCGTTTGACGTTTGAAGCCTGCGCCGCAGAGGACAGAGACATGATCGTATGCGTTTCCGCTCCTACGGCGGGATGGATCCGCTATCTGGAGGATACGATGTTGTCTTTGACAACCGACTGGCAGACCTATACCTATGATTTTACCGTGAACACAAAGGATGATAATAACGGACGTCTGGAGTTTAACATGGGTAATAAGGATTCTACCGCGGAAATATATATCAGAAATGTAAGAATTGAGATCGTGGAATAAAAAGCGATCCCACAAAATTCCCTGTCAGAGAAATCTGGCAGGGAATTTATATATTGAGCAATTTCTCGTACGGATTTACTATAATTTCTGCCTGAATTAGTAGTATCAGTATAATTGATATCAATAATCCATAAAGCAGACTGAATAATCGTTTTTTGTTTGTTGGAATAACTGTTAACAATGAGAAAGTAAAGCATAAATAAGCAATGCCAAACAGCAGTTCATCTCTGGCAGTTCTGAAAGCCCAATCACGAACAGTAAAAGCTGTTAAATACCATTCTGTAAAGAAAATCGTAAAAGGTAAGGAAGAAATGATTTTTGCATAATGACTTTCTTTGTTTATTTGCCATATCAAAAAACCGCAAAACGGTGTAACCATAGCTATGATACTCCACAAAATTATTTGTGATTTTGGAAAAAAATTCAAAAACAGAACAGTATAACCATAATATGAAAGTAACATTCCGATAAAAAAAGCGAAGGAACGGATTGCTGCGAGTAAAGGTTTTTTTGAATGAATGGCTATCAGCGCAGCCGCCCAGACCCATATTCCAAATCGTCCCATTATATCAGCAAATACAGGAAAATAGTACAGAAATTCCCGCCCATCTGTAAATTTTGCAATTATTCCTAAAACAATGCCAATGATAAACGGCAAAATAAGCAAACGTATATCTGAGCTTTCTGACATTTGTTCTTCCTCCGAAAATCCCATTCATTTTAATCCTCGACCACCTCTCTTAATACCAGCCTAATATTACAAATTCTGGTATCCCCGTGCTTATCTCTGCTTTTCTCAAACTATAAGCAACATCTTCAAAGCTGGTTTCTGTATCATTTGTTAAAACAATAAATGTAACCTGTGATTCTCCTTCAATACCAGAAACTTCAATCTTATACTTGTAGATGTTACCTTCATAGGTATATGTCCCATCATCATTAGTTGTGTAGTCAACATCTAAAAACTGACATACTTAATAAGTTTACAATATCAATGTGGAATAAATATGAAATCATACTTTTTTAAGTTTATAAGTTTATCCTGATTTCTTAAAGAACTTGACAAAAATCTGAGCATGATATATACT
>CAMWHY010000013.1 GCA_947174185.1 uncultured Lachnospiraceae bacterium | reverse complement strand
GTTCTATACAGAATATAGTATTGCATATTTGAGAAATAATTTCAATATTTTTTATACTAAAACTATTAAAAAAATATAAACTATTATTATAAACACACCGCATGCAGATCAATAAAGCTCATCTCTTCCTGTTTCCTAAATATCTCATACAGCCTTTCAAATTCCTCCGCATTCTCCCGTTCGATCCGTTCAAGCACTTCCTTGGAACGCTTCAGGATCACAGCGTCGGTAAAGATATCCGCCACCTGAAACTGCAGAATACCAGCCTGACGCAGCCCAAAGAAATCTCCCGGTCCCCTCTGCTTCAGATCTTCCTCCGCAATCTGAAAACCGTCATTGGTCTTTGCCAGAATCGCCAGACGTTCCTTGGCTTTCTTACTGTCATTACCAACCACATACATACAGTACGACTGCTGATCTCCTCTGCCGACCCGCCCCCTGAGCTGATGAAGCTGAGACAATCCGAACCGTTCTGCATTTTCCACCATAATCACGGTAGCATTCGGCACATTCACACCAACTTCCACCACGGTAGTGGAAATCAGAAGATCCGTCTGATGCTCCTTAAATGCCGTCATAACGGCATCCTTCTCTTTGGGCTTCATCTTCCCATGCAACATGGCAACCCGCGCCGCGCCGGCAAACCGTTCTTTTAACTCTTCGGAATAATCTGTGACATTGACAAGATCCTCCATCTGTCCTTCTTCTACCATAGGACAGATGATATACGCCTGTCTTCCCTCTGCAATCTGTTTTAAAATAAATGCATAAGCTTTCTCACGGTAGCTAGTATCCACGACGGCGTTCTTGATCGGAAGCCTCTGCGCCGGAAGTTCCTTGATCACTGAAACGTCCAGATCTCCATATAACACCAGCCCCAGGGTTCTTGGTATGGGCGTTGCACTCATGACAAGCACGTGCACCTCCATTCCCTTCCCCATCAGCGTACTTCTCTGTCTGACACCAAAACGATGCTGTTCATCCGTGATCACAAGCGCAAGATTATGATACACCACCGTATCCTGAATCAACGCATGTGTACCAAGTACCAAATCATACTCCCCCGCTGCGATTCCCTCTTTGACCAGTTTTTTTTCTCTAGCAGTCATTGATCCCGTAAGAAGAACCGGTCTGATGGGAAGATCATATTTCTCTGTCATATGTAAGATATCCTGATAATGCTGGGCAGCCAGCACTTCCGTCGGCGCCATCATTGCCGCCTGATATCCGTTGGACACTGTCATCAGTACCGCCATCCAAGCAACGATGGTTTTTCCGCAGCCCACATCCCCCTGTATCAGACGGTTCATCTGATAACCGGAACACAGATCCTTTCTGATCTCCTCCACCGCCTGTTTCTGTCCATCAGTCAGGGCAAAGGGAAGTTTTGCTTCCAGTGCATCACAGCTCCCGTCATCCTCCATCTTGTTGCCGGTTACGTGCTTTTGCTTATTTTTTCTAAGCTCACGGACCCTCATCTGGAATAAGAAGAATTCATCAAAGGCCAGCCGCTTTCTCGCCTCATAGACACTTTCCATAGTTTCCGGAAAATGCATCTGCCGGACCGCCTTTTCTATACTGCTGAGTCCTTCCTCCCTGACAACATCCGCTGGCAGATATTCCTGTATCTTTTCAATACAGGAAAGCACTGCTGATACCGCCTTACTGATCTTCTTATTCGTCAGTCCCTCTGTCAGCCCATAGACAGGCTGCAGTGTATCCTTCCATTCCTCATATTCTTCCGCTTTCAGCATTTTGGGCTGTTCCAAACGTTTCCGTCCATACTCCCCGATCCTGCAGATGCCATGTACCAGCACCTGCTTTCCTGCTATGATCTGTTTTTTCAGATACGGCATATTAAAATAAGTCAGCGTAACCTCCCCGGTGCGGTCCGTTACCTGAAAAGAAAGAACCGTCTTACTTCCCTTACGGAACATCCGCGGCGTACCGATGATATAGCCGGCAATCACGCAGCTTTCCCTGTCTTTCAATTCTGCAATCGCTTTTTTATGCGGAAACAGCACATAATTTTTCGGAAAATAATGCAACAGATCATTGACCGTCCTGACGTCAAGCCGCGCAAATAATCCCGCCGTATGTTCGCCGATTCCCTTGATATCTGTAATTTCCGACTGCAGCTCCATAGCGTAGCCAATCCTCCCCGATGCATTATATACATTATCGCCCTGCGCGACGCACGTAGCGGCACTGCCAGCAGGCTTCCCAGCACCTGCTTATGAATTTGTCAATGCTGCAAAAATCATCATCTGTGCCTATGCATTGGAAGGAAATTAGAAATTCTTAACATTCCTATCCAATCCCAGCAATTTCGGAACACGATGTTCCGAAAAGGGGCAACTGAGCCATGGATGGCGAATTTGCCCCGTTTGCGTCCGTCTTCCACAACTTCAATTAGGAATGTTTAGAATTTCTTATTTCCGTACAGCGGCATAGGCACAGATGATGATTTGCGCAGCCTGCCGCCTCAAAATTTAAAAGACCCCTTTTGACACTCGAATCCTATCATAATATCACAAATACAATAAATAAGAGCACGCCCTCCGACGTACTCTTATGTAGTTTTCTAAACATCCGTCCAAATTTCATCCTGCCGGAAAAAATGCATTTTTTATAGATTCATAAACATACGAAAGATATTATTCAGCAGATACAATATAATAGTACACCGGTTGACCGCCATTCTGGAACTCCACGTCTACACTATCATATTTCTCTTGGATCTTCTCCAAAAGCGCCTGCGCTTCCTCTTCCTTGACGTCAGAACCATAATAGATACTAACCAGCTCTGTTTCCTCTGTGATCATCTTCTCCAACATATTCAGCATGACTTCATCAATATCCCTGCCGTTGGATAAGATACCAGCGTCTCCGATGCCCATATAATCATCCTGATGGATCTCAGTGCCTTCAATTACCGTATCCCGTACTGCATAAGTGATCTGTCCCGTCTTTACCTTCTCCGCTTCCGCCATCATAGTCTCCAGATTCTCCTCCGGGCTAATATCCGGCACAAAGCTGATCAACGCAGAAATTCCCTGGGGTACATTCTTTGTGGGAACCACAATAATTTTCTTATCCTCTGTCAGATCTCTTGCCTGATTCGCCGCAAGAATAATATTTTTATTGTTCGGGAAGATAAAGATGGTTTCAGCATTGATCATTTCAATTGCCTTCAGCATATCCTCCGTGCTGGGATTCATGGTCTGCCCGCCTTCAATCAGGCAGTCAACACCAAGATTTTTAAAGATTTCGCCGATGCCAGCGCCTACGGATACCGTAACAAATCCAACCGCTTTCTTTTCCGTAGGCTGCTCCTGAACCAGCGCTACATTCAAAGAATCCGAATCCTGCGTTTCCGGTTTCTGTTCTGACATCTTAACCAGTTTCTCCTGATGCTCCAAGCGCATATTGTCGATCTTCATATTGGAAAGTGCACCATATTTTAAAGCACGCTGGATCGCAAGTCCGGGATCATTCGTGTGTACATGCACTTTAACAACCTCGCCATCCGACACCAAAACAATGGAATCACCGATGCTTTCCAGATACCCCTTAAAGTCCTGCTCCGTCTTGACATTAAAAGACTTCTGCAGCAATATGATAAATTCCGTACAATAGCCATACTTGATTTCCATCTCAGCTTGTGCCTGCAGGCTCTGGGACGACGTATTCAGCTTTCTGGTTTCACCGGCTGCTTCCGAGGTCGCAGCGTCCATTGTAAAATCGATCTCTTTCCCACATAATGCATCATAGGCTCCCTGCAGCACTTCTACCAGTCCCTGTCCGCCGGAATCCACAACGCCTGCCTCCTTCAGCACCGGAAGCAGTTCCGGCGTCTGCTGTAACACTTCATTGGCATGATCCAGAATCCCCTGTCCGAATACAACCAGATCCGTTTCTCCTGCTTCAAACAGTTCGTTTGCCTTCTCTGCAACGCCTTTTGCCACAGTCAGGATCGTTCCTTCCTTAGGCTTCATAACAGCCTTATAAGCCGTCTCAACAGCCTTATCAAGACCGGCGGTAATAACTGCCGTATTTAATTCGTTATGTTCCTTGATCACTTTTGTAAATCCGCGAAGAAGCTGACTTAAAATAACACCGGAATTACCTCTTGCACCACGAAGAGATCCTCCGGAAATACATTTGCAGAGCGTCTGCATATCCGGATCATCCAGTGCATACACATCCTTTGCAGCGGACATGATCGTTAATGTCATATTTGTACCGGTATCACCATCGGGAACCGGAAATACATTTAATTCATTAATATATTCTTTCTTAGCCTCCAGACCCTTTGCGCCCGATAAGAACATCTTTGCCAAAATCTTTGCATCTATAGTCTTCACTGCCACTGTTTTAACTCCTCCTTAATCAATGACGCGTACGCCTTCAATGTATACGTTGATCTTTTCTACCTCAAGACCGGTAAATTCCTCGATCTTATACTTCACATTGCTGATCAGATTATCCGTAACCGCCAGAATGCTGACTCCATATGCAACAATCACATGAAATTCTAAAGACAGTTTATTATGATTGGCGCTGACAATGATGCCATGATTGACACTATCCTGTTTTAAGATCCGAACGAGCCCTTCTTTCACATTAACAGACGCCATGCCCACAATGCCGAAACACTCCGTTGCAATCATGCCGGCATGCTGTGCTATGACTTCGTTATCAATCTGTATGCTTCCTAAATGAGTATCCATTGAACCCTTCATAGATATCCTCCTTGCCCCTGCATAATCAATATTATTAAAAGTATAACCGATTTTCAAAAAAAATGAAACATAAAATTGCAAAAGATTATAAATACCAGAAAATTTCTTTTAAATCACTTGCAATCCTTACTTTTATCTGTTAAAATACGAATGTTGTGATCAGATTTATCAAATCACTTATAGTAAGGATCATTATTTTCAAGGAGGTGTCAACATGGCAAAATGTGATATTTGCGGCAAGGGTGCTCATTTCGGTAACAATGTCAGCCATTCTCATAGAAGATCTAACAGAATCTGGAACTCTAATGTTAAGAATGTAAAATGTACTGTTAACGGAACACCGAAAAGACTTCATGTATGTACGACATGCTTAAAGTCAGGTAAGGTAGAAAGAGCTTAATCAGATTCTTTCTGAACTTAAAGAGGTAAATAAAAAGCAAATATGGAAGCAGATGGATATCTGCTTCCATATTTGCTTTTTTGTTCCATATCATAAAAACCACTTTCTATCCCAGATGAAAATTTCATCCTTATAAGCCCCAGCGGGTGGGATTGCGATTTAGAGACGCATTAGAATGCACAATCCTTCCCCCCCCCTCATTTCTATATATTATCATAGTAATAAGCAACCGATATTCCTTTCCAGTGATATCAATAATCCTTAGTTCACATACCCCTAAAATACTGGAACCTAAACGAAGATTCCAGAAAGCATAAGGCCTTTCAATATAATCATAATGATAGAGGGTAACGGTATATTCTTTTGTTTCCCAGATCTCCGCAATCACGTCCCTCTGATATTGATATTGTCTTTCCCTTCCTTCTATAGGAATCATTTCGCATTCCTGATCAAATAATGTATCCAAAAGATCAAGATCCCGGTTGATCAATGCTGACCCAAACAGTTCCATTGTCTGATTACATTTTGCACGCCAATAGAATCCATTCAATATGTATAGAATAGACAAAAGAATCAAAATACTTATTCCTATTAAAGTATATTTTTTCTTTATTCGCTCCAATGTTTGATTTTCCTTCCGGCATTAATGCATCTTCCCATATCAGACGAAGCATTGCATCCTTATAAGCCCCAGCGGGTGGGATTTTGATCTAGATATGCAGTAGAATGCAAAATTCTTCCATCTTCATTTCTTCTTATCGATACAGTAACCACCAATTGATATTCTTTCCCACCAGCATCAACAATCCTTAGTTCACATACCCCCAAAATACTGGAACCTAAACGAAGATTCCAGAAAACATATGGACTTTCAATATAATCATAATGATAGAGGGTAACGGTATATTCTTTTGTTCCCCAGATCTCCGCAATCACGTCCCTCTGATATTGATATTGTCTTACCTTTCCTTCCGTGGTAAACATTTCACATTCCTGATCCATTAATGCGTCCAGAAGATCAATATCTCGGTTGATCATTGCCGACCCGAACAGCTCCATTGTCTGATTACATTTTGCACGCCAATAGAATCCATTCAATATGTATAGAATAGACAAAAGAATCAAAATACTTATTCCTATTAAAGTATATTTTTTCTTTATTCGCTCCAATGTGCAATCTCCAATCCGGCTGTTATAATTAAATTCTCCTCAATAGACTTTTCCCACGCGTCAATAGATAACTGCCGATCTATAGCAAATATTACATCATTGATATCCGTTTCCTTTGTCCATGATATACTAGTTTCATAGATGCCCCAGTTCTCATAGAACCTGCATGCACCCGTCCGGCAGAGATGATACATCTCCTGATCGCTGATGATTCCCAAATATCCGTCCTGCGCTTCATCCCAGTCATAATAATCCACAACATAATATTTCAGATTCATGGTATAGACATCCCCATCATAACTGATTTCCGCAACTGCGCCGCCATCCGCTTCATGTACAGCGGCGAACCAATCCAGATTATAGTATGGTATTGAGATCCCACTAAGTGGTTTATCCGGTCTCATTGTAACATATATTGTCTCACCCTCCCGGATATACTTTGTTGCCTCTTTAATGAGACCATATAAGTTATCTTTTACACCCTCGTTATTTTGTCCATCAACAAACATAGACGCAGCATAATAGAAATACCTATGTTTCGTATTGCCCATATAATCATTTAAGAATGTCACCGACCTCGGGGCAAAATCCTTCACCAGACTGCACTGTATTGCCACCCTGGAAAGGATGGAGCAGATTTCTAACGTGGTCAGTTGATCCGGATTGGATTGATAGATGTGGCTTAACCCATAAATGACATTCCCATCCGCATCAATTTTACCTGTATCCTCAATAAAGATCCGATTATACAGTTCCTCATTATAAGGAAGATAATCGAAATTGTCTACCAGCATATATCTATCATCCAGACTGCGGCTATGGTTAGGATCGCTTACCATTCTGTTGATTACGGCTGAACACTCATGATTGCCTGTCCATGCTATCCATTCCCCTGGCACTCCGCCCATTTCATCAAAATCCGATATCCCGTCTCCGTCAGAATCCGAATGATAGGGATCTGTATAAACAATTTTTCCATTTTGAACTCTCATGCCGTTGATTTCGTAGGTGTCATACAATCCATCCCCGTCGGTATCAGTATAATCAAATTCTTTCACTTCATATCCTTCATGTTCCACATCAAAAAAATCCTGTAACAGTTCCGCCAGTTCTTCCGTAGAAGTTAAAATAAATATCTGCCCTCCCCGATTTTCGATCTCTTCCTGTAAGAAAGAATTTTCGCCTCCACCTACAGTAACGGCATTGATCTGGACATTGCTTAACTTATCCATTTCATGGATAATACTTGTCTGCATGCTTACGGAATCTGCATGATATACATTTCCCGCATGAAGAATGAAACCCATCTTTTGATTGCTGGCACTGGGCCGGTTATTACCAGCGATCGACATCGCAAGAAGGGCATAAGAAACATTTCCATTATATGCAGCCGTAGCGTTTAAGTTTGTTCCATATTGACGTCGGTAGATACTCTCCAGATTACTTAAGATATAAGATGCCGAACTGGCGGAGGTATACCAATTATTTGTATAGAACGCATTATCATTCGTATAGAAGACAATCTTGATTCTATCCCCCGGCAGCATTCCATCGATAAGGTTCTGAACCAACGCTCTTTCCTTTTCCAATTCCTCTGCTGAGACGGTATAATCGATGGCTGCAATAATATCATAGTGAATAATAGTATCCTCATTGTCTATGACATACGTACTGTAATCTATGTTTTGTCTCCAAGTATCATACCAAATCTGTTTATCAACCAATAAATAAGTAGAGAAATGAGTCGTTGTGTAAGATACGGTATGATTTACCGTATCTACTACGCTGTCCTCTAAAATCTGATACGTTTTATTTTCCTCATCATACCACATCATGCACAGATTTTCTTCCGGTATGGTTCCAAGATCTGCCACGTCATAAGTAAAGGTAATGATTGCCGAATCAAAGTCCGTAAAAGAAATGATTTCTACAGGAACGCCTATGAGCCCTGCAACATCCGATGATAGTTTATCAACTCCGTAGGTATCGTAAATAGATACCTGCTCATTAATATCGCCTGCACAAAGCATATCTACAGAAACATCGGTTACAATGCTTCCTTCCGTCACAATTTCCTGATGAGCTTTCTGCAAAACCAGTTCTTCGGAATCAATCATACCGTCCCCATCCGTGTCCGGATTGCAGGGATCAAAACCAAGAACCGGTTCTAAACCATCACGAAGTCCATCTCCGTCTGTATCCGGATTGCAAGGATCTGTCCCGTAAAAAGTAATTTCTTCCTTATCATTGAATCCATCTCCATCGCTGTCTTCCGAATGGGGACTGGTTCCTATCGCCAATTCTTCGCTTACGGTCAACCCGTCTCCATCCTCATCTTCCATATCATCACGGATACCATCTCCGTCCGTATCTGAGTTGCAAGGATCTGTTCCAGTGTAAATTATTTCATCCATATCTGCAATCGAATCACCGTCACTGTCCACACCATAGGGATCTAATCCCAGCACAGTCTCATAATAATCACAGATACCATCCCCATCGCTATCTCCTAGATTCACTCCGGCAGCCGCCATATTTTCTTCACAATAATTGATTATCGTCAGTTCGCGTCTTGCAATGGAGCCGTCATCATAACCTGCTTCTATACATATATGATTTGCCCCAACTACAAATCCGATATTTTGAATGTTCCATTCGGATGCCGTAATAATTTCACCCTGAAATAATACCGTATCGGTAATATCTGTAATGATATAATTCATAGATACTGCCTGTTCAGAATTACTCAGAGTACCGTTCAGCGCTGTTTTTGTCGCATCTAACCAATATATTTCCCTGTCTTCAGATAATCTTTCAAAATCTGAGCAATCCACTTCAATCCATCCGGCTTCTTCATGAGACATGTCGCTGTCGGAAATATCCAGACCATCATGTGTCACTTCTTTCATAGTAATGTTGCCCAACTCACCTGCTAATTCACTATGTTCTATCAGAAGACCTATTACCTTAGTCTCTCCGGCTCTAATATTCTGTGAATCCTCCATATTTCGAATAATATAATGTTGTCCCTCATGGGAATCAATTTGTGCATTCCATATATGTGTAATTTCCAATTCCGTATCAAATTCAAGTATCCAGTCTTCTATATCAGTGTTTGAAATATTTTCAATTAAAATTTCTGCCTGTGCACCTGTATCCCATTCCTGAAACACATGATAACTGACACGATAACGCTCTGCCGTCACCTCATTGGGAATAGACACTAATTTAAATTCCGTCGGCACAAAAGGCATCTCTCCGTATTCTGCAGTATATCCAAAGGAAACGCTTTCTCCGACGGGAATATCCTGATTCCACCCCAGATTTTTAAAGAAATGATCTTCTCCCTCATACTCCATTTCTTTGGCATTATATAAATTCATTATTTTATCTTCCGTAGTACACAAAAGTCCCCAGTTATGTATCACTGAATCAGAAGTGTTTGTGATTATTATTCTTATATTATACGCATGCGCCCAATCATCTGTAATAACCGTTTCAATACAATATCCATCTGCCTCATAAATGCTTCCCTCCGGCACAATCTGTTCATCATACGTTTCGGAAACATCCGAATAGGCATATAAAATACATGTATTGGAAAAAATGCTAGATATACATAATATTATAGTCAATATCATACCTAAAATCCGTCGTCTTCGTTTCATCTTCCATTCCCCTTTTCTCTTTTTGTAACTCGTTTTTTCATAAGTCATTAATTTTTCATGCTATCAAAAGGGATTTTATTCATCAATATCCATTGCAGAAAACGGACATTTTATGCAGAAAATGAACATAAAAAAAACAGATATATCTGCTTCTATATCTGCTTTTTATATCATATTATTTTTCAATCTATCTCTATACTGTTTCCGCATAATCAAACCGTTCCTTTAGTTCTTCATATTCACGGTTGATTTTTAATAGTATTTCGTTATCTCCACATATATTATCAGGATGATAAATCTTTAAAAGATCCTTATAGCGTTTCTTCAAAGCAACCTGATTATTTACTCCACGGAAAAACAGACCTGTAGCATAAACTTCCTTTCTTGCCGAAGCAGTTGCCCTGCGGAGCTGTTCGCGCTCCTGCTCCATCCGGCTGTATTCCCTCTGTATCTGCTTTTTATCCTGTTCTAACATCTCATAGCCACGCTCTACAAGCTTCTGCTTCTGGTCTAACAGCCTCTCATCCTCCCTCAGACGCTTCCTCTGGTATTCCACTTGTTCCCGAAGCTGATTGATCTCGATGGTCAGTTGTTTCTTTTCTCTGGATAACTGCTTTCTGTCAGCCGCAACTTCCTTTTTCTCTTTCCGAAGCACTTCATGATCATTTTCCATTTGGCTTTTTTCCGCCTGAAGCCGGACATTTTCCATAAAAAGCTGATGCTTTAGATTTTCCAGTTCTTCTTTTGATTTGTATTCCGTTAAACGTTCCGCAAACTTGTCCATGCCGAAGTCTCCATACCCTTCCCTTTACACCCAAATCAATATTATCCCTTTGTTTCAGCCGTAATCCACCTAAATTGATCATTGTCAGCAATGATATAGATTATATCCCACAAGAAGCAGTATGGCAATGATGATCAGTCCAATAAACCAATTATCCAGTAATAACATAATCAACATCCCGATGCCTATCCAAAACAAAATACAGCCAATCGTTTTTTTCATTCCCTTGGATACCCTGATATCATACGATTATGTTATATTCTATGTGGAAACTTCCTGTAAAATATCTGTTTTATCTCAATCGCTATGATGCTGCTGCTCACCAAACGCCTCACTGACCGCCTCGTCATTGCTGATCATCCCCTCTTTTTTCGCTTTGATCTTATCGATTACTTCTGGGATCAGATCCACAATTTTCGTCAGCGTATCCTGATTTTTCACGCTAACCAGTTTTGCATTGCCGTTCTGGAGCACAAGCACCGCACTTGGTGACATCTTTGCGCTCATTCCGCCGGCTCCGCCGTTTTTCTTATCATTTATTGAAGCTCCCGCTCCCACGCCAAAGGATACGTCAACCAATGGTACAATAATCGCATCTCCAATCGTGGTAGCCTCTCCGACGACTGTTTTGGAACCAATCAGATGATCCATATTTTTCATCAACGAATCCATTACGTTACCAAAATTATTCTCCGCCATTTTATATCCTGCTCCTTTCTATGCAGACCTGTCTTTTCCATCGGTCTGCGGTTACATCTTCTGTCCTTCTTTTAATAATTTCAAAAAAGTCTTTACTTTTTTATTCAGGTAAATGCTAAGTCCATGCCAAAGGAGGACGATCAGATGGACTCTTCCTTTGATTCTTATGCTTCCTTCCAGCTTTGGCTCCCCAAGCTCTGCCGTAAAGTTCGTATGTCTTGGCAGCCATGGCATTGCCATGCCGTAATATGCCATCATGTTAGCCACCTTTGCCGGATCATCAGCGGCATAATAAAGATTTATCTTTGCATTCCTCGGCCGGATATGTCTTAAAACTTTAAAGATCCTCAGTTTAAGAAAATCGATCACCCATTTGGAGCCTTTTTTCCGGAACAGCTTCGTATAATATTCTACCTTACTGATTACAGAATCAATCTTCTTTTCCAGACGTTCTACCGGTCCCTCTATAAGCTCCGGCAGGGACAGAAGCATCTCTAAGAGTTTTTCCATCCATCCCATCAACATTTCAAAGAGATATTGCGGGAACTCCCACCAGACCTTTCCCGATTTTTGACGGACTTTTTTATTCCGCGTATGTTTTTCTGAGGTAGTTTCTTTTAGCTCGACAGATGCTGTTTCTTTTGGCTCGATAGATGCGGCAGTTATATCGGGCTGCAGCTTTTGCTCCCCCTCGTCAGCATCATCCACATCCGACGTTTCTTTGTTTTTTTTCTGTTCTTTTGCCGCTGCTTTTTCCTTCCTGGCAGCCGCCTGCGCTTCCCGTTTTAACTTATCATAGATTGGAATTCCCAATATCCTGATCTTTAGATTGACGGCTTCCTGATAGATCACTTCTATTCTGAGAATATGAAGCAGCCACGATACGGAAGCTTTACCGATCAGTTTTTCTTCCTTCCTGACGTCCACGCAATATCGCCATGGACAGAACAACACCAGTAATATTACAATCAGCAGAATGGCGATAATGCATAACAGTATGAACCCAATAATTTTTAAAATATCTACGATAACCGCTAACATCTGCATACAATCTCTTTTACATTAAAATTCCCATTTTTTCCAAAAGCATCCTTTAATAATCCTGCAATATATTCCACAGCCTGCTCATATGTCTCCACAATTCCAATCACATACATCGAATAATTTTTATAATATTTCTGCTTTAAAAATATACTGTTCATAAATTCCGGCGTATTGCTATAACGGTTAAAATAAATGATATACACATGTTTTTTCAGTTTCCGAAGCTTAAGCCTCACTCTAAGCTCCCTTTCCCTGCCGGCGAGCCCATCGCTGACATAGATTTTTTTTGCAAACCGCATGGCATCCGAACCTCCATGCCGCAGCTGTACTGCGGCTTAAATCTCAAAATGCTGGTTTTTTACACTTACCAGGACTGTTCCTTGATCCGTCTGGAATATTCCTCATAGGCTTTTTCCAGAATCTGTTTCTCATTGGGAAACCTTAACAGATGATACGCCTCATGATATTTATAATATCCGGAATCTATAAAAAATTCTTCCCGTTGCGGCTTGCTAAAATAATTGCCAGAACGCATCAGATACCAGTGAACTTCCTTTTCCACCACATCATCGGGAACATTAAATGTATATTCGCTCTTACCAATATACTGAATCAGTTCCGCTGAAACCCCCGCTTCCTCCCTGACCTCCCGCAATGCAGTCTCCATATATTCTTCACCTTCTTCCACCGTTCCCTTAGGCAATACCCATCCCTCATATCGGTTTCGAAAGTTTTTATATAAAAGCAATATCTTCCCTTTATGTATCACTATACCACCACAACTGACTGCTTCAATCATGATAAACCAACCATGCCTTTCTCACAATCATTATTTATCCATTGCCTTTTTTATCACATCTATGATCAGATCCACCTCATATGGTTTTGCAACAAACTCTTTCGCCCCAATCTTCAATGCTTCTACAACATTCCCCTTTTGTCCTGCCGCAGTTACCATGACTACCCTGGCTGTCCTATCTACTTCCATAAGTTTCTTCAATGCATTGATACCGTCCATAACAGGCATGGTAATATCCAATGTAACAATATCCGGTTTTAAAGACGTAAACAACTTCAACGCCTCCTGCCCATTAGCCGCTTCACCGACAACCTCCATTCCCGCATCCTCCAAGATACCGCGAAGCATCTTTCGGGATGTTTTGGAGTCATCTACGATCAATATTCTTATCATATTACTAACCATGCCTTTCCGTAAGATTGAAAAATCTTTGGATTTTCAATCAATCCCCATCCAAACTTTATTCTCCGCAAAAATAGATCTTACTGCCATAAGAAATCACCAGCATCACCGGCTTCTGTCTGATCTCCAATGGAATCACACCAAATTCCTCTCCCCGCAATGTCGTCTCTTCATCAAAGTAGGACGGCGGCAGCAGTTCGATTTCCTTTCCCTGTTCACTTAGCGCTGTTGCATACAGCCCATCCATAATATTGACCACCTCTCCAACGGAATCCAGCGCATCCATGTCAACCGTCTGAAAAGATTCCCCCGCATAGGCATCCGCAACCGACAAAAGGCTGTCCCCCATTCCTGCAAGTCCTATCGTTGTCTCCAGATCGCCCTCCATATCCTGACAGGCCAATCTGTCACAAGTCAACAGCTTTGTCATATAGGAATCCCCCATCCAAAGATCCGTAGAGATCAGACGGTTCAATGTCCTGATCGCCACACCGGCTGCCTCTTTGATCGTATCCTCATGGACAAATGCAGGAATGATCACATCAAGATCGTCATTTTTAATCCCGGTCATTATTTCCTCTGAAAAATGATGCTCATTTTGATATTGTTGCAAAGCATCCTCAATCTGAGCAAATGTCATATATCCTCTCTCTGTGGCAATCTGACCAAACTGCAAATAAGGATTTCCCTGCAGATCCAAAAGATGGGACACCTGTTCTAATGTCAAAAACCCCTGTTCAATGGCAATATCGCCAAAACGTTTGTCCATCAACGCCTGCTTACGATTGATCTCCTCCGCCTGTTTTTCTGTCAGTAGTTTTTCTGCAACTGCGATCAATCCAAGCTTCACGCGGGTTCTGGACTGCTCTTTCCGGATACTCTGCAGCTGTTCGGAAGTTATTATATTTTTTGAAATCAGATATTTCCCAAATAAATTAATAAACATAACATACCTCCTTATAACAGCTATCAAAACAAAATATATCTCTATTATACCGCAGATTTTGTGAAAAAAAAAGTAAAACATTAATCAAAATATCTTGAAAAGATACGTCTTGCAATCGGCGCCGAATAATCCCCTCCCGTACCTGCAGCTTCCAGAATCACCGTAACAACAATCTCCGGATCTTCCGCCGGAGCAAATCCCGTAAACCATGCATGGCTTCTGCCATCCTTATTATCCAGATATTCTGCGGACCCCGTCTTACCTGCCGCCGTAAATCCATATCCGGACAGCTTTGTTGCCGTTCCATGTTCTACTACTTCAATCATCATCCTGGTCAGGTAATCCGTTTCCTCCTCAGTCATGACGCTTCCTATTGCCACCGGTTCATATTGTCTGACAATATTTCCATCAGCACTGGAAACATGGTCAATGACATAAGGCGTCATCATAACGCCATGATTCGCAATCGCCTGCGTCACCATGTTCAGATGAAGCGGCGTGATCAGCGTCTCTGACTGTCCAATAGCGGTCTGCATGATCTCGCCGTCGCTCATATCGTCCCGCATACTGATATGACTGGGATTATATACCATATTGACCGGCAGCTTGGAATTGAACAAAAGCGAGAGCAGCGTATCTGCAAATCTCCCCCTGTCAAGTCCAACACCGATATTGGCAAAAGAAGAATTGCAGGATCTGGCAAAGGACGACATGAAGTCCACGTCTCCATGCAATGTCCTATGAAAACAGTTAATTGTTTCCTCTCCATAACGAAAATACCCATTGCATACAAAATGATACTGCGTATAGGCATCCGGATTCTGTCGCATATATTCCAGTGCCGTAAATATCTTAAAGGTCGATCCCGGCGGATATAATCCCTGCGTTACACGATTGACCAGCACAGAACTTTCCTCATCACTGATCAGATCTTCCCATATGATCTCAATTTCATTCGGATCATAATCCGGCTTGGACACCATCGCCAAAATCCTTCCAGTCTTAGCTTCTGTCACGATCACCGCCCCATGATAAATTCCAAGGGAATCATAAGCAATCTGCTGTAACTCTGGATCCAGAGAGGTATAAACTGAATCCCCGGGATTCTTTCTGCCTTCCCACTGGTTTGCAAGAAGTTCCGGCAGCGTAATGCTGGAATTTAAAAGCATCATATTGGCCGCCTGTTCCACCCCAGCACCTCCGTTGGGTACATAGCCAATTACATGCGCATAGAGGTCTCCATAGGGATAACTGCGCTGCTGCGTGCCGTCTTCCAATTCCAATGTTTCAGCAAGTACCGTGCCGTCTGCGGCATAAATCGTACCCCTGCAGTTTTCTTCTGCAAGCAGTTCCTGACGTTTATGATTATAAGAAAAATTAATCACTTCCTCTCTTTCCGCAATTGTAAAATATACAAGATTACCGCACATCAAAAGGAATAAAACGATATAAATGGTTCCCAGCAAAAAAATCCCCCGTTTTCTTTTCATCTCCAAAAGAACGTAGATCTCGTCAACCGCCTCCGTTTCTTCGCCTTCTCTCTCCACCGCCTTTAATTCCTCCTGCCTAAGCAGAGAAACACCCAGCATAATGCCAAACATCATAATCGTCGCCATAGCGGAACTTCCTCCGTTGCTAATCAAAGGAAGAGTAACGCCAGTCAATGGGATCAGCCGGCTGCCTCCCCCAATCGTCAAAAATGTCTGAATTCCGAGAGATACTGCAATTCCGACAGCTGCCAGACGATAAAAACTGTCTTTCATCCGCTGGGCAATCTGCAAAAAGAGCAGAACAATGTTCAGATATACCATGATCAACAGAATACCGAAAACCACACCCATTTCCTCGGCAATTGCAGAGAACACAAAATCTTCATCCACAAAAGGAATCGTTTCTGGGATTCCCCTGCCAAGTCCTCTGCCAAACCAGTCTCCCATACCAATTCCAAACAGCGATTGTGTCAATTGATAACCGGTAGTATCCACATCGCTCCAAGGATCAAGCCAGATTCCGATACGCACTCTGACATGCGCAAACAGATAATAGGCCGCCACGCCCGCCAGTCCTCCGACCATGACTCCGCCCAAAAGATAACGGTGTTTTCCGGTGGAAGCATACACGATCGCCAGATAAATGATACAATAGATCAAAGCCGCTCCAAGATCCTTTGATGCCACAAGAAGCAGCACATAAATGGCGGAAAGAACTGCACTCAGAAGAAGCCTTCCCAAGCGGTTGACCTGATACAGGAGTCCCGCCAGAAAAAAGGCAAAAATAATTTTTACAAATTCCGATGGCTGAAAAGCAAGACCAAGAATCTTCATAGACAATTTTGAACCATAGGAAACCGTCCCCAACGCATAAACAAACGCCAGCAATGCAGCGCCTAAAAATCCATAGCCAAAGATAAATGTCTTTGATTTCAGGATAGCCAGCTTCTTGATCAATATCGGGATCGTCAGGCAGAGTAAGAGAGAGATCGTAATTATGATCAACAGCCGTCTTGCCTTATCAAATGACAGTCTTGCCTGAATGATAAAGCCGATGCTAAGCAGGAGCTTCATGTGGTTCATGATCTGTCGGTTATAACTCCCATAAGCCAACATCATAAGCCTTTCAAAAATAAACAGTACAAAGATCTGCGCATAAAAAAGCACCAGATAATCCATGTCCTCCGTGGAGGCATAAATACAGAACATCCCCAGCGTATGAATCATAAAAATGCAGAACGCCTGTCCCCTGTAGATTCCCTTTCGGTGGTCGCCATCCTTGTATTTTAATGTGATATAAGACATCAAAGTATACGCCGCCATAAACGCGGTGATGAAATACTTTGAAATCTCACTAACAAATAAATTCATTATAAAACACCCCGATTAAAATGTCCTTTTGTATATCCCTTCCATGTATCTTTCTCTGTCCCTTCAGGCGTTCCCTTACTAAATACATTTTGAAAAAATCCCAAGATACGATCTGTCTCGCCGGCATCCTCTATCGTAAATTCCATTCTGAAGGCCGCTGCTTCCCGTGCCTGATACAGTTGAGATACTTCCTGATGCAGCGACAATGGTACACAGTTATAAATGGTGTTATAACAATAATCATGATTCATTAATACCGGGAATTCTCTACCCTCCTGATCAATGATCCGCGTCGTCCCTTTCGTCCGGTCACAACCGTCCGTAGTATTGACGATACAATTGGCGCTATACATCATGGGAAGATATCCATATACGATTAATTCCCTGGCATCCTTTCTTATTGCATGGGAAAGTTCCTTTCTATTCAGTTCCAGCGGTGCAGTATAGGAGGCAGCATGCTTCAATACAGCATTCTCCGCGGACTCATTCATGATATAGATGCCCTGGTCCGCCACAATACTCTGTCCCCCGCGTATCTCCTGATTTCCATGCAGACTGTTCTCTCCGTATCTCCCTAGAAACTCCCCTGCTATCCTCAGGGCATCGATACCGCTGCAATATATCCCTTCCGGCGGCATATCGTCTGTAAAAGCCAGCGCTGCTTCAAGCTGCTCCCTGATTTTTCCGATATCTTTCTGACGAATGATCTCCGGAAGCCTAAGATACCACTTTTTCCGGTTCTCTGATATCCGTCGGAGCAATTCTGCCACAGTATCAGTAAACATCATAAGATCAATGATGACACCGTCTGCATATGAGTACCTGAGAACTGTTTTTAACTGCTCCTTCGTTTTCACGCCAATGAGAATGGCCGGATTTTGTTCCGAATATTGCTGTTTATTTATATAACGGTTTTCTACCTGTAATTTATTCAGGATTAAGCCCTCATGTTGCAAAACGCTTTGTCGATCCGAAGAAAATACTGCCTGTTCCAACTTCTCTATGGCAGATCTCCGCAGATCTTTTAACTGACTGACCGCTGCAAAGGACGTCCCATCATTGACAATTTTAAGTTTACTGATCTCATAAAGGGTATTGCCCGTCTTGCAGATCTGTTTTTGAATATCCGCATCGGATATGGCACGTTTTTCCGCCCTGACCGCAACCGCACCTTCCACTGACTCCTCATGACCATCCAACTGCAAAGTCATCTTCATCGGTCTTCCCTGACATACAGTAATCTCTCCCTGTATCGGATAACGCCTTCTTTCCTCCAGATAACGCCTGTGAATATCCTCCTTTAAGGCATCGCTGCAACCGGCATAAGCAGGATCGGACAGACTGATCATATCTTTGGAATTATGCCTGAAATAATATCCTTCCTGAATCTCGGAACGGATGTAAAGTTCTTCTAAAACTGTCCTGTCATCTTTCGTTACTACATACTTTTCCCCATTTTCAATCCGGTCAATCACTTTACGATAAACAGACGTAACGCCTGCCGTATATTCCGCCGCTTTCATCCTCCCCTCGATCTTAAAGGAATCAATACCGGCATCCATCAATGCTTTTATCTGATCGATCGAGCACATGTCCTTCATACTAAGAAGATAAGCATCCTTTTGTCCCGGCTGGTGGTACTGCTTTCTGCAGGGTCCGGCACATCTTCCACGGTTACCGCTTCTTCCTCCTGCAAGACTACTCATCAGGCATCTCCCTGAATAAGCATAGCACATTGCTCCATGGATAAAGCACTCCAGCTCCAGTCCCGTTTTCTTCATCTCCCTCAGTTCCGTCAGCGACAGCTCCCGCCCGGGAACAACACGGGTCACATGATATTCCTTCAGCCACTTCATACCTGCAGCGGATAAAATTGAAAGCTGTGTACTTACATGTATCTCCAGTTCCGGAAAATACTGATGCAGACATGACAGCAGTCCAAGATCCTGCACAATCACAGCATCCAGTCCTGCAAGATACAGCCGGTCAAGAATAGAAAGCGCCTTAGAAAATTCCACGGTTTTTAACAACGTATTCATGGTCAGATAAAGCTTTCTGTGATACAAATGGGCATAATGTATCATTTCTATCGTTTCTTCTATGGTTAAATTTTTGGCATATGCTCTTGCTGAAAATTCTTCCGTGCCAAGATATATCGCATCCGCTCCGGCATTGATCGCCCCAGCCGCACCGTCAATGTCTCCCGCCGGAGAAAGAAGTTCCGCTTTCCTTTTCTTTTCAGGCATTACCAGCCACCTCCTGATCTGTTCTATCGGGAAATGCTGAAAAATACGTTTCCCACGCCAGTGGTTCTAAGGAATCGCTGATCAAATCAACGATTTCATAGATATGAGGAATGGCTGCCCAAAACAGGCAGCCATTCCTATCTCATGCCAATCCCCGGCATTTATTTCTTGCGATCACGTAATTCTGTTTCTAGTTGTACGATTCGTTTAGCGCTTTCGTGCAGTTCATCCTGCACCTGCTTAATATTTTCCCGAAGAGAATCTACTACCATATCCTTATTAACGATATCGTGCTTCATATCATAAAGTTCATTCTGCTTTGCTTTGATTTCTTCTTCTAACTGCCCGATCTGTCTCTTCGCTTTAAAATACTCGTCCGTAATATTGATCTCGATCAACCGGTGCTGCGTATCACTATTGGCGTGCTTAAAGGCATCCACTTTCTGGTATTCTGTAATCTTATTATTGATAAAAGAGGCTATCTTCTGAAGATGCTCTTCGCTTTCATATCCGCTTATGGTAAGCACTTTGCCATCAATCACTACCTGAACATCCGTCTTTTCCGTCATATGATCGTTTTTTCCTCCCTAATATACTTTCACAATTACACGTTTATTATATATCATCACGATAAAGGTTTTCAAGTCCAAAATGACGATAGGCTTCCAAAGTAGCAACTCTGCCGCGTGGAGTCCGGCTAAGAAATCCATTTTTAAGCAGATACGGCTCATAAACATCCTCAATCGTTCCTGGATCCTCGCCCAACGCAGCCGCAAGCGTGTCAAGCCCTACCGGTTTGCCGTTAAATCTTTCAATCATGGCAAGCAGAATATTACGATCCATCTGATCCAATCCATATTTATCCACTTCCATCAGATCCAGCGCATAGTCCGCCGTTTCTTTTGTAATGATGCCGTCAAATTTGATCTGCGCAAAATCCCGCACCCGTTTCAGCATACGGTTGGCAAGCCTTGGAGTTCCACGGCTTCTCCGCGCGAGTTCCAGAGCCCCGTCAATCTCAATAGGCACTCTCAGTTTCGTAGCAGAATTCATAATAATATGCTGCAGCTCCTCTACAGAATAAAATTCCAGACGATGGATCATACCAAAACGGTCGCGGAGCGGAGCCGTCAGCAAACCGGCTCTCGTCGTTGCACCGATCAATGTAAACCGCGGCAGCTCCAGACGAATAGATTTAGCGCCGCTTCCCTTACCCAACAAAATATCGATGGCATAGTCTTCCATCGCCGGGTACATCACTTCCTCCACCTGACGGCTCAGACGATGGATCTCATCAATAAAAAGGATATCTCCTTCCTGAAGATTATTTAAGATCGCAGCAAGTTCCCCTGGCTTTTCAACCGCCGGTCCGCTGGTGATCTTAATATTGACACCCATTTCATTGGCGATAATACCTGCCAGCGTTGTTTTCCCAAGTCCGGGAGGTCCATAAAACAATACATGATCCAGAGATTCCTCACGCTGTTTTGCCGCTTCAATAAACACCTTCAGATTTTCCTTGATTTTATCCTGCCCGATATAATCTTTTAACAGTCTGGGGCGCAGGGTATTCTCAATCGCTGCGTCCTCATCGGTATATGTGGTTTCGATCAGTCTCTTCGGCATATCTACTGTCCTTTTCCTTTATCGAAATATTTATCAATATCACATATATTTTACTATCAAGATTAAAAATATTTTAAAGCAAGCTTTAAGATTTGATCTGAATGAATCTCATTCTCCCCGGACTGTGCTTCCAACTCCCTTAATGCCTGTTCAACTGCATGTTCCGCCTCTTTGCCGGAATACCCAAGCGCCACCAAAGCGTCTGCTGCATCCCGCGCTTTCGGATGTTCCATTAATGTCTTTTCCAAGGCAGTCCCTGTAATCGGCTCTTCAAGATCTTGTGCTTTTACTTTATCTTTCAGATCAATGATCACACGTTCCGCCGTTTTCTTACCTACACCAGGAGCCTTTGCCAGAAGTTTGGCGTCTCCTGTCATGATGGCATATCTGATATCATCTACGCTCATCACAGACAGCATGGCAAGTCCACCCTTCGGCCCGATGCCGCTGACGCTGATCAACAGTTTAAACAGCTCCAGTTCATCCAGTGTAACAAATCCATATAGATTGATGGCATCCTCCCGGACACTGGTATATGTATAGACCTTAACCTCTTCCCCATATTCCGGGAAATCGTAGATCCGTCCCGGAGAAACATTTACATTATAACCTACGCCCGACACCTCTACTACAATGCGGTCTGCTGTCTTCCACACAACGGTGCCCTTTAAATATGCATACATGGGTCTAAAATCCCCTCTCACCTGTTATATTTTCCAGTCTGCTGTAACTGACCCGTACCAAACATCCGATCAATAGCCCTGCCAGCAGTCCCGCCAAAAGCAGAAACGGAACGTACCACAGAATCGCCTGAAATCCCATCAACGCTCCTGCCACCAAAAGCTGACCCACATTGTGCATGATCCCTCCGGCCATACTGACGCCATATATGGAAAAATGGGGGTTTCTTTTTAGTAATGCCATCACCGTCAGGCTAAAAAACGCCCCTGCAAGACTATACAGGATCATGGACAAATTCGACAACAGGAATCCTACCAGAATAATTCTCAAAACACTGATGATCACCGCTTCTCGAATCGAAAACAGATACATGACCAGTACGATCACATAATTGGCAAGTCCTATCTTGATTCCCGGGATCATAGGCGTAACCGGGATCAACGCTTCAAGATACCCCATAATAACAGCCAGAGCCAAAAGCATAGCCATCCTTGCAAGACGCTTATTCAAGTCGCTGTTCCTTCCTTACATAGTATCCACTGACCATCTCCGTCAGAGCAATGCCACGGAATAAATTATCCATCAGGGATATCTCATTTAATCACAACGTAAAACTTATGCGGCAGACATACAACCGTATCTCCTACCCGGCTGGCAGCCGTCGTATGGACGCAGACCTGATTGGCACAATCCGCCTCCGATACAGACACCGTCCCACCCGAGATAACGACGGTATTGTAACCATTCTCCAGCTCTACTCTGATTGTCCGTTCATCCGTAAGCGGATATCTTCCAATTTCTGTTACGTCATCATACAACACTACGGTCTGTCCGTTCCCACGTACCCATGCCATGGCTAGAAAAAATACCGCCACAAGCAGAACTGCCGCTATGATGATTCCATCAGCCTTTTTCATTGATATAATTGATCAGTCCTTCGGCTTTGATGATCTTCTGCATAAATTCAGGAAACGGCTGCCCCTGATATTCCTTTCCGGTAGTTTTATCTGTGATCACACCGGAATCAAAATCAATCTCCACCTCATCGCCAGCTTTGATCTCCTTAGCAGCTTCCGGACATTCTATGATCGGCAGTCCGATATTGATTGCATTTCGATAGAAAATCCGCGCAAACGTCTCCGCAATCACACAACTGATGCCCGACGCTTTGATCGCAATCGGCGCATGTTCCCTGGAAGAACCACAGCCAAAATTCTTATTGGCAACAATAATATCTCCTTTATGAACCTTCTTCACAAATTCCGTATCAATATCTTCCATACAATGTGTTGCCAGTTCCGCCGGATCTGAAGAATTCAGATATCTTGCCGGAATAATAACATCTGTATCAACATTATCTCCATATTTAAAAACCGTTCCCTGTGCTTTCATATTGTTCTGTCCCATCCTCTCTTTGACTTATACTGATCTGTTTTACTTCAATTGACACGGACACGAAATCCTGCCTGTCACCGCACTTGCAGCAGCCACAGCAGGGCTTGCCAGATAGATCTCGCTGTCCACATGTCCCATACGTCCCACAAAGTTACGGTTCGTCGTTGACACGCAGCGCTCTCCTTCCGCCAGAATACCCATATAACCGCCAAGACACGGACCACAGGTCGGAGTGCTTACGATAGCTCCGGCTTCAATAAAGATCTTAAGCAGACCTTCCTCCATCGCCTGTAGATAGACTGCCTGTGTTGCGGGAATGATGATGCATCTGATCCCCTGGGCAACATGACGCCCCTTCAATACTTTTGCGGCAATCCTCATATCATCGATCCGTCCGTTGGTACAGGAACCGATGACAACCTGATCAATAGCAATATCACCCACCTGATCGATGGTCTTTGTATTCTCCGGCAGATGCGGAAATGCAACCGTTGGTTTTAACTGGCTTAGATCAATGGTATAGGTTTCGTCATATTCTGCATCTTCATCTGCTTCATAAACTTTATAACTGCGTTTCGTATGCTCCTCCAAATATGCCTTCGTTTTTTCATCCACCGGGAAGATACCGTTCTTCGCACCGGCTTCTATCGCCATATTGGCAATGGTAAAACGGTCGTCCATCGACAGAGAAGCAATTCCGTCACCTGTGAATTCCATGGATTTATATAAAGCGCCATCCACACCGATCATTCCGATGATATGTAAGATGATATCCTTGCCGCTGACCCATTCCGCCGGCTTTCCCGTAAGGACAAAGCGGATTGCCGAAGGAACTTTAAACCATGCCTTTCCGGTCGCCATGCCCGCCGCCATATCCGTGCTTCCGATGCCGGTAGAAAATGCACCTACCGCGCCGTAAGTACAAGTATGAGAATCTGCTCCAATAATCACATCCCCCGGAACTGTCAGACCTTTCTCCGGAAGCAGCGCATGTTCAATTCCCATCTCGCCAACTTCAAAATAGTTCGTAATCTCATTTTTTCTGGCAAAATTACGGACACACTTGCAATGCTCTGCGGATTTGATATCTTTATTCGGCACAAAATGATCGGGCACCAGCGCGATCTTGTCTTTATCAAATACGCTCTGCGTATTGAACTTTTCCATCTCCTTGATTGCAACAGGACTTGTAATATCATTGCCAAGCACGAGATCAAGATCCGCCTCGATCAGTTGTCCTGCTGTTACCTGTTCCAATCCGGCATGTGCTGCCAAAATCTTTTGCGTCATTGTCATTCCCATTTTTTAACCTCCATGCTGCGACTATTTTTTATGGCTCTGCTTTTAGCAAACTGCCTGCGTTTAGCAGAGAGTTTTGACGTTGAGTAGCTTATACTCAAAAAATTTATATCCGAAAAAACTTACTGATTTCTTAAAGCAACAAAAATCATACAAAATATTATAACATAATAAATTGAAATTGTGAACTGATCGAATTACCTAGATGATCTGCTCCAGATCCTCCAGCCGCTGGTATAACCGCTCCAGCTCTTTACCAAGGGCGTCCAGCTCTTTTGCCCGCAAGTCCGCCATACCGTGCAATTCATAATTTTGACTCAAAACATGAGTAATTCCGTTGGAGATATCCTCGCCTACATGCATCAGCCCCTGTAGTTTCATAGTGATAAAGCCGAGCTGCTCGTCTGTCTGACCAGTCATTTTTTGACCGTCTTCCTCCAGTTCCATACAAAAATTCGTCTGATCATTAGCAAGTTTAAACGCATTTTTTGTACGGATCACCAGCATGGCAAGCTCATCTATTTTGTCACGCATCTGCCGGTCCGTCAGTTTTATTTCATCCAATGCAGCGGAAATATTCAAATTACCGCCTCCGCTTCTCGCATAATCCAACGATACATTCGCAGTGTAAAGTTCCAGCTTTGACGCAATATTCTGAATATAAGCAAGATCATTATAGATCGTCTCAATCAGCTCCATGGATTCCTTCTGCATATCGTTTAATACACCAAACGCTTCTTTCTGTCGTTCTTTGTCATCCACTATCTCCTGATGGGAACTACTGCAGTCCTGCAGCGACTCCCGGATCGATTCGTAATCTTCCCCAAGGGATTGTCTGGAAAGTTTCAGTCTTGTCGCCGCGGCATTACCCTCCTCTAAAAACTGACGCATCATTTCCGACTGTTCCATCATCTGTTCATAGTTTCTTTTCACGCCGTCGAGGCTGCCCTTGCACCGCTTCATATGATAGGAAAATCTTGATCTGCTTTCCTCTGATGCCTGAAACATATCATTCAGATTGCCCTCTGCAATCGACAGGGCATCCGACATATCCTCCATCTCATCCATATGTTTCGTTAACCGATTGGCAAATCCCTGCAGATCCGCCGTATCTCCATAAATCCTGATCTTGTCTTCAGCAAAGGCGGTCGCGACCTGATCCAGCGGCTCAAACATCTTCCTGATCCTTCGGGACGTATAGATTGTGGAAAACGCATATAAAAAAAGATAAATGCCAAAAATACCCAGAATCCTGATATAATACCTCTGTATATCTTCTTCCGAGAGATAGAGAAGTATCGCGCTGGCGGCAAACACAATTAAAAAAGCAATGCCAAATACCATACCGATCAGTTGATTGATATGATCAGAAAATGAAATTTTACTTTTCATAAAACGTTCATGCCTTCCCATCATTGTATAAAAGGGCCGGCAAAGATAGCCAGCCCTTCCGTCACTTCATCCTATCATGCAACTTATTCTTTTCAGCCTAGTTATCGATCAGCTTGCCTTCACCATTCCAGCTATACAGCTTACGAATTTCTTCACCGACTTTTTCGGACTGATGCTCAGCCGCCAGCTTTCTCATTGCCTTAAAGTGCGCCTGACCACCTGCCGGGGACATATCCAGCAAAAATTCCTTTGCAAAGGAACCGTCCTGAATATCCTTAAGAATCTTCTTCATGGTCTTCTTGGTTTCTTCCGTGATAATCTTAGGTCCTGTTACATAATCACCATATTCCGCAGTATTGGAGATGGAATATCTCATGCCTGCAAAACCGGACTGATAGATCAGGTCAACGATCAGTTTCATCTCATGGATACACTCAAAATAAGCGTTTCTCTCATCATATCCTGCTTCTACAAGAGTCTCAAAACCTGCCTGCATCAGTGCGCATACACCGCCGCAGAGAACTGCCTGCTCGCCAAAGAGGTCTGTTTCTGTCTCTGTTCTGAAAGTCGTCTCAAGTACACCCGCTCTTGCACCACCAATCGCCAGAGCATAAGCCAGTGCCTTCTCCAGCGCCTTACCTGTAGCATCCTGATGTACTGCAACCAGACAGGGAACACCTTTGCCAGCCTGATACTCACTTCTTACGGTATGACCGGGGCCCTTAGGCGCGATCATCGTAACATCCACATCCTTGGGCGGAACGATCTGATTGAAATGAATGTTAAAGCCATGCGCGAACATCAGCATCTTGCCTGCTGTCAGATTCGGCTCGATATCCTTCTTGTACATAGCAGCCTGAAGTTCGTCATTGATTAGGATCATGATGACATCAGCCTTTTTAGCAGCCTCTGCAGCAGTAAATACTTCAAAGCCCTGCTCCTCAGCCCTCTTCCATGATTTGGATCCTTCATAAAGGCCGATAATGACATTGCAGCCTGATTCCTTTGCATTCAGCGCATGTGCATGTCCCTGACTTCCGTATCCAATGACTGCGATCGTCTTGCCTTCCAGTTCTGCGAGATTACAATCTTCCTGATAATAAATCTTAGCCATTTTTCTTCCTCCTAATTTTTATGTATATTTAAGCAATTGCCCAACGACTCCATCCGCTTGGAATAAGAAGATATTCCAAAGGCTGCAATCATTAATACAACCGCTTAATTATCCAGCCAGACAACGTCCTTATTGCCCCTTGTCAATCCGGTAATTCCCGTTCTTGCCAGTTCCAAGATTTCATAACCTTCCAGAAGCTTGATAAATGCCTCTATCTTTGACTGATTGCCAGTCAGTTCAATGATCATACTCTGATTGCCCACATCAATAATACTTGCCCGGAACACATTGGCAATATTAATCACACTGTCACGCGTCTGCTCTGTAACGCTGATCTTGATCAGGCAAAGTTCGCGGTAAACGGATTCCTCCGGTGCCAGCACCTTGATATTACGTACATCCACCAGCTTTGCCACCTGTTTTTCAATCTGATCTAAAATCTCATCATCCCCTGACGCCACGATCGTAATACGTGTATACCTCGGATCAGCAGTCACTCCTGCTGTAATGCTTTCAATATTATATCCACGTCTGGAAAATAATCCTGAGATCCGGCTCAATACACCGGACGTATTATCTACTAAAAGCTGAAATACTTTCTTATTCACCTGAACAACCATGCCTTTCCATACTTATATAAAATTATTTTTTGCCTCATACGGGCATTAGAAGTTCTTTTACACTAGATCCTGCAAAAATAATATTAACAACATTACTTGCAAAAGTCAATGTATCAATATATCAATTCTCAGATTCCATACATTTGAGCAGTGCCAGCGTCCCGGTCCTTGCGACCTCCACGATACTGACCTGATTAAGCATTGCAAGGAGCAGCTTGATACGGTCCGGGGTATCACAAAGCTGCAGGATCATCATTGTTTTTGACATATCGACAATATCTGTCTTCATGATATCGCAGATCTCCATGATCTCCTTCCGATTACTTTTATTGTATTTTACCTTAACAAGAATCAGTTCTCTGGCAATCGCCTGGTGGGATTCATAGGTCTTGACCTTAATAACATCCAGTTTTTTGTTAAGCTGTTTCTCAATTTGCTCCAAAATACGCGGCGTTCCGGAACTGACAATCGTCATACTGGATACTTCCGGAGAATCGGTCTCGCCCACGGCAAGAGAATCTATATTAAAACATCTTCTTGAGAACAATCCGGCAACCTTACACAGTACGCCGGAGCGGTTCTCTACCAACACATTAAATATCTTATTCATATGAACTTCCGCTCCTCTCCTCTATTGCTTTCAGGCACCTTCCGACATCGCTGCAACCATGGCATCGTTATACCAGATCCATCGGATCGATGATACACTCCATCAGGTACGATTCATCCTTCTTCAAAAATTCTTCGATTTGTTCGTCACACTCTTTCATATCTGTCAGACGGCTAAACTTGATACCGTATGCTTCTGCAATCTTTTCCAGATCCGGACTTCCCTCCAGTGAAACGACGCTATACTGGTCCTGATAGGTAAAATGCTGATACTGCCTCACCATGCCCAGATAATTATTTTTCAATACAATGATCTTAACCGGCACGTTGTGCTGGCGCATCGTCGCAAGTTCCATCAATGACATCTGAAATGACCCGTCACCACAAACTGCAACTACCTGTTTCTTAGGATTTCCAATCTTTGCACCCATGGCTGCCGGAATGGAATATCCCATAGTCCCCATCCCTCCGGTCGTCAGAAATCGTCCTTCTTTTACTACATGATAAGCACAGGACCAGATCTGGTTTTGCCCTACATCTGCCACATAGATCGCATCATCCTTCATCTCCAATGATAATTTTCTGATAAATTCTGCCGGATCCACGTAATTCTGGTCAGGACAGCGCACAATATTCATTTCACTCCGGTACTGGTTCAATTGATTGACCCAGGCATCGTAAAATCCGTCAATCTCATATTCCAACAGATCATGCAGGACACTCTTAGCCTCCCCAACAATCGGAATGGTGGCTCCGGTATTCTTGCCAATCTCTGCCGGATCTACATCAATATGCACCAAAACAGTGTCCTTCATAACACGCTCCGGCTGATTGACCGCACGGTCTGCGACCCTTGCCCCAATCAGCAGAATCAGATCAGACTCTTTCATCGCCCGGTTGGCACACGGCTTGCCGTTATTGCCCACCATACCAAAATAATAAGGATGATCCGTAGGCATCACACCGATCCCCATCATAGTAGATACCACAGGAATCTGGTATTCCTCCACAAACTCTATCAATTCCTTCTGTGCATCGCCCAGAATAACCCCGCCACCCGCACAAATCAAAGGACGCTTTGCACGTTCCAGTTCTCTTACCGCTTTCTTAATCTGCGGCGCATTGCCTTTGACCGTCGGCTTGTAAGTGCGTAATTTTACTTCTTCCGGATAATGAAAACTCTTAATTTCCTGCTGCTGCACATCGATCGGAACATCAATCAGAACCGGTCCTTTTCGCCCTGTATTCGCAATCTGAAATGCCTCCTTAAATATCCTTGGGATATCATTGACATTCTTAACCAGATAACTATATTTTACAAAAGATTCCACTGCTCCGGTAATATCCGCTTCCTGAAAAACATCGCTTCCCAGCAGTTCCGAATTGACCTGCCCGGTAATACAAATCAGCGGTATACTATCAGCAAATGCCGTAGCAATCCCGGTGATCAGATTGGTCGCACCAGGACCGCTGGTAACAGCGCATACTCCAGGCTTACCGCTTGTTCTGGTCAGACCGCTTGCCGCATGCGCCGCATTCTGTTCCGTACGCACCAGAACAGTACGGATCTTAGATTCTCTAATACTATCATAAAAAGGGCAGATCGCCACTCCCGGATACCCAAAGACTACTTCCACATCCTCTGCCTCTAAACATTTTATCATTGCGTCTGCGCCATTCATATCCACAGATTTCCTTTCCCACATAATAATCTGACATTTTTAATAAAAATTTAAAACATTTTTATTTTATCAAATAACTCCTATATTGACAATAACTCATTTATTTTTTAAAGGGTTTCTGAAAAGTATTCTAATTTGCGCCCACTTGATTAAACTCACAATATATGGTATATTATTCTTGTTATTAAATACAATATTTATGAAATCGCTTTGATAAATAGGCACAATTACATTTTTTAACATTTTCAATATTATAGAAAAAATGAATGGCAAAACTTAAAATACGCATAAATATGCTTAGAACGCAGATACTACAGATATCAAAAAATAATGGTGAGTGAATATGAAAAAATATCCAGAATACCTTCATAAGAAAAAATTGGGTTCAACAGTCTCATTTTTAATGGCGGTATGCCTTTTATTAACTGTTACAGCATGCGGCAGAAATAAAGAAGATGAAAAGATAACCGCCTATCGCGAAAGCATGACTACATGTTATGAGACAATTGCTTCTTCAGCCTCTGCACTAGATGCGATTAACCCATCTGCAAACTCTGCCGTGACCGATATGCTGACACAGTTAGACCAGATCAATACGGCTTTTCAAGATATGGCAGCTTTAGAGGTTCCAGAAGAGTACTCTTCTATCGAATCTATGGCAGACGATGCAGCCTATTATATGAGCGAAGCATCCAGACTTTACCATGAAGCATTTGCTGACGGCGGATATCTGCCAGAAGTTGGAAGCAATGCAAAGTTACAATACAAGGCGGCTATGACCTATCTCTCATATATCGGCGATATCCTGATGGGTGAGATCCCGGAGGGGGATGAGGTCACCGTTACCATTACATATTAGATAAATTCGTAAATTTCTTATTAAAAAAGCAACATTGTAACATGTTGCTTTTTATGCGTTTTTTTCCAAATCTATATCCGTATCATTCAAATGATCATTTCCGGGCTCTGATTCCTCATCAAATTCCTCATCTATCTCCTCAATAACTTTCAATCCCTTTCTATTTCTTCTACGCGACAGTGTCTCCTTCATTTTGTCCAGAATCTCGGCATAACTATAAGAATGAAAATCAGGATAAGCTTCAATAATACGCGTTTCCATGGAAACAAATTTTTTATTGATGCCTTTTAATTTTACGACAAGGACTTTACTTCCCCTGACAATCCTAAAGCGGTTCAAATAAGATTTTTTATCATTCATCTTATCGAAACCTGCCTCAATATTCCGGTCGATCGCATCATAGATCTCTTTACATTTACGATTCAGGTTACACATACCGATTACTGTCATGGTTGCATCCACTAAAAACAATACCCAGAAAAACACTCCAAGTATCACACGGATACGCTCAGGTATCTTATTCATCAAAACAATGGTAAATGGATGAAGCACCTTGATCAGAAACAAAATGGCAATTCCGAAAAATGCACCTGATACAACACTGATACGGCCATTAATATTCAGAGGGAAATAACTGTAGTCCCAGTATCTTGCATGAAAGACCTTCTCCAACGCCCATGAAGTCATATATTCCACCGCGCAGCAAGTCAATGCAGAAATCAATACGATCTTAAAGGAACTGCTCACGCCATCCAGCAGATACAGGTTTAGGACCGCTACCACACTATAAATCGGCAGATATGGACCGATAAAACACCCCCGGTTCATCAGTTTTCCCTGTTCTACCAACGAAAAAATAGTAGATTCATAAAACCAGCCGATAAAGCTGTAGAACATCATGACACAAGTCAATGTAGCAAAATCCATTCCAAGAAGAAATGGCATTGTCATCAATTCATACACGATTAACGTCCCCCTATTGTTTCTTGCAGTGCACAAAGTTTATCTGCAATGCAAAGCAATACACCCTCCCGATATTTGGGCGGTCTGACCGTTAAAGGAAACATATGGGACTGGATCATGTCTTTTTCAATTCTCGTCAGATTAAAATCCTTAGAAGCCTCCCTCAGAGCCTTTCCCGGATGTGTAAAACCATGAATCGAATTTTTTAAAGATTTTTCATGCCAGTCATAAAGAAAATAATCATGAAGCAGCGCGCCTCTGATTAACTCTTCCTCATGTACCGTAATATGTAAGCGGTGAGACATATAATACGCAGTCTGTGCCACCTTGATACAATGCTCCTTCACCGTAGTCGTTCCGTGTTGTATATATTGTTCATTTTCATCAAACCGGGAGTTCTCACGGATTTCCCTTAATATAAGCCGGAACTTTTGTTCTTTATTTGCCGGAAGTCTCTTTCCCATTATCCTGCCAAACCCCTTATTTACAATACTATATGAAACTTCTGATTAAAAAAATGCTATTATCGTTTCTTACAATAAAAGAATGAACTTTTGCGCTCATATCCCATTTCTTTATAGGTAATGATCTGCTCCGTATTTCCAATAAATAAAATCCCCGTCGGCACCAGAGAGTAACAGAACTTCTGGAATACCTCATCCTTCGCTTCTTCCGTAAAATAAATCAATACATTACGGCACACGATCATATGATAATCCTTGGGATAGGGATCCGCCAAAAGATTATGCTGTCGGAATGTCACCCTGTTTTTGATCTCATCCGAAATCTTATAAGCGTCCCCAATCTTTTCAAAATATTTTTTCCGTAGATCTATAGGAACTCCGGCAACTGACTTTTCTCCATAAATTCCTACTTTCGCCTTGGCAAGAATTTGCTTGTCAATATCCGTCGCCGTGATTGAAATCTGATTGATCGGGATATGTTTAGATAATGCCATCACCAAAGAATAGGGCTCATCACCCGTAGAGCAGGCAGCGCTCCATATCTTCAGATTTGTTCCAAATTTGCGGATCAGTTCCGGAATCACTACTTCATCCATATACTTCCACTGATCCGGATTACGGTAAAACTCAGAAACATTAATTGTCAAATATCCGACAAATGTTTCATATACTTCTCTGTCTTTTTTTAGCAATGAAACAAAGCTGTCATAATTGGCAGCTTCATATTTAGCAATCAAGGCATCGATCCTGCGCTTCATCTGCTTTTCCTTATAAGCACTTAGATCAATACCTGTCATGCTCAGTACTTGCTTTTTAAAAGCTTCATAATCATTAAGCACGATATTACCTCTCTATCATATCTGCTATTTTATAATATCTTGCTACAGGCTGCTATGATTGGCATCTGGCAACATCCTACTCTTCCGCATCCTCAGCTGTCTCTTCTGACTCCGGCGCAAGTTTCTTCATGCTTAAGCTAATCTTTCTTTCTTCTACATTCAGATCTACCACCATTGCCTCGATCACATCACCAATCTTCAATACATCAGACGGCTTCTCTACTCGATGTCTGGCAATCTGCGATACATGAAGCAGCGCATCGATTCCTTCTTCCAACTGTACAAATGCGCCAAAATCTGTCATTCTGGCAACCTTACCTGTTACAACCGTACCGACTTCATACTTATCAGCCGCATTTAACCATGGATTATTCTCATCAAATCTTACACTCAGAGCAATC
This sequence comes from uncultured Lachnospiraceae bacterium, assembly GCA_947174185.1. Lineage (GTDB taxonomy): Bacteria > Bacillota > Clostridia > Lachnospirales > Lachnospiraceae > NK4A136. Next base: position 3,443 of record CAMWHY010000013.1, on the reverse strand, counting down.
TTATCACCCTTGATCTCCTTGATGATTACCTTTAACGTATCACCCTTACTCATCACATTAGACGGTTTGTCCACATGTCCCCAGCTCATCTCGGAAATATGAAGCAGTCCATCCAATCCACCAATATCAACAAATGCTCCAAAGGCAGTTACATTCCGCACAACGCCCTCAATAATGTCACCTTCATGGAACTGTGCAACCAGCTCAGCCCGCATCGCTTCCTTCCGCTCTCTCAATACCCTGCGGCAGTCACCAATATACTTTCTCTTTTTAGGATTAAATTCTGTAATAACAAACTCCACTTCCTGTCCTTCCATCACAGATAAATCCTTCACGGACGTATCAGATGCAAGACTTGCCGGAATAAACACAGGCACATCATCTACGATGACCTTCAATCCACCCTTCACAGCTTCCGAAACAGTCGCCTTCAGAATAGTTCCTTCATTAAACGCATCCTCCAGCACCTTGCTTACCTTTTCCATAATCAATCTCTTATAGGATAATACGACCTGACCATCCCCATCGTTCATCTTGATCACTTTAACGTTGATCTTATCTCCCGGATGCACTACGCTTGTAAGATCAACGGTGGGATTGTTCGTGTATTCATGCTTTGTAACAATACCATCTGATTTATATCCGATATTAACAGCTATTTCATCCGGAGTTACAGTAATAACAGTTCCTTCCACCACGTCACCAACATGGATATTTTTAAATGAATCTTCCAGCATTTGTTCAAAAGATACTTCTGACATAGTTTTGAACCTCCTCTATAATATTATTCGGGGTGGAAGCCCCCGCTGTAATTCCTATCTTACGCACAGTATCGTCAACCTTTAACTCTAAATCTCTGCTGGTCTGGACAAAATATGTCCGGGCGCATTCCTGCCTGCAGATCTCATACAGCTTTTTACTGTTAGAGCTTTGTGTGTCACCTACGACAATCATGATATCGGCATCCGACGCAATTTCCTTCGCTTCTGCCTGACGCTTTCTTGTGGCGTCGCAGATAGTATTCATAATATTTATATCATAACCTTTTTTTATAAATATTTCAATAAGTTCTTGAAATTTATTGTAGTTAAATGTCGTCTGTGCAACGACGCAAATGGAAAAAACATCCTTCTCACCTTGTTCTATGGGTTGATATTGCCCGGTTTTATCAGAAATCACATCGTTTTTACACTGATATTCTTTAGGATCATACAAACAGGCCTCTTCCTTCGTCGCTATCACCACAGCAGGCGTTTTTGACCACCCTCTGATACCTTCCACTTCAGGATGTCCCGGATTACCAATAATTACAATATGGCTATGCGCACTCTCCCTGCTGACAATCTCATGGATGCGCTTAACAAAAGGGCATGTCATATCAATATATTCCAATCCGTTTTTCTTTAACAATGTTATGATCCGTTCGGGTACGCCATGAGACCGGATGATCACCACGCCGTTTCTTAAAGCTGCCAGTTCTTCCTCTGTTTCTATGATACGGACACCCTTCTCCACCAGATCTTTGACAACTTCTTCATTATGAATGATCGGGCCATAGGTATAAATTGGTTTATTCTGCTTCAACTGTTCATAGACCTGATCCACCGCCCGTTTAACGCCAAAACAGAAACCGGCAGTTCTGGCAAGTATGATTTCCATGCCATCCTCCTTAATTAAATAAGCGAAATGATCTTCTCCTTCACCTGCTCGATCGTCATATCCGACGTATCCACCAGTATCGCGTCCTCTGCCTGACGAAGCGGCGATATCTCACGATTTTTATCCCGTTCATCCCGCTCAATGATATCTTTCTCTATCGTATCCAGATCACATGCCTCTCCTCTGGCAGTCAGTTCGTCATATCTTCTCTTTGCACGCACTCTGGAATCAGCGGTTAGGAATATCTTCGGTTTCGCGCCTGGAAGCACATGAGTGCCGATATCCCTGCCATCCATGACCACATCATGATCTTCCGCAAGCTTTCTTTGCAGCTCCACCAATTTTACGCGCACTGCACCTTTCGCGGAAGAAACCGATGCCATACTGCTTACTTCCTCCGTCCGGATCAAACCATTGACATTTTCGCCATTCAGCCACACCTGCTGCTCCCCATCAACAAAGCGGATGGAAATATCCGCCGATGCAACACATTCCATCAATGCCTTTTCATCTTCTATATCTATATGACTGCGTAACAGATACAATGCCATTGCACGGTACATCGCTCCTGTATCGATATAGATTGCATTTAGCTCCTTTGCCACTAATTTTGCAATGGTACTTTTTCCGGCACCTGCCGGTCCGTCGATCGCGATTACTGTAGCCATAGCTTACCTTCTCCTTTTAATTCATTTATAAAAATATCGTCTACACATTATTATCTAATAATATTTCTAAATTTTGTTTAGTAAATTAGAATTATTTTCCTAAATCATCCCCCAAAAAATAAAAAAGGATGCAGTATCTTCATCTTCATATAAAAAGAACGATACCACATCCTGTTTTATATTGCAATACAAATATTTCCTGAGTTTCATACCGACATTCCGGCAAGATACCCTGTTGCCCATGCAATCTGCAGATTATATCCGCCGGTCAGCGCATCCACATCTAACATCTCTCCGGCAAGATACAACCCCGGTATGATTTTGGATTCCATCGTGGAAGGGTCAACTTCTTTAATATTGATTCCGCCAATGGTAATAATCGCTTCTTCAAATCCTCTCGTTCCTGTAACGGTAAATTCCATCCCTTTTATCACTTCCAGAAGCCGCTGGCGTTCTTCCCGTTTCAATTCATTGATTGGCTTCTCCGGCAAAATCCCGGCAAGCTCCGGCATCAGCGGTATCATTTTGGAGGGCAGCAGCTCCCCTAACGCATTTTTGAACTGCTTGTTTTTTGCTTTTTCAAAGTCTCTGAGCAGACGCTTATCCAACTGCTCTTTCGTTAGAGACGGCTTCAGATCAATCCTTGCCGTACATTTTTTGCCATAATGCTTCGCATTCATATAGGAAGCCGCCGATAACACCAATGGTCCGCTCATTCCAAAATGAGTAAACAGCATCTCACCAAAACCTTCATAAAATATCTTTCCTTCAGAAGCCACTGTAAGGCTGACATTTTTTAAAGAGAGTCCCTGTAATCGCTTGCAGACATCGCCCTCTACCTCCAGCGGAACCAGACCCGGTCTTTGAGTGATCACACGATGTCCCATTTTTTCCAATACATGATGCATATTTCCGTCTGAACCGGTCACCGGATAAGATACGCCGCCTGTCGCGAGAATGACTGCATCTGCTGAAATACGACCGTCTGCTTCCACTCCACAGGCACGTCCGGACGCATCCAGCAGGATCCGCTTCACCATCATATTTTTTTTAATTTCCACATGATTCTTAATCAGCACCTTTTCCATACACCTGATGATATCCGATGAGTGGGCC
>CAMWHY010000012.1 GCA_947174185.1 uncultured Lachnospiraceae bacterium | reverse complement strand
GCCGATTTCTCTGTCTCTGTCGGTTCCGTCTGCACTGGTTCAGCCGATTTCTCTGTCTCTGTCGGTTCCGTCTGCACTGGTTCAGCCGATTTCTCTGCCTCTGTCGGTTCCGTCTGTACTGGTTCAGCCGATTTCTCTGTTTTTATCAGCTCCGGTTCCGCATCTTTCCCCGTCAATTCTTCCGTTGTATGTACCGGCATCTCCGGCTGTTCTATCGTCTGCATTGTCTCCGTGGGTTTTTCCACCTGTTCCGTTAATGTTTCAGCCAAAGGAAGTTGCTCCGTCCCAACTTCCGAAGATGCTTCTTCCGCCAACGAAACCACCGCTTTTGACTCCTCCAGATTCATATAGGAATCCTGCAGGCAGGTAACCGTCAACTGTTTTGCCAAAGCTGATGCATCCGGAATTTCACCATGAAAAATATCCTTCTTCTCCAGGACCACTTCATAATTAAATCCCGGCGTCATATGAAATGCATTGTCGCTAAAGATACCATCGGCATCCTTTAAATCCAAAAATACAAAGGGAGCAAAAGCATCTGTCGTCAAAATAATCCGAAACAGCTCCTCTTCTTCTACAATCTCCCGACTGATCCGTGCAGGCTTCAGCGAAAGGTGTTTATAAGGTGCAAATGTCTCCGCCTCAACCTGTATAACGCCATCCCCATAGATAAATACCGCTTCCGCATATATATTACGTTCTCCGTACTTTTCTATCATCCTTGTAGCATCGCAGGTCTCAAATACGGCAACTTTTCCATGATAGCTTCGTTTACTTTCCGTATGGCGGGAAAGTTCCTTCCCATCCATATCCCACAACAACAGCTCCAGTTTACAGTTGACGTCCGTAAGACTTCCATTATCTACATAAGCCGTCAGCTTGTTGCCCTCCTTCTGGATACTTCCGGCGATGGGTGCATAAAAACGTCTTGCCATATAATGTAGCGCCTTCCATCGCCCAAAATAATCAATACTGGACCACGATACTACCGGCCAGTTATCATTCATCTGCCAGTACAGGGCGCCCATACATCTTCCCCTGTTCCGTCTGAAATGCTCCACCCCAAACTTGATCGCCATTCCCTGCAATATCTGGCTGACATAGAGCAAACTTTCAAAATCCTTTGGGTAAAGAAAATTTTCAGACAGATAATACAAGATCTTCCCATTTGCCCAGCCATTTTTCTGGTGACTTTCCATAACCGGGGAGAATATATTGTGATCTTCCGGCTCCGTGAAAGTTCTGATCGTCTTCATGGAAGGAAACGATTGAAAACCAAATTCTGATAAAAACCGGAAATAATGCTCCCTGTATTCTTCAAAGGGCTTCTGTCCGTGCCATACCTCCCAATAATGCGCATCTCCACGGTTTTCATCATCCGGCGCATCAAAACAGCCGCCCGATGACGGGGAAGAAGGCCAGTAAAATGTTACTCCGTCCGCTTCTTTTACCGTTTTAGGCAGAAGATATTCAAAGATCTTGATATAATCCGCACGCAGTGCAGGCTTTTCCTTTTGAAAATCAGACCAGTGGCTCCAGCCGGATTCGATTTCATTGTTGCCGCACCAAAGTCCCAGACAAGCATGATGGCGCAGTCTTTCAACATTATCCCGCACCTCCGCAACAATATTCTCCTCCAGTTCCGGCGTCAGTTCATATACATTACAGGCATACATCAGATCCTGCCAGACGATGATGCCGTACTCATCACATAGGTCATAAAAATCATCAGAAGGATAATAACCGCCGCCCCATACTCTTAAGCAGTTATAATTTGCACGCGCCGCGCTGTCCACCAGCATCGTAAGGCGTTCCTTCGTGATCCTTGAGTAAACACAATCTTCCGGAATATAATCTGCACCCATGGCAAAGATCTTCATGCCGTTGACGCAAAAAGCAAATTCCTCGCCGTATTCGTCTTCTTTTTGAGAGACTGTCAGCGTACGCAAACCAATCCGCATCGTTTTCTCATCATAGAGATAATCTGCTTTCTTGATCCGGATGGTAATCGTATATAAGGGATGCTCACCGATGCCATTCGGCCACCAGAGTTCCGGTTGTTCAATCAGAATCTGTATCTTATTTTCTCCATAAGACGTGACCGCGCCGTTGCCCTCCGGCATTCTTGTCAGTACCGTGACCGGCTTCTGTCCGGTCATCTGAACTTCGATCTCCACAGGAATATTATCAAACATCTGCAGAACCGGGTCGATCGTCACAAGAACCCCATCCTGCCTATGCTCCTGACTAATACGAATATCTTTAATTCTCGCTTTGGAATAACTGTGCAGCTCTACACTTCGGAATATCCCGGCATCAGGAAGCTGTGGACCCCAGTCCCAGCCAAACATGGAATGCGCCTTTCTAAGATACTGGTTGCCCCTGATGGCGCCGCAGGCGGTATAACCAATCTCCTTTCCCTTTTCAGGCTTATAATTCTTAAGATACGCCAATGGTGAATGTAATATCACCCGAAGTTCATTGGCTCCCAGACGGACCTGCTCTTTTACGGCAAAACGAAAAGTTCTGTGCATATCGGAGGTAGAGGCAAGAAGCCTGCCGTTCAGATAAATCTCCGCCAGCGTATCCAGTCCGTAAAATACCAGCTCGATCATATCCTCCTGCATATGAGCGCCACTGACGGAAAAATTACAAAAAAATTCATAATCCTTTTCAAACAGCGCCAGCGTATCCTTTTCATTCTCCCGATAATATGGGTCCTCCATCACGCCAGCATCCAACAGCACGGACATTACCGATCCCGGTATCACTGCGTCATAAATCTTGCCGGAAGCAGCTTTCATCTTCCAACCGACTCCATTTAAACTTTCCTTTATCATCTGTTTTCCTCTCTATCACCTTTACCCTACATAACTCTTTATTGATTCATCTTTACAGAAAGAAAGGCAAACGGGTTTTCCGGGTCCGACTGCAAAAAGTTCATCATCAGATATGCCATTCTCAAAGAAACTTTTTCTTCCGTCAGAATCCGGCTGACTTCCTGTTTATCTGCCAGCAAAACTCTGATCGACTCTGTCTCCTCTAATTTCTGCCGGTCCCACACTCCGCTTGCATAACCAAATACCACCTGACATGCCTCATCCGTATATCCTGCTCCCATATAAAACGGCCGGCGGTAATATTCTGCTCCCCCTTTATATACTTCCAAGGAAAATCCCGTCTCCTCCTGCATCTCCCTGACGGCAGCCTGCGACGCATCCTCTCCTTTGTCAATCAGCCCCGCCGGCAATTCGTATATCATATCTCCCAACGGATAACGGTACTGCTTAATCAGTACGATCTTGTCCGGCTCCTCCTTCCAGATGGGATAGATGACCACGCCCTCCGCCTTTGTGCTTCCTGTCACTGCCTTAATACAATCTTTGGGATTTCTGGACGCAAAATAGTAGTCAAACGTTTTTCCTGAATCAGTCGTTGCATCCATGTGATAAAAATTAAGATATTTGTTCTGAAATAAAGGCTGGATATCCTTATATTTTTTCATTTGCTTTCTCCGCTTTTCAGGGAATCCAGATATTTCTGATACTCATCTACCATAAGATAACGATTATCCAGTGTTTTTAACACATCCTTGATCTGAAACTGTTCATATGTTTTTCCATCTGCAAGATTAAAAATCTGATTGTTGCTAAAATTAAGCACAAACGGCCGAAGGATATCATCATCATTTTCTGTCAAAACAATTCCCTTCTCTCCATTCGTAAATTGAACGCTGCATCCTGGCGGTACTAGGTGGATCACCTGCGCCAGCGCTTTAACAACCTGTGAATTCATCTGATTCTTAGGATGCTTTAAATACTGATAAGCAGCAATATCAGACTGCGGTTCTTCCCCATATTTCATCGCAGTCAGCTCATCAAAATAATATGCCACCTTTAAGATCTCTGTCTCAAGATTGTTCTTCGTCAGCAGCTTACCGGCTTCCAACGTCCTGATCTCCCGCAGGGTCTTAATAAATGTCTGTGTAATCCGGAGAACCTCATGGTTGATATTGCCATTGTCCTTTAGCATTAAATAGCCGCTTTCCAGACAGGAAAATACAGTTTCCTGCTCTTCCTCCGTCAGATCAGCAACTGATTTCTGGGCAATCTTATCTGACAATTTGAGTCTCCCAATATCATGCAAAAGCGCCGTCATGACAATAGACCGCTGTCTTGCAAGACTGATATTCATTTTGCCTGCAATCGCGGCTGCTAAGATTGCCACATTCAGGGAATGTTTGTAAACCATATCCTGTCTGCTCCGCAGATTCTGCATAAAGGTAAATTTCTCATTCTTTACGGAAAACTTCGCTAAGATCTCCTGCGAAAGCTGGTTCAGCTTCTGGGGCGCTTCGCCATCTAAAATATTTTCTATGATTTCCTGCAACACAAAAACAGACATCGTCTGAAAACGTTCAAACTCACGATCATCCTCTGTCATCGGCGGAAGGGGCTCCGCCGGCTCCAAAACATAGATGCCGATCAGCTCAAAATTACGGACGCTGCTGATACCCTGTGACGTCAGCTTGGTATCGCGTTCATAAAGCATGACACCCTTTTTGTTAAAGATCGGCCTTGCAAGCCGCATCCCCGGTTTTAATTTCTCTGTTGGGACAAACTTCATTTGGTAACCTCCGTACTATCTCTATTTTTATCCGCTTATATTTCATGATTTCATATGCGGTATGCCGCATAATGTCTTATAAAAGACCGACATCATCAAATGATCCAGCACCATATGAAGATCCTCTGTGATCTGCATACTATTCACCGGTACATGCAGGGAGATATCTGACAGTTTCTTCAGCTCTCCCCCGTCAAATCCTGTCAGTCCAATCACCTTACAATTCTGTTCTCTTGCATATTCTACTGCATTCAGCACATTCTTGGAATTACCGCTTCCCGAAATAGCGATCACAATATCGTCCGGCTTCAACCTGCCGGTAAGCTGAAAGCGGAATACCTCATCAAAGCTGATATCATTGGCAATAGCCATAACTGTCGCCATATTGTCATTCAGGCACTGGAAACGGAATTTCTTCAGCATGTGCTCGGAGATTCCCTTATTAAAATCATTCTGAAAATGAGATGCCGTTGCAGAACTGCCGCCATTGCCAAAAATATAGATACTGCCTTCTTTTTGTAACGTATCATGCAGAAGATTTAACGTATCATTGATAGCTTCTACATCCATTTTCTCTAGTACTTCTATCTCTATACGGATATAATTTTTAATCTCCTCACGATAATCCATTTCTTTCCGGATTCCTTTCTTAAAATTATTAGTTATAATTTTATCACAAGTGTATTTTTGATTCTACTTTATTTTCAAAAAAGTTAAATTTTTTACGGACACATTTTTCAATGTATTTTAACAATTCAGTATGCTATAATAACATTATGAATGAAAAAATATTACGTATTCTAGAATTTGAAAAAATTACTGACACACTTGCGGGATACGCCGGAAGTGAACCTGCAAAAAACATGTGCAGCAGACTGCGTCCCTCCTCCAATCCGGAATGGATCGAACATGCGCAGTCCGAAACGGAAGCTGCATTGAAACGGCTTTTTGTAAATGACCGTTTATCTTTTGGCGCCAATAAAGACATCCGTGGAATCATCAAGGATCTGAAAGTAGGAAGAATATTATCTGCTGCAGAACTTCTGGACATCGCACGAATTCTGGAATGCAGCGGCAACATAAGGCAGTATGGTACAAAAGACCGGGATGACACACCCTCCGACGTTCTGGAAGATTACTTTTTAAGACTAGATCCAATTCCGTCGCTTTCCAAAGAAATTTTCCGCTGCATCATCTCCGAAGATGAGATCAGCAGCAGCGCCAGCAGCGAGCTTTCTTCCATCCGCAAATCTTATGGCGTCATCAGCGGACGGATCCATACCCAGTTAAATTCCATGGTGAATTCTACGTACCGCACCTATCTGCAGGATGCCGTAGTGACAATGCGGAATAACCGTTACTGTCTGCCTGTCAAGACAGAATATAAAAATCAAGTGCCCGGCATGATCCATGATCAGTCTTCCACCGGCTCCACAATTTTTATTGAACCTGCCGCAGTCGTAAATCTAAATAACCAGCTGCGGGAACTGGAAATCAGAGAGCAGGAAGAAATCGAGCGCATCCTCGCCTCACTCAGCGGCATGTGTACCGGTTATGCGGATGAGATCGCCGAAGATCAGAAGACGCTGACCATGCTGGATTTTATTTTTGCCAAGGCAGGCTATGCCATGAAATTAAATGCAACACGTCCCATATTTAACGACGACCGTATCATTAAACTCCGTCAGGCAAGACATCCCCTGCTGGATGCTTCCAAAGCGGTTCCGATCGATATGCGCCTCGGAGAGGATTTTGACCTTTTGATCATCACCGGACCCAATACCGGCGGTAAGACCGTCACTTTAAAGACGGTAGGGCTTTTGACGCTGATGGGTCAGTCGGGACTTCATATCCCGGCGCTGGACCGATCGATGCTTTCCATCTTTAGGGAAGTGTATGCAGATATCGGGGATGAACAGAGTATTGAGCAGAGTCTCAGTACCTTTTCCTCCCATATGACAAATATCGTTGATATCCTGAAACGGGCCGACGACTCCTGCCTGTGTCTTTTTGACGAACTTGGAGCCGGCACCGATCCCACGGAAGGCGCTGCGCTTGCGATCTCTATCCTGAATCATCTGCATGACAGGGGCATCCGCTCCATGGCAACGACACATTACAGCGAGCTGAAGATCTATGCGCTTTCCACAGATTTTGTAGAAAATGCCAGCTGTGAATTTGATGTGGAATCCCTGCGCCCTACCTATCGGCTGTTGATCGGAATTCCAGGCAAGAGCAATGCATTTGCTATTTCCAAAAAATTAGGTCTGCCGGACTTTATCATTGAGGATGCGAAACAGCATATCAGCAAGGAAGAAGAGAGCTTTGAAAATGTGATCTCAGACTTGGAGGCACAGCGGATCAGGATCGAAAAGGAACAGGAAGAAATCATCTCCTATAAAAAAGAGATCGAAAACCTAAAATCTGTGATAGAAGCAAAGCAGGAAAAACTGGAAGGCCAGCGTGACAGGATCTTACGGGAAGCCCAGGAGGAAGCCCGGGATATTCTGAAAGAGGCAAAGGACATTGCAGACGAAACGATCCGTGCCTTCCAGAAACAGAGCGGTCAGATGAAGATCCAGACGATGGAGAAAAAACGCCAGAATGTCCGTCAAAAGATTGCCGAGAAGGATGCTTCTCTGGCGGTGAAAGAACAGGCAAAAATCTCCGGACAGCCGCTTAGCGAAAAAGAAGCTCTTCCCGGAACTCCTGTCAAAATAAAATCCATGAACCTGACAGGGACCATTACTGTTCGTCCGGATAGCCGGGGATATGTAAGCGTCCAATGCGGAATCATCACCTCTAAGGTGCATGTATCCGACCTTTTAAAACCGGACCCCGAGGAATCAGTCAAACAGACTTCCTCTTCCAAGCAATCTTCCGGAAGCGGCAGGGTAGATATTTCCAAGGTCTCCAATATGTCGGCGGAGATCAATGTCATCGGTATGACTGTGGACGAAGCTGTTGCAAGAATTGATAAACATATTGATGACGCCTATCTCTGTCATCTGCCAAGCATCCGCATCATCCATGGAAAAGGTACCGGAGCTTTGCGTAAGGGCATTCATAACTATCTAAGCGGCTGCTCTTATATCAGAACGTATCATCTCGCACAGCCGGGCGAGGGAGATGCCGGCGTTACAGTCGTGGAATTCTGAGCACTCGCAAGTGTCTAAGAAATTATAGTATAACGGAGGAAACCGAGTGAGTACAAAACAAAAAATATTAATTGTGGACGACGACGCCAACATTGCGGAGCTGATCAGCCTTTACCTGACGAAAGAATGTTTTGAAACAAAAATCGTCGGTGACGGCGAATCCGCACTTGCTGCCGTCGCTTCCTTTGACCCGAATATCATCCTGTTAGATCTGATGCTGCCCGGCATCGACGGCTATCAGGTCTGCCGTGAAGTCCGTGCAAAATCATCCACCCCCATCATCATGCTTTCTGCCAAAGGGGAGGTATTTGACAAGGTTCTCGGACTGGAACTGGGAGCGGATGATTATATGGAAAAACCTTTTGATTCCAAAGAACTGGTTGCCAGAGTCAAAGCGGTCCTTAGGCGCTATAAACCCTCTGCAGCACCTGCCACACTGCATTCTTCCGATTCACAGGAAGTACAGTACCCGGATCTCACCATTAACCGGACGAATTATACTGTAGTCTATATGAATCATAAGGTCGATATGCCGCCAAAGGAGCTGGAACTCCTATATTTTCTTGCAGCTTCTCCGAACCATGTATTTACCAGAGAGCAGCTATTGGACCAGATCTGGGGATATGAATATGCCGGGGATACGCGTACGGTAGATGTACATATCAAACGATTAAGGGAAAAAATCAAGGACCATAACGCCTGGAAGATCACGACGATCTGGGGGATCGGTTATAAATTTGAAACCATGACATAAAACAAAGATGCAAAGGAATGCACGACTACTACTATGCGGAAAACTTTATATTTTAAATTAATAATTGCATATTTTATCTTTGCCTTTTTCGGCTTTGTGGTCGTTACCACTTTTATGCAGGAGATGGTGATAGATCAGTGTTTAAAACGAAAAGCGGGGGAGCTTTATCAATCTGCAACGATGATCGCAGAAAATTATGGTATCGATCTTTACCAGAATCAGACTTCTCTGGTCACGGCAAAAGAACAGATCGATCTGCTTGCACAGATGAACGATACGACGATCTGGATCATCAATCCCTCCGGCACCATTGTTTTAGATTCTTCCACCCCCATCAATATTGATTCCCCGGCTGTGATTGAAGGCTTTGATCCGACTACTGTGTCCGGGTCTTATTATTCTGTCGGCAATTTCTACGGCTATTTTAAACAGGAGCAGCTTACCGTATCTGTCCCCATCATTACCGGATATACGGTACATGGCTATATCATCCTCCATTATAATATGTCTTTGATTCAAAATGAAGGCAACAACTTTTTAAATATTGACTATCTGATGCTGGGCGTGATCCTGCTTCTTTCCCTGATCATCCTGATCTTTTTCTCAGAGATGGTATATATCCCCCTGCGGAAGATCATCACCGCAACAGAGCAATATGCAAGCGGCAACCTCCACTATGAGATACAGGTGGAAAGCGAAGACGAAATTGGTTACCTTGCGGCTTCCCTGTCCTATATGGCTTCGGAACTGGCCAGAGGAGAAGATAACCAGAAACATATTGTAGCCAATGTATCCCATGATTTCCGTTCTCCCCTAACCTCTATCAAAGGATATCTGGAAGCTATGCAGGACGGCACTATCCCCGTGGAAATGTACCCAAAATATATTGATATCGTAATCAATGAATCCGACCGCCTGATCAAGCTGACCAATAGTTTACTAACGCTAAACAATTTAAATACCCAGGGAATGATCTTAGAAAAGACAAATTTTGATATCAATGGGATAATCCGGCGGACCGTATCTACTTTTGAAGGAAGATGTCGTGAGAAAAATATTGGCATTGAACTGACCTTGACCGGAGAAAAGTTCTTTGTCTATGCAGATCTGACCAAAGTACAGCAAGTGATCTACAATCTACTGGACAATGCGATCAAATTCAGCCATAGAAATTCACTCATCAAAATAGAAACGACGGAAAAACACAATAAAATATTTGTTTCCGTCAAGGACAGCGGCATCGGTATCCCCAAGGAGAGTATCCACCTTGTTTGGGACCGCTTTTATAAAACTGATATTTCCCGAGGAAAAGATAAAAAAGGGACTGGTCTGGGACTTTCCATTACCCGCGAGATCATCCGCGCCCATGGAGAAAATATCAATGTTATCAGCACGGAAGGCGTAGGAACAGAATTTATCTTTTCGCTGCCGATCTCTGCAGATTTCGATACCGAAGATAATGAATAGGAAAATGGAGGTTATTTATGAACATCATACTTCACGAACCGGAGATTCCAGCAAATACAGGGAATATCGGTCGTACCTGCGTTGCGACAGGGACAAAGCTTCATCTGATCGAGCCCCTTGGATTTAAGATCGGAGAAAAAGAACTGAAACGCGCCGGTCTGGATTACTGGGAACATCTGAATTATGAATGTTACTCTGATTATATGGATTTTCTTTCCAAAAATCCCCATGCAAAGATCTATATGGCAACCACAAAGGCACACAAGACTTACGCGGAGGTTTCTTTTGGCATGGATGATTTCATTATGTTTGGGAAGGAAAGCGCCGGTATCCCAGAAGAGATCCTTGTGGAAAATGAAGAAAACTGCATCCGTATCCCGATGCTCAGCGAGATACGTTCCCTAAATCTCTCCAACGCGGTCAGTATCGTGCTTTATGAGGCGCTCCGGCAGAATCACTTTGTTGATTTCCAGAAGGAAGGGGAGCTGCACAGGCTACATTGGAAAGGCCACCAATAAAAAAGAACCTTGAAATCTTGAAAAACACTGACTTTTAGTCTCTTTTAACGTAAAAAGTCCGAGGTGGATACCCCGGACTTTGTCTAATTTGTATCTATTTTTTCTCCGCCCTTAAACGCTCGATAAATCTGTTCAACCGTTCCAGCGCGACTTTTAGATTCTCAATGGAGTAAGCGTAAGAAATACGCAGGAAACCTTCCCCGCAATCGCCAAATGCCGTACCTGGTACGACTGCAACCTTCTCCTCATTTAAGAATCTTGTGGCAAATTCTTCCGAAGTCAGTCCGAACTCCTTGATGCAGGGGAATACATAAAATGCTCCAAAGGGTTCAAAGCATTCCAATCCCATCTCCTGAAATGCATTCATCAAAAAGCGCCTTCTCTGATTATAAGCATCCCGCATCATCTCCACATCATCGTCCCCGTTCCTAAGCGCTTCCACTGCCGCATACTGGCTGGTGGTAGGGGCGCACATGATGGCAAACTGATGGATCTTTGTCATCTGCCCAATGATCTCCTTCGGTCCACAAGCATATCCCAGACGCCATCCGGTCATCGCATACGCCTTTGAGAATCCATTGATCAGGATCGTTCTCTCCTGCATCCCCGGCAGTGATACGATCGAAACATGGTCGCCCTTATAAGAAAGTTCAGAATAGATCTCGTCAGATATGACAAAGATATCTTTCTCGCGTATCACCTCAGCGATCGCTTCCAGATCTGCTTTCTCCATGATCGCACCGGTAGGATTGTTCGGAAACGGAAGGATCAGGATCTTCGTTTTATCTGTTATGGCATCTCGAAGTTCCTGCGCCGTCAAACGGAATTCATTTTCCGCCTTCAAATTAATAATCACAGGTTTTCCACCGGCAAGGATCGTACACGGCTCATAAGATACATAACTGGGCTGCGGAATCAACACTTCCTCTCCCGGATTTAACATCGCGCGGAGTGCAATATCGATTCCCTCAGAACCTCCAACCGTTATGATCACTTCGTCATTAAAGTGATAAGATACGCCGATCCTGCGCTTTATATAATTACAGATCTCCATCCGGAGCTCTTTTAATCCAGAATTGGAAGTATAAAATGTTCTCCCCTTTTCCAGCGAATAAATACCCTCGTCACGGATATGCCAGGGCGTATCAAAGTCCGGCTCCCCAACGCCCAGAGAGATGGCATCCTTCATCTCACTGACAATATCAAAGAACTTGCGGATACCGGAAGGTTTTATCTCTACTACATGTTCTGCTAATGGATTTCTCATGGTGTGATCATCATCCTTTCATCTTCGCTTTTTGTCGTCATGATCGTGCCATGATCCTTATATTTCTTTAAGATAAAATGTGTCGCCGTACTCAGCACGGTATCCATGGTGGAAAGTTTATCTGACACAAAAGAAGATACCTCCTTTAACGTTTTGCCTTCTAACGTTACAAGAAGATCATAGCCGCCGCTGATCAGATAGACGGACTTTACCTCCGGATATTTATAGATTCGCTCTGCAATATTATCAAATCCCTGTCCCCTCTGGGGTGTCACACGTACCTCAATCAGTGCCGTCACTTTTTCCTCGGAAGTCTTTTCCCAATTGATCATCGTATGGTATCCGCAGATGATGCCCTCATTTTCCATCTTCTGCATTTCTTCTACGATCAACGCTTCTTCTGTCCCTAACCTCACAGCCATCTCATGTACGTCGATACGGCTGTTCCTTTCAATGATATTTAATATTTTTTCTCTCATTTTTCTACCTCTTTTCATTTTTATTATCCATTACGAAACTTTCAAAAATCTAAATTATATTGTGTTTTACAGCAACTTAAAAGATTCATCCTGCTGCGCAGGAGTTAGAAATCTCTTTTCTTCTTCATTTATGATCAGTCGGTCGTTCCTATCGGTGGTTCTGCCGATTACTGCCGCGCTGATGCCTTCCTTATGTAAGCTCTCCACCAGTTCATATCCATTCTCTGCTGTCATCAATAAGCAGCCCGTAGATAGCAGTGCATATGGATTGATATCAAAATAATTGCAGATTTCTACTGTTTCCTGCCTGATCGGAATCTTCTTCAATTCTATTTCCAGTCCAACGCCCGAATGTTCCGCCATGTTCCAAAGTGCGCCGAAAATACCGCCCTCTGAAACATTATGCATCGCTCCCACGCTGGACTTCATGGCGGTGGCGGCCTCCGGTATGATGGATAAATACCGGTCAAATCCTTTGGCTTCTTCTATGTATTCTGCAGAAAAACGCGTTCTCAGTTCATCCTCTTTTTCCCTTGCAATCCGGTAAGTTCCTTCCAGACCAACCCATTTGGTCAGAACCACATCCTGCTCCGGTTTCGCTACCGGAAGACATCTTTTCTTCATTTTGCCAATGCCCGTCATGGTCAGCATTAAATGATCCCATTTTGATTTCTCTGTCTCGGGAACTACCGATACATTGATTCCCGCAGCCTGTATCCCTATGCCCTCGCAAGTCTTCTCAATCTGACGAACAATCATTTTTAACGTCTCTTCCGAAGTTTCTTCTGTCAGCAGCAGCATACCTGTCACCGCCACAGGCTCAGCGCCCAAAGCGGCGATCTGATTGACCGCCTTATGAACAGCAAGCATACCGATCCTATCGGCCTTCTCCGCCACGTAAATCATGCCAGTTGCAATCTCTTCATTTTCGGACGATAAAATGACGCAGTCGTTCCCTATCACTGCGCCACTGATTATTTCTTTCCTTTTATATTTTAACTCCCTTAAAACAGAGCGTTTATATATATTTTCCGGCAACTTACCTGTCTTCATATTCTGTCTCTTCTCTCCCGAGCAATGATTAACAGCGTTATTCTGCTATTGTACCGGAACAGCCTCGGGCGCTGGCGGAAGAGGCACCTCTTGAGCTGCCGCTGCAGCTGCCGCAGCAGAGGAAGCATTGATCTCCGCAAGAATCTGATTTGCAACTGCCTTACAATTATCTATGCTTCCGGAAGCAATCGCATCCTGAATACGCGCACTGAAATCCGGATTATCCGTATTGGTACCCACAACCGCCGTACGCGGTGTCATAGAATAACTACTGTTATTTACTTCTTCCCGGCTCACTTCCACGCCGTTTTCATATACCACCTTCCACAATCTTGCACGATATCCAATATGGGCTGACTGTATCGAAATATATCCAACACCCTGACCTCCGTCAGCAATAATCTTTTCCGTTGTCGGTACGTTCTCCTCCAAGGTCTCGCTGACATACTCTATCGTTCTGTTGGAAGAGCGCTCCTCTACGCCGTAAATAGTAAACGTAATATTTTTCCCTGACGTATAGCCTTCAATATAGATCGGGTGACCCGTATTATTGGTAAAACGGAAATCCTTTCCCGAGGATTCTGCAATCGCGGCATCTGCTGAACGCGGCACATAAGTCACGATCATGGAATGCGGATGACGCTCCGTCACATTCAATTCCGCCAATAGAACTGCATTATATAAGGTACTGGACACCTGACAGATACCTCCTCCAAGACTGTCAACCACCTGACCATTCAGATAGGAACCTGCCATATAATAACCATTATCGGTACTAAAGGGTTTTACAGCATTATACATGGAGAATTCCTCTCCCGGATATAAAGTAGTACCGTTCACCAGCCTGCAGCCATTGGCTACATTAGCGCTCCGGTTGGGTCCTGAAGAATTATAATTCGTCGTATATGTGCCCAGCACATCCTTCACTGCCAGCAGCTCTTCCTCTGTTCCCTGCGGCTGTTCCTCATTTACAACCAGATAGATTTCTGTCATACCTTCTTTATAATAAGTCAACAGATTGGTCTTAATGTCGTTTAGAGAAGCTTCTATATCAAGCATCTCTCCTACGGTACCGCCGGTTACGGAAAACACGCCATTTTCACGGGTCAATACCGCATTTTCCACCGGAATATCATAAACTGCACACTGTTCCGTCAGAATACTTCTAATCTTATCCTCGTCATAGGCCAGTTCAATCGCATATACTGCTCCATTAACCTCTATATCCTTTGACATCATATAGCGTTGCACAACATTGCCGTTTGCTGCCAGACCGATGATCTCGCTAATCACTTCCCGATTGGTCCATTCCGGAGAAAAATCGGAAATCTGTAAGGCAACCTTATTACCTTGCGCCGCAACAAGTGTAATGGGAGTCGCGTACATTTCTTCCAGATAAGCTTCCACAGCAGCTTCCGCTTCTTCTATTGTCATGCCGGACAGGTCAATGCCATCTATCGTCACACCGGTAAAAATCGTGCCTCTTCCTGCCTCCACAGAAAGATTGCCACCAAGCGCTACACCCGCCAGGATTATCGTTAGTATTGTCAACAGTGCCGTCATAAAATAACGAAATCTTTTCTGCATGTCAATCCTTTCTCCTTTTTCTACTAAACTTTCTAACTTGAATCAGAAACCTTTACAAATCAATATAAACCCACGTATAATATAAGCACCTTTATATGGCGTATCCCAGTAAACTGTTCCCTGGATATTCTTCCGGAATAGTTCCAATGCCAAATTATCCCAAAAATGCTGCAATACTGGGAATCACCATTGCCAGAATAAGAAGAACTATAATAACGGTAGAAATCGTCCGTTTTGTTTTGTTATTGTGCATATTAAACATGATACTGCCTCCCTAGCACCCAGAAACGGACTAAAATAGCGATATTTCAAATAAATATGATACCGTCCGAGTCTCTATCTTGAAAGGATATTATATATGAAAATTCTCCTTTTTGCAAGCATTATTGCATTTTGTTTATTGATTACAATTTTTTTAAGACTTCCGATTTTGCCGATCGTCGTCATCTTTATTATTATTTTAACCATTTCCATCAATAACTCAAACAAAAAGATGAAACAACAAGCTGAAAATTTCTGGGAAAAAGAGCGCAAGGCAAATTTTGTCAGAAAAAAATCGTTAGACGGTCTGGCATACCTGACGATTCCGGAACATTTTCTTTCCATGCCGGTTTCCAAAGAGGACGGACATGCTCTGGATGCCCTTGATATGCTAAAACATTTGAGCAGTCAGAAAATCGTCAATCTGACCGGCATCACCAATACAGACTTAAAACTGACTTATGGCACTGCCAATATCACCGTCCTTACACAATATGACCAGAACTATACGCAGCTGGTGCATGCCCTACAGCAGCTTGCCGCTTCTCTTGCGGACAATGATCATCCGAAAGAAGCGATGGAAGTTCTGGAATATGCCGTTTCCACAAAAACAGACGTCAGCGCTTCCTATCAGCTTCTGGCGGATCTTTACATCGCAGACGGACATCCTGAGAAGATCGAAAATCTGATTAACAACGCTTCCTCATTGGATACGCTGCTGGCGCCATCTATCGTCAGAAATCTCAAGAGTAAGACAGACGCATAACCCTTATTTACGTTTAAAATTTTCCATATTTTAAAATTATTTTATCTATGATCCGGCTGGCTTCATTTTTAGTCAGCCGCGCTACATCATACTCAGGATTAATTTTATGCTGTTCCAGCATTCTTAATAACCGCTCTTTCTGCGGCTTCGTGATAGGACCTTCCCGTTTTACCTGATAATGCAGTTCCCAGGGCAAAAAATCATCCGCTGTTTCTTCCTGATAAAACTGCTCCCACAGTCTGACCAATAACTCATGGGTTGCCTCCGCATCTGCAAGCGCGCGGTGCGCATGATGTTCTATCCCATAATGAACACAGAGTTCATGCAGATTTCTGCTGGGCAGATCGGCAAGGTATTTTCTTGCAATCTTTAACGTATCGATGGCCTTTGCTTCAAAAGCCAGACCCTGATTAACTGCGGCCCGCTTCAAAAAAGAATAGTCAAACATAACGCTATGTCCGACGATCACACGGTCCTGTATAAATTCCAGAAATTCACCCAGCTTTTCCCCGATCACCGGCGCATCCAAAAGTTCTTCCTCGGTAATGCCAGTCAACTCTGTGATCTGCTCCGGCAGCTTCCAGCCAGGATTAAGAAGTGTCTGATACCGCTCTATGACCGCTCCGTCTTTCACATGTACCGCAGCGATTTCTATGATCTTATTTTTCTTTGGATCTAACCCTGTTGTCTCCAGATCCAGCGCTATATATTCTGTTATCACAATAAATCTCTTTACCTTCTATATCTATCAGGGCACCAAAATCGCCCTTATTTCTTACCCTTAGTCTTTTTATTGTAATCATCGCAGATATCCTTTAAAAAGCAATTTTCGCAGGAAGGGACAGGTGCTTTACAGATACTCCGCCCCAAAGCGATAATCTGGATATTATAAAGGATCCAGTGGTCCTTCGGAAGTATCTTCATCAAATCAAATTCTACCTTGACAGGATCTTCCTCTTTGGTCAGACCCAGCTTCTTAGATATTCTTTTCACATGGGTATCCACCACAATGCTCGGCTCGTGATATACATTACCGCGGATCACATTGGCGGTCTTTCTGCCCACGCCCGGCAGCGCCGTCAACGCGTCGATATCCTTCGGCACTTCTCCGCCGTGGCGCTCCATCAGACACTGACAGCAGGTAATGATATTTTTCGCTTTATTATGATAGAAGCCCGTTGAGTGGATGTCCTGTTCCAGCTCTTTTAAATCCGCATTTGCAAACGCTTCTACAGAGGGATATTTTACAAACAGATCCTTTGTTACGATATTCACTCTGGCATCCGTACACTGTGCGCTGAGAATCGTTGCGATCAGCAGCTGCCACGCATTCTCATGATCTAAATAACAGACGCCGTCCGTCCCATATTCCTCATCCAGACGACGGATGATCTCCTGTACTTTTTCCTTTTTTCTCATAAGTTATACCTTCTCACGTTTTTTCAATTAGTTCCATTCTACCATATGCTGATGATTTTTTCTACTTACACATTGCTTCCATTCGGACATATGCATCCTTTTATTCCCCACGCAAACATTGAAGCTTCTTTCGTCACCGGATCACGGTTCCGATAATCAAACAAAATAACCTGCGGCAAAGAAACATTCGGTATAACAGCTGCATGATGTAAGATCTCAAGATGCATCTGTGCCTCCAGCTGTCTTGCATCACAGCTCTGCTCCTCTGCATACTGCCGATAGACTGATCGTAACCACTCCCGAAGCCCGGTTTCATGATCCATAGCAATTTCTAAATTCATCTCCTGCAGCTTCCGATACTGCTTGTTCTCATCCCGGGCAAACGACGGTCTTGCCTTCGCCCGTTCCCGCAGATAATAATCTACTGTCAGAAGTTCCCTGACGGTCTCAAGGATCTGATAGCCGTTCTCTTTTTTCTCTTCCTTATCTTCTATCATGTCGCCATGATTACATTCAAATTCTTGTGAAGAATTACTGCCACATACTGTTTTCAAATATTCTGCTAAAAATTCCAACAGGATCACATACCTCCGCTCCCTTGAAGAACAGACCACCGGATAATTATTTTCTTCGTAAAACTTTGCTAATCTTTCATAAAAATCAAAGGGCGATACAAACATAGATAATAAAAACTGTTCCGTCAGCCGGAACTGTCCGCTGTTATGATAGATCTCCAACATTTCCTCTACTGCCTTTAACCGAAGAACGTCTTCATAAGAAAGTTCCTTTGTACAAAGCATTTCATAAGGCGGAAAATCCGTACAGACGATACCATGTTCCTCTTTCATCTGCATCATGGGAGTCCCACGCAACAGCTTCAAAAATCCCAGCTGCAGTTCATGACCGCCCATCTGATAGACCTCATTAAAAGAATGGATAAATGAATCCATATTTTCAAAAGGAAGTCCCGCAATCAGATCCAGGTGCAAATGAACATTGCCTTTTTTTAAAAGTTTTCTGATGTTATCTTTCAACAATTCTAAATCGGTTCTCCGCTGTATAGCCTTTAATGTCTTTTCGTTTGTGCTCTGCACACCGATTTCCAACTGAATCAGTCCCGGTCTTAAACTTCCGATCAACATTATTTCTTCTTCTGTTAAAAGATCCCCCGCCACTTCAAAATGAAAGTTCGTCACACCATTGTCATGCTCTTTGATATAATGCAAAATAGCCATGGCGTGAGAATGATTGCAGTTAAATGTACGATCCACAAATTTGACCTGCTTTACTTTAGCATCAAGAAAAATCTGCAGTTCTGCATATACTTTATCTAAACTTCGATAACGCAGTTTCTTTTCCACGGATGAGAGGCAGTATGCACAGGAATATGGGCAGCCTCTGGAGGTTTCATAATAAATAATACGGTTTTGAAAATCCTCTATATTATTATAAGGAAATGGCAATTCACCCAAATCCATTATTTCCGCAGGCGGATTTGTGATCATGTTATCCTCCGGATCACGGTATATGATTCCTTTTATATTCTTAATATCGTTTTTTCTCTCCGCATATGCCCCAATCAATTTAGGAAATATCCCCTCCCCTTCACCATACATAATTCCTGCAGCAGCAGGGAAACGCTGCATCTGCCATTCCAGATCAAAGCTGACTTCCGGTCCGCCTAACCAGATCGGAACATGACAAAGCAGCTTATGAAGTTCCGCAACAATCTTTTGCACCATCATTACATTCCAAATATAACAGGAGATACCTATCATATCCGGCCGCATCTTATATATACTTTGTATGATCTTCTCCACAGTCTGGTTGATGGTATATTCCACAATTTCTATTCTAACGTTTTTTTCATCCTTGAAACGCTCCATGGCAGACGCGCGAAGGCTATATACCGCCAGATTGGAATGAATATATTTTGCATTGATTCCTACCAATAATATTTTCAAAAAACTAAGCCTTACCTTTCTAAAAAAATCAAAAAATTTATGATCCGGCAGAAGTTACAAATGGAAATCTACGGATATTTTATTCATTTTAGGATAATATTTATTTAAAATCAATGCTTACAGTTTGAATGTTTTGATATTTATATTAATGTTAAATAATGAAAGAATTTTTTGTCTTTTTTTTGCAGACAATTCCCAACTCTAAAGAAACAATTTCCAAAAAATTACATGTTTTTTTATACAAAAGCACAACAATCAGGCGTTTTTTAGTGTGATTTATTATTAAAAATAGAAATAGATTGAATTTTCCTATTATTATATACTAATTTTAAAATCAGAACCCAGAAGGGAAAGGGAGAAAACCAATGACTTACGAACAGATTGTAAAATCAGCAAAGAAAGCTCTTGCTAAGGTGGATGTCAGCAAAGCCGATCAGGTAGCCATTCAGGTTGACATTGTTGGAGAAGGTGAAGGCGCATTTTATGTAAAAGTCCAAGATGGTACGCTTGCAATAGAACCCTATGAATATTATGACCACGATGCTAAGCTTATTGTCTCAGGAAAGGATTGCGTTGACCTGTTCAATGGTAAGTTGGATGCTGTAAAGGCTTACGAAGCTGGTAAGATCACTGTAGAAGGTAATCTTGAAAGCGTATTAAAATTAAAAGATCTGATTCCCGCAAAAGCTGCTGCAGCAAAGAAAACCGCTGTGAAAAAAACTACTGCGAAGAAAACTACTACTAAAAAAACTACTGCGAAAAAGTCCACTGCCGCGAAAACTACTACTGCAAAGGCAGAAGTAAAAGCTGCAGAGAAGAAGACTGCTGCGAAACCAGCTGCTAAGACTACAGAGAAGAAGACTGCCGCGAAACCGGCTGCTAAGACTGCAGAAAAGAAGACCGCTGCGAAACCGGCTGCGAAAAAGACTACGGCAAAGAAAACTGCCACACCCAAAAAGGCAGCTACAACTAAGAAGGCTACAGCATCAAAAAGCAAAAAATAAAATTAATCAGAAAAATTTATTACAAAAAGAAGCTGCGTTTATATGACACAGCTTCTTTTCATTTTCATTTCCGGCAATTCTATTATATCCTTTTTTCGATAGCTTCGATTACGGTTTTTAATGCTTTGATCCTTGCGTACTTTTTATCATTAGACTCCAGGATCACCCATGGTGCATACGTGGTATTGGTCTTTTGCAGCATCTCATTAACTGCCGTCTCATACTGGTCCCACTTCTCCCGATTACGCCAGTCTTCTTCCGTGATCTTCCACTGTTTTCCCGGTGTATTTTGTCTATCGGTAAACCTCTGCAGCTGCACATCCTTATCAATCTGTACCCAAAACTTGATCACGATGGCACCCCAGTCACTCAATTCTTTTTCAAATTCGTTAATTTCCCGATACGCAGATCGCCAATCATTTTCACTACAGAATCCTTCAAGCCGCTCTACCATGACACGTCCATACCATGTCCTGTCAAAGATTGCAATATGCCCCGTTCTAGGCAGTCTGTTCCAAAAACGCCACAAATAATGTCTTGCTTTTTCATGCGGTTCAGGGCTCGCAATCGGATGTACCTCAAATCCCCTCGGATCGAGCGCACCTGTAATACGTTTGATATTGCCGCCCTTTCCGGCCGCATCCCATCCTTCGTATGCGATGATAACAGGAATCTTCTTTCTATATAATATATTATGTAATTCTTTTAATCTACTCTGGCATTCATCCAGCTCTTTATGGTATTCCTCCTCGGATAATGCTTTATCCAACGGAATCTCAGACAGCTTTGGGATCGGCATTATTTTCGCAAATTTCATATCAGCCATTACATCTGCTTCCATATCTGACGACGTATGCGCATTGTCTGCATTGCCCCCTGATCTCACTGCCAATGCATGATCGATTCCTTCTATCAAAATTTCCAAAACCTGCAGCTCTGCCCACTTCTTATGCTTCGCATCCACCAGATGCCATGGCGCGGCGGGCAGATTCGTTGCCGTCATATATTGATCATAAACTTCTTTATATTTTGCATAATTTTTATTCTGCCAAAGATCATCTCCGCTGACGCGCCATCCTGTATTTTTATCTGCCAACAATCCTTCTATTCTTTTTTTCTGTTCCTTTCTTCCTATATGGAAGAAAAACTTCAACACAAGATATCCCTGATCCGTAAGCTGGCGTTCAAAACGACAAATACTCTCCACATATTTTTTATATTCCGATCTTTTAAGCCTTCCGTGAATATAATCTCCAACCGCTTCATCCATCCAGCTTCCATCAAGAAATTTATATTTTCCCGCCTCCGGAATCCGAATAAAGTACCGATATAAAAACGGTTTCCTTTTCTCATCTTCTGTCTTACGGTCCATTGTCTCTACCTGAAAAAATCTTGGATCAATATTACGGATGATCCTGCCAAGCACGCTTCCCTTGCCTGCTGTACCCCATCCATCCAGCACGACCAGCACCGGAAGTTTCTGCTCTTTCATGGCAGTCTGCTTTGTAGCCAATGCTTCCCTTGCTTTGGAAAGGCGTTCTTCAATCTCCTCATCTGACGGTCTTTCCGGCTTCTCCCAATCCTTTAACATATCCGCCACCCCCTTTTTGCAATAAAAGACCAATGCAACGCATCAGCCTTTCTCTCATAAACTCTTACTGCTTTCTTTTCAACTTACTTGATTCTTTTAGGCATTAATTTTAGCAAGAAGATCATTTACATCAAATCCATGCACCATTGCTGCCTCTTCCAATGTCTCGCCCTGTGCGGAAGGACATCCGAGGCAATGCATCCCTGCCTCCAAAAGAACAGGTGCAATATCCGGATTCTCCATCAATGCCTGACCGATCGTAGTGTCTTTCGTAATTGCTGCCATAAATCAAACCTCCTTCATTCCTCTGATTACATTACATATCTTTTCCGAGGACTACTATTTTATTCTTTAGAGAATATTATAACACCATCTTAAAAAACAGGCAACCGGACTTATTGACAATGTTTTGGAACTCCATTATACTAGCGTACTGTACCATTTACATTTTGTTAAAAAATTTTCTTGAATTTACGACACCAGGAGGGAATATAATTGCTTCCAAGAAAGCGCGTGATCAGTATCAGCCTATCCGATCATTTCACATATAAAAAGCTTTTAAGATTTGTATTTCCGTCTATTATCATGATGGTATTTACTTCCATCTATGGCGTTGTAGATGGTTTATTTGTCTCTAATTGTGTGGGCAAGCATGCCTTTACGGCAATCAACCTGATCATGCCGTTTATCATGATCTTTGGCGGTGTCGGCTTTATGCTTGGAACCGGCGGTAGCGCTTTAGTAGCAAAAACATTGGGTGAGCAGCAGCCGGAAAAAGCAAACCGTTACTTTGCCATGATCATCCAGACTACCGTAGTGGTCGGAATCCTTATTTCTTTGATTGGCGTTATTGTAATTTCTCCGGTAGCGGTCTTTTTGGGCGCTGATGAACTCATTCTTCCGGACTGTGTCATTTACGGCAGCATCACTATGGTATTCTGTACTTCCTTTATGCTGCAGAATGCTTTCCAAAGTTTTCTGATCACGGCAGGAAAACCGAATCTCGGACTTGCTGCCACCGTTGCGGCAGGTATTACAAATATGCTTTTAGACGCCCTGTTCGTTGCTTTCTTAAATTGGGGAGTCGCAGGCGCGGCGATTGCCACGGGACTCAGCCAGTGCGTTGGCGGCATCCTCCCACTGATTTACTTCCTGCGTCCAAACGACAGTCTGCTATCCCTAAAAAGAACAAAGCCGGAAATTACTCCCATCCTGAAAGCCTGTGCCAACGGCTCTTCTGAAATGGTATCCAACGTGACTGCCTCTATCATAGGAATGCTTTATAACTTTCAGCTCCTGAAATACGCCGGTCAAGACGGCGTTGCCTCTTACGGCGTGCTGATGTATATCCAGTTTTTTTATGTAGCGATCTTTATCGGCTATTCTATCGGAAGCGCACCGATCATCGGCTACCACTATGGCGCGGGCAATCATCCGGAGCTGAAAAACCTGCTGCGTAAAAGTATCCTTTTAATGGGCACCACTGGTTTCGGAATGCTTCTGATTGCAGAACTGCTTGCAAGACCGCTTTCTCTTATATTTGTTGGCTATGATGCAAACCTTCTTACAATGACCATACATGCGCTGCGCATCTCATCTCTTTCCTTTTTTATTGTTGGATTTAATATATTTGCGTCCTCTTTTTTTACTGCTCTGAACAATGGCGGTGTCTCGGCAGCGATTTCCTTTTTAAGAACTTTTATTTTCAAACTTTCTGCCGTTTGGTTTCTTCCTCTGCTCTTTCAATTGGACGGTATCTGGTGGGCTGAGGTAACAGCGGAAATTTTTGCATTTTTTCTCTCTCTTTTCTTCCTGATCACAAAGCGGAAGAAGTATGATTATTTTTGATTTATCTGACGGTCTTTCATCATGCTGCCACCATATCTTGTGCCATAAATTTCCAACACACTATTTTTTTAGTTGTTCGCAAAAAATTAACAAATTGTATACAAAAAAATGCAAAGGGATTATTGACTATCCACCCGATTTCTAGCTATAATTATACCATAGCAATCAACGGTGGAAAAACCGTTAAACCCGAACGGATCGGGTAAAAAATATATAAATAGGAGGCATTTTAATGAGCACAGAAATGAAACCAGAATGGGAAGGCTTTACAGCCGGAAAATGGCAGACAGAAGTCAATGTACGTGACTTCATCCAGAAAAACTACACTCCGTACGATGGAGACGATTCCTTCTTAAGCGGACCCACACAGGCAACAAAAGACTTATGGGCACAGGTTATGGATCTTGCAAAGCAGGAGCGCGAGGCAGGCGGCGTATTGGATATGGATACCAAGGTAGTCTCCACTATCACATCCCATGCTCCTGGATATCTTGATAAGAGCAAGGAAAAGATCGTAGGTTTCCAGACAGACAAGCCGTTTAAGCGTTCTTTACAGCCTTACGGCGGTATCAGAATGGCAGAAAAAGCTTGCGCAGATAATGGTTATACTGTAGATCCTGAGATCAGCGAGTTCTTCTCCACACACAGAAAAACACACAATGCAGGATGTTTTGACGCATACAATGCAGAAATGAGAGCATGCCGTTCCTCCCATATCATTACAGGTCTTCCTGATGCATATGGCCGTGGCCGTATCATCGGTGACTACAGACGAGTTGCTCTGTATGGTATTGATTACCTGATCGAAGACAAACAGGCACAGAAAGATTCCACAGGACGTGTGATGACTGACGACGTGATCCGTCTTCGTGAAGAACTTTCCGAGCAGATGGTAGCATTAAAGATGATGAAGGAAATGGCTGCTTCTTATGGATGCGATATTTCCAAACCTGCTTCTAACGTACAGGAAGCTATTCAGGCAACATATTTCGGATACCTTTCTTCCGTTAAAGAGCAGAACGGTGCTGCTATGTCCCTTGGACGTACTTCTACCTTTATCGACTGCTACGCTGAGAGAGATCTTAAGAATGGTACGTTTACAGAGGAAGAGATTCAGGAGTTTGTTGACCACTTTATCATGAAGCTTCGTCTGATCAAATTTGCACGTACACCGGAATACAATCAGATTTTTGCAGGCGATCCTGTATGGGTTACAGAATCCCTTGGCGGTGTAGGCGTTGACGGACGTTCTCTTGTAACAAAGACTTCCTTCCGTTACCTGAACACATTGAATAACTTAGGCGCTTCACCTGAGCCTAACTTAACAGTTCTCTGGTCAACCAGACTTCCTCAGCCTTGGAAAGAGTTCTGTGCTAAGATGTCCATCAAGACTTCTTCCATCCAGTATGAGAACGATGATCTGATGAGAGTAACCCACGGCGACGATTATGCAATTGCATGCTGCGTATCTTCCATGGTTGTTGGTAAGGAAATGCAGTTCTTCGGCGCTCGTGCTAACCTGGCTAAATGTCTGCTGTACGCATTGAACGGCGGTGTTGACGAAGTTACCAAGAAACAGGTTGGTCCTAAATATCGTCCTGTAAGCGGTGACGTACTTGATTATGATGATGTATATGCAAAATTCATGGATATGATGGAGTGGCAGGCAGACGTATATGTTAACACCTTAAATATCATCCACTATATGCATGATAAATACTGCTATGAGAGAGCTGAGATGGCGCTTCATGACAGAGATGTTAAGCGTTACTTCGCAACAGGTGTTGCAGGACTTTCCATCGTAGCTGACTCCTTATCTGCAATTAAGTATGCAACTGTTAAACCGATCAGAGACGAGGACGGTGTCATCGTTGACTTCGAGACCACCGGTGAGTTCCCGAAATATGGTAATGATGATGACCGCGTTGACTTGATTGCACAGGACATCGTTCACAAGTTCATGACAGCGATCAGAAGACATCATACCTACAGAAACGGTATTCCTACAACTTCCATCCTTACCATTACTTCTAACGTAACATACGGTAAGGCAACAGGTAACACACCTGATGGACGTAAGAAGGGACAGCCGTTTGCTCCGGGTGCTAACCCGATGCACGGTCGTGACACTCATGGTGCGGTAGCTTCTCTGGCTTCTGTATCCAAGCTTCCGTTTAAGGATGCACAGGATGGTATCTCCAATACCTTCTCTATCATTCCGGGCGCTCTTGGTAAGGAAGATCAGGTATTTGCAGGTGATATCGATATCGACCTGAGCAAGAAATAAAACAGTATCTATATAAAACGAAAAAGTGAGGTTCTGAGTATGGGCACAACAAAAAGCGAAGAAGAACTGATACAGGATATGGTTGCACAGTTAGACAATGGTTTTTCTAAAGGTGTCGGTCATGTGAATGTAGATGTTGACGAGAATGCAGACGCTAAAAAAGATGTTCAGACTATGGGCTGCACTGACTGTTCCAGGACACCACTGGCATGCAGTGTTCCCACACTTCACCAAGGATTAGATGATTATCAATAATTTATATAAGGAGGATTATTATCATGGCAGAAGCAAGTGCAACACAGGTAAACAACCTGGTATCATTATTAGATGGATACGCTACAAAGGGCGGTCATCATTTGAATGTTAACGTATTAAATAGAGATACTCTTTTAGATGCTCAGAAGCATCCTGAGAATTATCCTCAGCTGACAATCCGTGTATCCGGATACGCTGTTAACTTCATTAAGTTAACACCGGAACAGCAGGCAGATGTTATCTCCCGTACATTCCATGAAGCAATCTAATAAAAGATCTATCTAATAAGAAACGGATTAAAATTTTTAAAATTAAAGGGAACGCTTTAGCGTTCCCTTTTACACTACCTGATGACGTTTAAAGATCCGGTACGACAGACAGACACAGACGCAGGAAGCAATGATAGCAAATACAGGAAGAAAAACATAAGGCGGAATTACAACGCCAAATATTTCATACTGAAGATCACTCATTGCTCCCCAGAACGCCATCATATTCGTGGGCATCAGTTGTTCCAGCTGGAACACCCAGAGAGGCGCGCTGTCCGGTATGACTATAAACATAGGTGCAATCAAAATAATCGCCATTACCACAATCGTATTGAACGGAGTTTTAAACGCCGATGAAAAAAATGTTGTAAGCGCAGTAAATAACAGTATACTCCCAAGCGTACAAATAGAGTAGAACAGTGCACTCTGCCCTATGGTAATAGGATACTCAAATATATTCCCTAGTAATGTGAGGGCAGCGTCCGCTCCGCTTGTGCCCCAGACAGCCATTACTTCGATATAACTGACTACCATAAGGAAAATGATCAGGGCTTCAGCAATTCCAAACGCTGCAAGCAGCTTTGCACCGATCACAAGTCCTTTGCCATGCTTTGACGACAGGATCAGATTATCTGCACCGCTCACATACTCCTCAGAAAAAATCCCGGATATCATGATTGCAACCGCTGCCGCAGACAGAAATGCAGTCGTATACATAATGACAACATACCGATAATATCCGCCGCTATACTCATAAGTCAGCGTCTCCGGGGATTTTTCTATGCACTCACGCCAGTATTCCTTCATA
The DNA here is from genome assembly GCA_947174185.1 of uncultured Lachnospiraceae bacterium. Taxonomy (GTDB): domain Bacteria; phylum Bacillota; class Clostridia; order Lachnospirales; family Lachnospiraceae; genus NK4A136. The sequence continues at coordinate 10,644 of CAMWHY010000012.1, read as the reverse complement.
TTTTCACTCATATTGATATCCAAATTTTCAATTATATACTCTTTATTTTCTCTTCGTATTTGATCAAACTGCTCAGCCTGTTCACGGGTAAGCTGTTGAAATTCGTCTATACCCAAATCCATTGTCCGGCAGACGATCTCACATATATCACTATATTTTCTCGCCGAACTTTGATATTCCAGAGTAATATCATAATAGATTTTGTCTAACGGCACCTGCCTGTATGCATCCACAGCCTCCATAATAAGGTCTGCATCGACCACGCGTCCCGAAAGAGCCTCGCCGTTCCTGCGGTCAATCATTGCTTCTTCATAACGAGAAATAGCTATTTCCTCACCGTTTTCATCCATATAGTAATAGTTTCCCACAATGGTCCCAAAAACGCTAAAGATCCCCAAAAGGATAACAACCAGAAGCGTGATAACACTGCGTTTTCTGCATAAGATCTTTTTTAATTCATAACCTGTAAGCTGAAAAAATAATTTCATATCAAAAACCATACCTTTCTGTAATCTGTTAATTCTCATGTTTCTTCTCCGCTAAAATAATACAGATAAAGATCCTCTAGAGTTGCCTCCACATTATTAGCGTCTTCACACGGCTTTTCATCGCTTACCAGCCGTAGAAAAACCATATCTCCTTCATTTCTTGTGTTAATTATGGGGTATTTTTCACCATACTCATCTGCCTCAGCACAAGAGACGCTGCACTCCCAGACCTTGTCCCGTATCACCGCAATAATATCTTCCAGAGAACCTTCATGGATCATCTGTCCGTCTTTCATAATAAGTATTGTATTGGCAATATGTTCAATATCAGAAACGATATGTGTAGATAAAAGTATGATCCTGTCCGCTCCCATTCGGGAGATAATATTGCGGAATTTTATCCTCTCCTTGGGATCAAGTCCCGCGGTAGGCTCATCCAGCACCAGTATTTTCGGATCATTTAACAATGCCTGTGCAATTCCCAGACGCTGTTTCATTCCGCCTGAAAAGGTCTTTATTTTCTTTTTCGCTTCGTTTTTCAGCGATACCATTTCCAAAAGTTCTGCCGTTTTTACCTTTGCCTTGCTTTTGGGTATGCCCTTTAATGCGGCGATATACATCATAAAATCCTGTGCCGTAAATTCCGGATAATATCCGAAATCCTGCGGCAGATAACCTAGAAGTTCGCGATATTCTTCCTGTGAAACGTCTATTCCATCACAGGAAAGGCTTCCTGAAGAAGGATCTAAAATCCCGCATATCATCCGCATAAGCGTCGTTTTTCCCGCGCCATTGGCGCCAAGAAGTCCGTAAACGCCCTTTTCCAACGTCAGGGAGATCCTGTCGCAGGCTATCTTTTTATCATATTTTTTTGTCACACGATCAATCCTTAATTCCATAAATAACTATCCTTTCCAAACAATAATTTTTTTGTCTGCGCAACTGCCATCAGCGTCCCGCCAAGACAGACTGCAATGATATAAAGATTTGCCAGCGGCTTTTCATAAATACCTCTGCTGGATACCATGATGCCCGCAAAACTGACCACCAAAGCTGCAGCTGCGCTCAGATAAGCCGCTTCCTGTCCCTTGACTTTACTGAAGATCATAAAAGAAATCCCACTCGCAACAATATATGGCGTAAAAATATACAAAGCCGATCTTGCAACGCCAAAGGGAACATGATTTCCCAACAGTATCGAAACGGTTATAATGACTGCAAAATTACAGATCCCCAAAATGATCATCCTCGCCCCTGTGACCTGCGGCAGAGAAAACCTGCATCCTGCTTCTATTTCCGACATACCGTATATTTTTGATCTTGATATTTCCACAGTTGTCAGCATCGCCAGAAATGGAACAAACGCAGCAATCAACCATACGAGAAACTTCGCTTCCTCCGGAATGGCATATACGATTCTGACTGCCGCAAATACAACTGCTGCCGAAACAAACCACACACGTTTTCGTATATAGCCGATCTGCGAAAATAAAAATTCGGAATATGTCAATTTGGGATAAGACATTGCCGCAAGAAAATCCGCTTTACCCTTTGGTTCAGGGGGCTCAAACGCTGTCCTGATTTCTTTTTTTATGTTACGTTTCATATCACACTGCCCCTTTCAGATATTTTTTCATCTCCGCAAGTGCGGTTTTCTCAAGACGGTATACTTTAAATCTTGATATTTCCATGATTTCTGCCGTTTCATTTGCTGACAGACCGCTGAGATAACGCAAAAGAAGTATTTCCTTATGCTGCTCTGCAAGTCGTTCCAGAGCGTTCCGGACGGCTATTTTTGTGTCGCTGTTATCGCAGAAATCCTCCTGAGGATAATCCCCGGTCAAAGCGTCGTCACGCCTTTTCCGAAAAAAATCGATACAGAGGTGTTTGGCAATGGTGTATAAATATGCCATATCTTCCCCATGCTTTAATATCTTATTTTGCGCAAAATATTTGAGAAAAGCTTCCTGCGTGATATCTTCGGCAATGGCGGAATTTCTGACTTTATAAAAACAGTATCGGTATATCTTATTGTAAATATCGTCCAAATCTCCCGCCATAACGAAACCTCCTCTCGTAATGTATAACGTCCCCGCATCGTCAAATGTGCAGTTAAAATATTAAAATATTTAAATATATTAATATAATAAAATCGGATAATATATAAGGGCGGACGCCGTCTATCCGGCATCTGCCCCCTAAAATTTCCTTTTTAATCATTATTTTTCCGGCAGTGCTATTTTATTCCCATAACATTTTCCGTTCCATTTCCTTCAGTTCCTCTAACCGGTCTTTTAAATCGTATCTCTCACGCTTTAGCTCTCCTAAAGATTTCTCCAGTTCTTCCCGCCGCCGTATACATATCTTTTTCTCATGCGGAATATTAACCCTGTGCCATCTGACTGCCGAACGGTATGCGCCCTCGCTGGGAAACAGATCCATAATTAGAAAAAGCGCCAGTATCATAGTAATCAAAGCAAAGATCAATACAAATATCAACAAAAACGGTATCATCGTAGCAGTCACGGAAAAAACAATGGTTTCCGCATACCCATTCATATTTTTTCCGGAAGAATCCACATATAAAAATAAATAGGAAATCAAACCGGCGGCAGAAAGTCCAAAACAGATCAGCGCGATGAACAATCCCAAGCCTTTTCCGTGCCTGGTACGTTTTAAATAATTCATCCGTATATCCACATCCATGATCTCCGTTTCCACCATATGTATCTTATCTTTCAAGATCTGATCTCTATTTCTTAACTCCCGAAGTTCCGCTATTTCCTGCTCCGTCATGCTTCCTGCACCTCCTCTCCCGTCCTTTTTATAAATGTTATATGGCAATTACTTCAGCTCATTAGCTGTCTGATAAAAATGATAATAGATCCCCTGTTTCGCCAACAGTGTTTCATGATTGCCCTCTTCTGCGATCCCTTCCTCCGTCAGCACCAGTATCCTGTCTGAATTGCGGATACTGGACAGTCGATGGGCGATAGTCACCGTCGTCCTTCCTTTGGATAGTTCTGCCAATGATCTTGCCACCTGAAATTCGCTTTCATTGTCAAGTGCGGAAGTAGCCTCATCCAAAATCAATATCGGCGGATTTTTCAGAAATACTCTGGCAATGCTGATCCGCTGCTTCTGTCCTCCTGACAGCTTCACGCCACGCTCTCCAACATAGGTATCATAACCGTCCTTCAGCGCCATGATAAATTCATGCGCGCCGGCGCGTTTCGCTGCTTCCATGACTTCTTCTCTCCCGGCATCCTCCCGTCCGTAGGCAATATTTTCATATACGGTTCCCGAAAACAGATATACGTCCTGCTGCACCATACCAATATTTTTCCGAAGGCTTTTCAGCGTATAATGCCTGATATTTTCTCCATCCAAAAAGATCTCACCACTGTCAATATCATAAAACCTCGGAATCAGATTACAAAGCGTGGTTTTCCCGCCGCCGGAAGGTCCGACAATCGCTATTTTCTCCCCGGCATGAATGAACAGGTTTAAATTACGGAATACCACATTGTGATCATCAGGATATTCAAAGCTGACATCCCTGAATTTGATCTCCCCTTTCGGAGCAACGCATTCCACCGCATCCGGTTCGTCAAAGATCTCAATATCAGAATCCATGATCTCAACAAATCGCTCAATACCGGTCATACCACGCTGAAACTGTTCCGCAAATTCTATGATACGCCGTATCGTTGCAATCAACGTTGTCACATACATCACATATGCCACCAGATCGGCCGGTTTGATCTGTCCATAAATCAGGAACAGTCCTCCCGCCACCAGTACTACCAGATACATCAGTCCGTCAAACGCCCTTGTTGTTGTCTGAAAAAATGCCATATACCAATAAGTTTTCTTTTTGATGCGGAAAAACTGAAGATTATCCTTTTCAAATTTTTCCATTTCTTTTTCCTCATTGGTAAACGCCTTGACCACCTTCTGTCCAAGCAGGCTGTCCTCAATTCTTGCGTTCAACTCTCCGATCTGGACTCTCTGCTCCCGAAATGCGTTCCGCAGACGCAGATTGATGATCGTACAGACAACAGCCATGACCGGCACAATCAGGAAAATAATCAACGTCAAACGAAGATTAATATTTCCTAGTATGATAAACGCGGCGACCGCCTTAATTCCCGCAATAAAAAATTCCTCCGGGCAATGGTGGGAAAATTCCGTCACATCAAACAGATCATTGGTGATCCTGCCCATGATCTGTCCCACTTTTGTATTGCTGTAATAGGTATTAGACAACTTCTGCAGATGCTCATAAGCATCTCTACGCATATCGGTTTCAATACGGGTACCCATCACATGCCCCGTATTCGCCATATAAAAATTAGCCAGCAGATCGATCACCCGCAGGATCAGATAAATCATCCCCAATTGTAGAACCAACTCCACGGTCAAAGACTGTAAGTCATTCATGCCCATGTCAGTGATATAGCGTATGATCAATGGCAATACAAGTTCACAGATCGTAGTCAGTCCGGCACAACACAGATCCAACGCTACAATCCACCGATATTTCTTATAATAAGGCAGAAACTTTTTGATCAACTGTCCCGCCGTATATTTTTCCTGTTCTTTCATACTAATAACCATGCCTTTCCGTAACCTGCAAATTTGGGCCATAGGCACAAATTTGCGTGTGAAAAATTTATTTTTCACACTATTCTCCTTGCAGCAGTTCTGCTGTTACTTCCTTGATTACACTTGTTACATTATACCATAAATTAATTCCTAATTAATTATAATATTTTCACAAGGTCTGGTTCCAGCGGCGCTTATGCAAGTGACTCTATTTACTGGAATATAACTCTATCTCTTTAAAAAACCTGGTAGATTGTTGCATTGAGCGGACATGTTTGTATTTAATATACAATTTGTTGAGACTTGCGCAATGGATTTTTACTTTTACTTCTTTTTTATTCAGTACATAAATTATAAACTGCGTGAATCATAAAAGATATCACAATACCGAAAGTGCCACCAGCACCGCAACCAATATTATAATAACCCTTTTCTATCATACAGACACTCCATATTTAGATTTTTTAAATATTCTGCTTACATCTCAAAACGATAGAAAATAAAATCATACTTATCTGATATGATGATATGGTAATATTTCGGCTCTGCATCGGGCAGTGTAACCTCAACCGTATAACTCTTTACGAAAACAATGATAAAATGCTGTCCCAAACGAACTTCCAATACAGTGCCAACTGCTGAATGGCGCTTCTTTTCCTCTCCATCACTTCCATCTCATCCTTTAAGTCGATCCGTTCTTCCCAGCCTTCCCCGAAGATCTGGTTCGTCCACTGTCCGTATGCCCATGTGGATTTTACGATATCAATGGCATTGTGGGCATGTTCATTGTAACGATACATAACCATCTCTTCAACAGTCCCTCTACTGATCCGCCACAGACCTTCTGTTCCGTTCCATTCCAACCTGGCATAGTACCAATGACCTCTATATATATCACTATTTTCTTGATCATATATCTGTTCCCCCTGTGTTCCTAATTGGGTGTCATACATAAAATCGCCATATTCCTCAGAGCCTCCAAAACCAAAGTCACCGACGGTCTCCATCACACGGTGATAACAATCAAAGTCATCCACTTGGGCAAGTTCCTTAATAATACTGTCCAGATCACGGGACGACAGCCTTCCCCAATAGTACTGTCCATATAGATAATCCCAGTATCTGTCGTCCATATAATAGTAATACTCATCCCTCTCCGCTAGTTCTTGATTATAAGAATGATACATATAATAGTAGTTGATACAGTATCCCGAATAGACATCCCCGTTTTCAAAAATATATAAATAATTTTCTATCTCTTCTCCATTCTTTATGATCGAATATCCTATTTCCACAAGGATATCATCCATGCTGACGCCTTCCCGCTGCCCCATATGATCCACTACTTCCATGACGCATATCTCCTCGGTGTAGTTATGGTACAGCACGGCAGACAACACAGACAGCGCCACCAGCGCCGCTGTTAACGTTATAATAACCCTTTTCTTTTTTCCGGCTTTTTTTGTCATACAGACACTCCGTATTTAGATTTTTAAATATTCTGCTTACATCTCAAAATGGTAAAAGATAAAATCATACTTATCTGATATAATGATATGGTAATATTTTGGCTCTGCATATGGCAGTGTAACCTCAACCGTATAACTCTTTACGAAAACAATGATAAAATGCTGTCCCAAACGAACTTCCAATACAGTTCCAGCTGCTGAATGGCGCTTCTTTTCCTCTCCATCACTTCCATCTCATCCTTCAGATCGATCCGTTCCTCCCAGCCTTCCCCAAAGATTTGGTTCGTCCACTGTTCGTATGCCCATGTGGATTTTACGATATCTATGGCATTGTGGGCATGTTCATTGTAACGATACATAACCATCTCTTCAACAGTCCCTCTGCTGATCCACACCAAATCTTCTGTTCCATTCCTTTCCATCCTGCCTCTGTACCCATGACTTCTATAAATATCACTATTTTCCTGATCGTATATCGGCTCTCCCTGTGTTCCCGAGTCAGGTACCGACATATCATCCTCCTTACGGTTATAACAGTCAAAATCATCCACTTGGGCAAGTTCATTGATGATGCCACCCAGATCACGGGACGACAGCCTTCCCCAATAACACTGTTCATATAGATAATCCCAGTATCTGTCGTCCATGTTGGCGTAATACCCACTCCTCTCCCTTTGTTCTTGATTATAATGATCATTCACATAAGAGTAGTCTATATAATATCCCGAATAGACATTCCCGTTTTCAAAAATATAGAGATGATTATATCTGCGCTCCCCTTCCGTGATAATCGAGTATCTTATCTCCACAAGGATATTATCCATACTGACACCTTCCCTCTGCCCCATGTGATCCACCACTTCCATGACGCATATCTCCTTGGTGTAGTTATGGTACAGCACGGCAAACAACACGGACAACGCCAGCAGTGCAGCTGCTGATGTTATAATAACCCTTTTCTTTTTTCCATATTTTTTTGTCATACAGATACTCCTTTTAGATATTTTTAATATTCTGCTTACATCTCAAAACGGTAGAAAATAAAGTCATATTTATCTGATATGATGATATGGTAATATTGCGGTTCTGCATCAGGCAACGTGACCTTTACCGTATAATTCTTTAAGAAAACAATGATAAAATGCTGTCCCAAACGAACTTCCAATACAGTTCCAACTGCTGAATGGCGCTTCTTTTCCTCTCCATCACTTCCATCTCATCCTTTAAGTCGATCCGTTCCTCCCAGCCTTCCCCGAAGAGCTGGTTCGTCCACTGTTCATATGCCCATGTGGATTTTATGATATCTATTGCATTGTGGGCATGTTCATTGTAACGATACATAACCATCTCTTCAACAGTCCCTCTACTGATCCACCTCAAATCTTCTGTTCCATTCCATTCCATCCTAGCATTGTACCAATGTCCTCTATAAATATCACTATTTTCCTGATCATATATCGGTTCTCCCTGTGTTCCCGACTGGGGTTTTGGCATATCATCCTCCTCACGGTAATAACTGGCAAAGTCATCCACTTGGGCAAGTTCATTGATGATGCCGTCCAGGTCACGGAGCGACAGCCTTCCCCAATAGCACTGTTCATATAGATAATCCCAGTACCTGTCATCCATGTTGGCGTAATACCCACTCCTCTCCCTTTGTTCTTGATTATAATAATCATTCACATAATGGTAATTGATACAATAACCCGAATAGACATCCCCGTTTTCAAAAATATAGAGATAATTATATCTATACTCTCCTTCCGTGATGATCGAATACTGCATTTCCACAAGGATATTATCCATACTGACACCTTCCCTCTGCCCCATGTGATCCACCAATTCCATGACGCATATCTCCTTGGTGTAGTTATGGTACAGCACGGCAAACAACGCGGACAACGCCACCAGCGTCGCTGTTAATGTTATAATTACCTTTTTCTTTTTTCCGACTTTCTTTGTCATATAGACACTCCTTTTAGATATTTTTAAAATATTCTGCTTACATCTCAAAACGGTAAAAGGTAAAGTCATACTTATCTGATATGATGATATGGTAATATTGCGGTTCTGCATCAGGCAGCGTGATCTCCACCGTATAGATTCCTTCAGGCAGACTAACGCTGATATCCCCAAAGTCAGCTCTGGTATAGTACACCGCTATCTCCTCTCCACCCTCTGCTGTCAATTCTCCTTCCCTGACGTAATCCTCGATACGGATATCTTCTTTATCAGCATCGATCCATCCTTTTAGGAACCTGAACTCCCCGTGGATGATGAGCCCATAGGAATTCACGTTTTCTCCCGCAGCGCTGCTACTAAGCTGCAGGATCACGCTCCGTGCCCCCTCCGGCTGATAGTCCGGCATCATGATCTCTTTGACAGCTTGTTCTATGATATCTTCACTGCTGACAGAGATCTCCTCCAGCACGCCGCCGTATTCTCCATCCACCAGTACATAATAATTACCCTGCGGGATATCCAACTTTATGTTTCCTGCTACATCCGTCTTTCCGCTGCATACCACAGTGTCGCCTACCGCGTCGCTTCTCATGGCAGCGCCCAGAACCTTACACCAATAAAATGACCTGCTGCGCACTTCAACTAAGGCATCCCCTACCCCGCTTCCAGATCCATCCGCTACATGGAGCTGAACGGTATATTCCTCCTCATCCTCCGGCGTTTCATACTGAGACACCGCGGTAATCACCTCTGCGGCATTTAATACCCCGTATCCGTCAATGGTTATCTGATAATTATTTACAATGATATCCTTTAATTCCGGTGCGCTAATATCAGGATTGACATTATAAGCCAGTCCTGCCACGCCGGACACATGAGGCGCTGCCATGGACGTACCGGGTTTATAATCATAGTCCAGACCCATCCCTGAGATCATACAGCTTAGAATCGCGTCCCCCGGTGCAAGGATGTCCACCCGGCTGCCCGTATTACTGAAATCGGTAACATCATATGTTCCGGTATTGCCGGTGGGTTTTCTTATTGCCCCCACCACGATCACCCTGTGCTGTACCCTGACGTCCCGGCTGTAAGAAAATACATTATTATATTTCGCATCTACTTCATTACAACTGATTGTAGCATTAGAATTAGGCGCACCGTAGGTAATATCCGTATCAACCGATGGATAGTCATACTCTTGATCATTCGAGCGTTCATAGTCCGCCACGCTTACATACCGTTCTTCCGAGATTTCCTCATTCCCAAATGTATATTTATAGAACAGCTGATTGTTAGCATTTCCCGCAGACGCCACAATCAGGAAATCATACCCTTGATCAATCAGGCGAACCAGAAAGTGATTTATTTTATTTGTTCTTTTTTCCAAAAAATCAATGGCGTACTGCTCCTGCTGGGAAGCCGCAAAAGCATATGTTCCAGTTCCCCTGCTGTAATTGATCACCTTCACATGGTTTCCAATCATTAGATCCAGCGCATACTGAAGCTTCATAGTGGAATTCTGCGCCGCCACAGCATAGGAAAGCGTATCCCCATACATCGAAAAGCCGTACAGGAAAGGTTTTAAGCAGATCCCCGTGATCCCTTTTCCATTATTATATCCTGCAGCCATGATCCCCGCCACATGGTTTCCATGATATAGTTTTAACGTGGCGTTTTCCGACAAGGAGGCTGCCGTACGAAGATCCACGAGATTACTGTAATTATTCCATACCGTCACATATTCCAAATCTTCATGCCATATATCAAAAACCGAGTCTATCAGACCGATTTTTACCGTCGTCAAGCCGGAAAGGTCGCTTGCATCAGCATTGGCTGCATTGGCAGAGATCACCCCCGCATTGACTAGGGCACCTTCCAGATCGATCATCTCTATATTCCAGTTTCTTCCGCTGGGCCACCAAGAATTCCACTTCTGACTGTTCCACTCAGCATCATTTGTATAAAAATCACAGTCTGTTTCCGCGGACAGGTTATAATCGCAGTATTCAACCAAGTCATTCTGTGCCAGTTCCTCCATAAGCGCCCGCAGCCGTTCCGGCGGTATCTCCTCATAGAACTCGATCTGGTAATCATCCGTCAGTTCCAGATATCCCACG
>CAMWHY010000011.1 GCA_947174185.1 uncultured Lachnospiraceae bacterium | reverse complement strand
CAATTTATATTTTACTGATATTATCATAATAATTACGTAGTTATTCAATAAATTTAAATTTTATTAATTTTCTAAGCACAACTCTATAGAATGACATTTAGCGGAACATTCCCACTTGACCGAACGCCATTTTTTATTAACCAGTCATCAGCACGAGCCCCGCTGATGGAAACATTAAAAAAAGCCCATTGTTTCAATCCAATGGGCTTTCTATCTTAAATCGATAGTAACAATTCTATAGCACTCAAACTATTACAGCAGATGTGCCCGAAGCTCCTCGCCGGTCTTTGCCGATAGGTATGCCGGTGCGATATCAAAGACTGTCTTGCAGCCGCTCTGCCCCTCCTGGTTCAGGCGGTATGCCGCCCTTGCATAAGCGATCAGAACGCTTGCCGTAAATTCCGGATTGGAATCCAGCTTCAGACTGTACTCTATGATATGCTGATGCTCCCCATTCCAGCCTGTCTTGCCGCTTCGAATCACAAATCCGCCGTGAGGAATGCCGCTGTGATCCCTTTTCAGTTCCTCCTCTGTAATAAAATGAACCGTCGTATCATAATCGGCAAAATAGTTTGGCATACTCTTGATTTCATTTTCAATCTTTGCAAGATCAGCGCCTTCCTCCGGCACAACAAAACATTCTCTCGTATGCTTCTGTCTCGTAGTCAGTTCCGGATTCTCGCCGCTTCTCACTGCTTCCAGCGCACTCTCCACCGGAATCGTGTACTGCTTCCCATCTTTTACACCTTCTACCCGGCGGATCGCATCTGAATGTCCCTGGCTGACGCCCTTGCCCCAGAAGGTATAATCCTGTCCGTCTGTCAGGATCGCATTGGCGTAAAGACGGTTTAAAGAAAACATCCCCGGATCCCAGCCAACAGAAATAATGCCGACCTTACCGCTCTCCTTTGCCGCCGCGTCTACCTGTGCATAATGCTCCGGGATTCTGGCATGGGTATCAAAGCTGTCGATGACATTGAACAGTTTTACATATTCCTGTGTCTGCTTTGGCAGATCCGTAGCGCTTCCGCCACACAGGATCATCACGTCGATTTCATCCTTCATAGCTGCCGCTTCTGCTGCCGGATATACCTTTACTCCCTCTGTCAGAATCTTCACTCCTGCCGGATCGCGTCTGGTAAATACCGCTTTTAATTCCATATCCGGATTCTGCTTAATGGCACATTCAATTCCCTTTCCCAGATTACCATAGCCCATAATACCAATACGTATTTTCATTCTTATCCTTCTCCTTTTTTATTTTTATTTTACTCTTCCTATTCTGCAAAATACAGTGTAAGTATCATCTGCGCCGTCTCCACCATATTCGTTCCATTGTCCATACTGCACTTCTGGATATAGCGGTGCGCTTCCTCTTCCGTCAGGTAATTTCGCTCCATTAAAAGAAGCTTAGCATTGTTTATGTAATTCTCTTCCCGTTCATCCCGCTTCTTCGGTCCGGACTTTTTGAAGCGCCGCTCCATCTGTCCGAAAACCATCTCTATCGTATTTACCAGATCGTAAGTTTTCAATGGGGTTGTAAGCGCTAAAAGACCAAATCCTGCTGCCTCGCCTACCACATTGGCGCTTCCCATGACCACCATCTGGAAATGCTTCGGAAGATGCTCCAACAATTCACGAAAGTACATATCCTTCAATCTTAAACCACTGATCACCACACCGTATCTATGCTGATTTACCTCCTGCAGCGCCGCGGCTCCATTGGCACAGGCAAGCACGTCGGAGAACCCATGCTGATTTAAAATTTTCTGAACTTTCTTTGAATCTTCGAGCTTGGGCAATACAACTACCACTACACCCATGTTCTGCCTCCATTACTTCCCTGCTGTTAAATTTGATACAGATACCGCTCCAATTCCCATTCGGACACCTGTTCCAGATATCCTTTCCACTCCTTTCTTTTTGCGTTCATATATTTATTATAGAAATTCGTTCCCAACGTATCACAGACCAGCTGATCATTCTTCATGGCTGCCAGCGCTTCTCCAAGATTTTCAGGCAGGGCAACCCTTTCCCTGTCGCTCATTTCCTCCTGTGCCTGCATTTTATTGTTAATACCGTCCATGCCTGCCGCCAGACAAAGCGCAAATGCCAGATAAGGGTTGGCTGCCCCATCCGGACTTCTAAGCTCTATATCTAATGTATCTTTCCTCACGCGCAGCAGAGCATTTCTCTGACTTGCCGACCAGGACAGCTCCCAGGGAGCCTCAAATCCCGGAACCAGCCGCTTATAAGAATTCACCAAAGGATTCAGTATGGCGGTCATTCCCGGAATATGATTCAGAATCCCTGCCAGAAATGCTCTTCCTTCTTCGCTTAATACTCCATCCTCATCCATCAGGACATTCCTGCCGTCCCTGATCAGCTTCAGATTCAGGTGCATACCGGAACCATGGACGCCGGAACGGGGCTTTGGCATAAACGTGGCATGCAGCCCGTACCGTCTTGCGATGGTCCTGACTGCCACCTTAAAAGTCATGATCTTATCAGCCGTTGCAAGGGCATCCTCATAAGCGAAATCGATCTCATGCTGCGCCGGAGCAATCTCATGGTGGGAGGATGTGATCTCATATCCCATATCCTCCATAGCTAAAATGATATCTCTTCTTGTATTTTCACCAAGATCCACAGGCGACGTGTCCAGATACGTTGCCTGTTCATGGGACAGCGTCGTCGGCAGTCCATTGTCATCGGTGTGGAATAAGAAAAATTCACATTCCGGATTGACCTGCAGGGAATATCCCATCTTCCCCACATTCTCCATGACATGCTTTAAGATATAACGCGAACTCTCCTCATATTCCGTACCGTCAGCTTTATAGATATCGCACAGAAAACGTGCCACCTTACCCTGCTGCGGACGCCATGGTAAAATCGTAAAGGTATCTAACTGGGGTCTTAGATAAAGCGTCTCTGTTTCTCCATTCACAAATCCCTCCAGTGACGCCAGATCAATGGCGCATTTCCCTTCCATTGCATTGCAAAGACCCTTTGCCGGAATTGCCACGTTCTTTAATATCCCCTGCATATCCGTAAACTGCAGCCGGATAAATTCCACATCTTCCTCCTCCACGATCTGTAGGATTTCCGCTTTGCTGTAAGCCATGTTCCTATACCATACCTTTCTATAAGTTTGAATATCCCATCAACGAGGCATCCACTTCCCTTGCAGCTTCCCTGCCTTCATGGATCGCCCATACTACCAGGGACTGTCCCCTGTGCATATCTCCAGCGGCAAAAACACCGGGAACCCCTGTTTCATAATGTCCGGCTTCGGTTGACACATTGCTACGTCCGTCCACCGCAACTCCAAAATTCTCTGTCACATATTTCTGGCTTCCCAGAAATCCTGCCGCAATCAGAACCAGCTGTGCATCTACTGTCTCTTCCGTACCATCCACCGGCGTCATCACGATCCTTCCGGTCTTTTTATCCTTTTTCGGCTCTAATTTGACAATGACAGCCTTCTTAACATTGCCGCTCTTATCTTTTTGAAATTCCTTTACTGTGGTTTGATACACCCTTGGATCATTGCCAAAAACAGCGATTGCTTCTTCCTGACCATAATCCGTCTTCAACACCTTGGGCCACTGCGGCCACGGATTAGCCGCTGTCCTTTCCTCAGAGGGTTTTGGCATCATCTCTAACTGCGTGACAGACTTCGCTCCCTGACGGATCGCCGTACCCACACAGTCATTGCCGGTATCGCCGCCGCCGATCACCAGTACATGCTTATCCTTGGCAGTGACCGCCTTTCCATCCTTAAAGTCGGATTCCAGAAGACTTCTGGTCACAGAGGTAAGATAATCCACTGCATAATAGATCCCTTTACTATCCCTTCCGGGTACGTTAATATCTCTCGGTTCTGATGCGCCGCAGGCAAGCACCACCCTGTCATACTGCTTTAACAGTTCCCCGGCGGTGATATCTTTTCCCACATCTACGCCCGTCTTAAATACAACGCCTTCCTCTTCCATCAGTTTGATCCGGCGGTCAATAATCTTCTTATCCAGCTTCATATTCGGGATGCCATACCTGAGCAGTCCGCCGATCCGGTCATTTCTCTCATATACCGTTACCAGATGACCGCGCTGGTTTAACTGATAAGCCGCCGCCAGACCGGAAGGACCGCTTCCGATGACCGCTATCTTCTTACCAGTGCGTACTTTCGGGATCTGTGCCGCCACCCAGCCATTCGCATATGCATTTTCTATAATAGCACGTTCGTTCTCCTTCGTCGAGACCGGATTGCCGTGAAGATTGCATACACAGGCCGCCTCACAGAGCGCCGGACATACCCTGCAGGTAAATTCCGGAAAACAGTGCGTCTTGGAAAGTCTCTCATAGGCCTGTTTCCAATTACCGCTATAGACAAGGTCATTCGTCTCCGGCACCAGATTGTGCAGCGGGCAGCCGGAAGCCATCCCGGCAATCATCTCCCCGTTCTGGCAGAATGGAACACCACACTCCATACACCTCGCTCCCTGTTTCTGCTGCTCCTCTAAGCTCAACGGCGTACGAAACTCATTAAAATGCTTGATCCTGCGAAGCGGCTCCTCCACCTTTGCGCTCTTTCGTTCATAATCTAAAAACCCTGTTGATTTTCCCATCTTAATAACCATATTCCTTTCATAAATAAATTTGATCTAGGCGTTTGCAAAATTACTGGTTATATAACCAGCAAGAATTGGTTATAACTAGTTGTGCAATGCAGACAGTATCATACGCCGGGTGCTTGTGCGCTCGCCGGCGCTTAGATGCTGTATTGCAGCATCCTAGCGCCGCTGCAGAGCGCGCGCAGCGGAAGCGTGCCCGGCGATGATATGTCCGTGTTGCGCAACGGAACTATCCCAAAATTGAATTTTGCAATTACCTATTTAAAGCTGTCATAAAACGCTTCCATCTGCGCCTGTTCCGCACTGAGTCCCTTTTCTTCCAGCTTCGCAGATAATGCAGTCATACGTTTATAGTCATTAGGAATGATCTTTTTAAATTTTGGCAGATATTCATTAAAATCCTTTAAGATCCGGCTTCCCCGTTCGGAGCCTGTTTCCTTCACATGCTCCTCGATCAGCTCCTTCAACTCCTGAATATCATACTTGCTTTCCATCTTCTCGATAGAGATCATATCCTTATTCAGATTCTGATATAAATGGTTATCCTCATCCAGCACATAAGCAATACCGCCGCTCATCCCCGCTGCAAAGTTCTTGCCGGTTTTTCCAAGCACTACCACACGACCACCTGTCATGTATTCGCAGCCATGCTCCCCAACGCCTTCCACTACGGCATAGGCACCAGAATTACGCACAGCAAAACGTTCCCCGGCAACGCCGTTGATAAATACCTTTCCGCTGGTGGCGCCATACAGGGCAACATTGCCGGCGATGATATTCTCCTCCGCCTTATAGCTTCTTTTCTTCGGCGGATAAACCACCAGCTTGCCGCCGGACAAACCTTTACCAAAATAATCATTGGTATCACCGCAAAGCCTCAAGGTCAATCCCCTTGGAATAAATGCACCAAAACTCTGACCGCCTGCCCCTGCGCAGTTCACGGTGATGGTATCCTCTTTTAACCCTTCCTTATGATTTCTGGTGATCTCCGCCCCAAGAAGCGTTCCAAAGGTTCTGTCCGTATTGCCGACTTTCACGTCAATCTCCGCCTTTGAACCTTTCTTGACAGCATTTTTCAATTCCTTCAATAAGATCTTTTCATCAAGGGTTTCTTCCAGCTTAAAGTCATAGACCTTCTCCGGCATAAAAGTTACTTTCTCCCCTGCCTCTGCATAAGGATTAGACAGGATCGCCCGAAGATCCATCTTAGCTGCCATAGGGGAATTCTGCGTTCCCTTTACCTTCAACAGATCACTGCGCCCCACCATCTCATCAATGGTACGCACGCCAAGCTTTGCCATATACTCTCTTAGTTCTCTTGCAATAAAGAGCATAAAGTTCTCAACATATTCCGGTTTTCCCATAAAACGCTTCCTAAGTTCCGGATTCTGCGTTGCTATGCCCACCGGGCAGGTATCCAGATTACATACACGCATCATGACGCAGCCCATGGCTACCAACGGCGCCGTGGCAAAACCAAATTCCTCTGCACCGAGAAGGGCTGCAACAGCCACATCGCGTCCGCTCATCAGTTTTCCGTCCGTCTCAATACGGACGCGGTTACGAAGTCCATTCTGGATCAGTGTCTGATGCGTTTCCGCCAATCCCAGTTCCCAGGGAAGTCCGGCATTATGAATAGAGCTTTCCGGCGCAGCACCTGTACCGCCGTCGTACCCGGAGATCAGGATGACCTGTGCGCCTGCCTTTGCAACGCCTGCCGCAACTGTTCCGACTCCTGCTTCCGACACCAATTTCACAGAAATATTAGCGTATTTATTTGCATTTTTCAGATCATAGATCAACTGCGCCAGATCCTCAATAGAATAGATATCATGATGAGGCGGCGGTGAGATCAGGCTGACTCCCGGCGTGGAATGTCTTGTCTTCGCAATCCACGGATATACCTTCTTGGCCGGCAGATGCCCGCCTTCTCCCGGCTTCGCTCCCTGTGCCATCTTGATCTGAATCTCCTCCGCGGATACCAGATATCTGCTGGTCACGCCAAATCGTCCCGAAGCCACCTGCTTGATGGCAGAACACCGGTCTGTCTCGCTTCCCGCAGAATCTAAACGTTCATCGCTTTCTCCACCTTCACCGGTATTGGATTTACCATGCAGATGATTCATCGCTATTGCAAGAGTCTCATGCGCCTCCTCGGAAATCGAACCATAGGACATGGCGCCGGTCTTAAACCGTTTTACGATCTCCTCCACACTCTCTACTTCCTCCAGGGCGATCCCCTCCGCCGGGTAATCAAACTCCATCAGACTGCGCAGATATCCGCTCTGTTCGCCGTCGATCAATGCCGAATATTGTTTAAAGAGATCGTAATCACCATTCCAGACCGCCTGTTGCAGCATATGGATCGTCTGCGGGTTGTAACGATGTTCCTCTCCCCCGCTCCGCCTTTTATGTTTTCCAAGGCTATCCAGCGTTAAATCCGTTGTTAAACCCAGTGGATCAAAGGCCTTGGAATGCAGTTCTTCCACCTGCGCCTCAATATCCTCCATAGTGATCCCGCCCACGCGGCTGACCGTTCCCGGAAAATATTTATTAACTATTTCCTCAGAAATACCGATTGCTTCAAATATTTTCGCGCCCTGATAAGACTGGATCGTGGAAATACCCATCTTTGACGCAATCTTTACAATACCGTGAATCACTGCTGCATTGTAATCATTGACCGCAGCATAATAATCCTTGTCTAAGAGATGCTCGTCGATCAGCTCCTGAATGGTATCCTGTGCCAGATACGGATTGACCGCGCATGCGCCATACCCAAGAAGCGCTGCAAAATGATGTACCTCCCTGGGTTCCCCGGATTCCAGGATCAGACCAAGCGACGTCTGTTTCTTTGTCTTTACCAGATACTGATGCACTGCAGATACGGCAAGCAGCGACGGGATCGGCATATGATTCTCATCCACGCCGCGGTCTGACAGCACAAGGATATTGGCGCCGTCCTTATACGCCTTATCCACTTCCACAAATAAACGGTCGATGGCACGCTCCAGCTTTGTGCTCTTATAATAGGTGATAGGCACAACGGCAACATGAAAACCATCCTTATTCATGGTCTTGATCTTCAACATATCCGTATT
The DNA here is from genome assembly GCA_947174185.1 of uncultured Lachnospiraceae bacterium. Taxonomy (GTDB): domain Bacteria; phylum Bacillota; class Clostridia; order Lachnospirales; family Lachnospiraceae; genus NK4A136. Next base: position 31,349 of record CAMWHY010000011.1, on the reverse strand, counting down.
GGTCAGGATCGGATTATGGATCTTCAGCACCTGACAGTTTTCCGCAGTCTCTTCCAAAAGATTGCCTTTCTTGCCCACATAAACCGTCGTGCTGGTCACGATCTCCTCCCGGATCGCATCGATGGGCGGATTGGTCACCTGTGCAAACAGCTGTTTAAAATAATCAAACAGCGGATGTTTATGTTCCGATAATACGGCCAGCGGCGTATCAACGCCCATGGCGGCGATGGCTTCCCCGCCATTCAATGCCATATTCCGGATGGAATTCTTATACTCTTCATAGGTATAACCAAAAGCCTTCTGCAGCTGCTTTCTCTGCGTCTGGGTAAATGTCTCCACCCGCTGGTTGGGAATCTTTAAATCTTTCAATTCCACCAGATTACTGTCCAGCCATTCGCCATAGGGCTGCTTCGTGGTGTAGATCTCCTTCACTTCCTCATCGTATAATATCCTTCCCTCTACGGTATCCACCAGAAGCATTTTGCCGGGATGGAGACGTTCCTTTAATACAACTTCCTCCTCCTGAACTTCTAATGCGCCTACCTCAGAGGACAGGATCACATCTCCGTTTTTCATAACATAATATCTTGACGGACGAAGACCGTTGCGGTCCAGAACAGCGCCGCAGAGATCCCCGTCAGAAAATACGATTGAGGCAGGTCCGTCCCACGGCTCCATCATAGTCGCATAGTACTGATAAAAGTCCCGTTCATCCTGCGCCAGCGTCAGGTTATTGCTCCAGGGTTCCGGGATAGTGATCATCACTGCCAGCGGAAGCTCCATACCGCTCATCACAAGAAATTCCAAAGTATTGTCCAGCATTGCAGAATCTGAACCCCTGGTATCTACTACCGGCAGCACCTTATGTAATTCACCTTTTAAGTGGGAAGACTCCATCGTCTCTTCTCTGGCAAGCATCTTATCCGCATTGCCGCGGATCGTGTTGATCTCTCCGTTATGAACGATAAACCGGTTCGGATGCGCACGCTCCCAGCTTGGATTCGTATTCGTACTAAATCTTGAATGCACCATGGCGATGGCAGACACATAATTCTCATCCTGAAGGTCAGCAAAAAAGGTACGAAGCTGCCCCACCAGAAACATTCCCTTATAAACAATGGTCCGACTGGACATGGATACCACATAGGTATTGTCATTACTTTGCTCAAACTCACGGCGGGCAATATAAAGCTTACGGTCAAATTCCAACCCTTTCTCAACATTATCCGGTTTTTTGATAAATGCCTGTACGATATTGGGCATACATTCTCTTGCCTTATTGCCAAGAACATCCGGCGCGATGGGCACCTGACGGTAACCCAGCAGCTCCAGTCCCTCCTTCTGCACGATGATTTCGAACATTTTCTTTGCCTGATTGCATTTTAATTCATTCTGTGGAAAGAACATCTGCGCAATGCCGTACTCCCGCTCCTTACCGATATTGATCCCAAGCTTCTTGCATTCTTTCTGGAAAAATTTATGGGAGATCTGCAATAAGATACCAACCCCATCGCCGGTCTTTCCTTCCGCATCTTTTCCGGCACGGTGTTCTAAATTTTCAACGATATGCAGCGCATTTTCAACTGTCTGGTGTGATTTCACACCTTTGCTGTTGATGACGGCGCCGATACCGCAGTTGTCATGCTCAAACTGCTGTCGATACAGTCCCTGATATTCTTTAGCTTCATTCTTCATCATTTATCTCTCCTCCTATTTCCAAATGCTTTTTCACCGCAGCCTCAATCAATCCACGAAATAACGGATGCGCCCTGTTCGGCCGGGACTTCAGTTCCGGATGTCCCTGCGTCCCGATAAAATATGGATGATCGGGAAGTTCCATCATCTCTACGATACGACCGTCCGGCGACTGTCCGGACAGACACATTCCACATTCTGTCAGAATACTCCGATAATCGTTATTCACTTCATAACGGTGACGGTGGCGCTCACTGATCTCCTTTGCGGCATATAACCTTTCCGCCATAGATCCTTCCGTTAAAGTACAGGGATACGCCCCTAAACGAAGCGTTCCGCCCAGATCGACGACCCCATTCTGTTCCGGCATCAGCGCTATCACCGGATATGGTGTATTCGGATCCAGTTCTATGCTGTTGGCTCCCTCCAGCCCTGCAGCATTTCTGGCATATTCCACAATCGCCATCTGCATGCCCAGACAGATTCCCAGAAAAGGAATCTTATGTTCCCTGACATACCGGATGGTCTCGATCTTTCCTTCTGTCCCCCTTGTTCCAAATCCTCCCGGAACTAAGACACCATCCGTTCCTGACAACAGTTTCTCAGCTCCCTCTTTTTCTACTTCTTCCGAATCCACCCAACGCAGCTTTACATTGGTCCGCGTTTCAATCCCGCCATGCTTCAGCGCCTCTACCACGCTAAGGTATGCATCATGGAGCTGGGTATATTTTCCAACAATCGATATTTCTACTTCATACTTCGGATTACGCAGATTGTACAGCATGTTTTTCCATTCTGTCAGATCCGGCTCCGGGCAGGGCAGCGCCAGAGATTCACATACCACCTGCGCAAATTTTTCCTTTTCCATGGCAACCGGCGCTTCATACAAATATTCTACGTCCAGATTTTGCAGCACATGATTCACGGGAACATTGCAAAACAGCGCGATCTTAGCTTTCAACTCATCCGGAAGCGGATATTCGCTCCTGCACACGATCAAATCCGGCCAGAGTCCCATACTCTGCAATTCCTTTACGCTCTGCTGGGTCGGTTTGGTCTTTAATTCACCGGAAGCCTTCAAATAAGGAATCAGTGTAACATGGATCAAAATAGCATTCTCATGCCCCACCTCATGCTGAAACTGACGAATCGCCTCTAAAAACGGCTGACTCTCAATATCTCCCACCGTTCCGCCGACTTCAATGATCGCAATACTGTGATCCTCCGGTCCTTTTGCCTGATAGAACCTGCTCTTGATTTCATTCGTAATGTGCGGAATCACCTGTACGGTTCCCCCGCCATAATCTCCATGCCGTTCCTTCTGAAGCACAGACCAGTATATCTTCCCGGTGGTTACATTGGAGTTCTGATCCAGACTCTCGTCAATAAACCGTTCATAATGTCCAAGATCCAGATCTGTCTCCGTCCCGTCATCCGTCACAAAGACCTCTCCATGCTGGATAGGATTCATTGTTCCGGGATCCATATTTATGTAGGGATCAAATTTCTGCATCGTCACCCGATAGCCCCTTGCTTTTAAAAGCCGGCCCAAGGATGCTGCCGTAATCCCTTTTCCCAGACCGGAAACAACACCGCCGGTCACAAATACATATTTTACAGCCATATAAGCCTCCATTTTCAGTTACCGCAAAAACTGCGCAGTCACATATCAAATCATCAAAAAGGCGTCAGAAACCCTACGGTCTCTAACGCCTTTGTCAGAATATCTTAGTACATTATCCCCTATTTTATTTTATTTGTCAACTTTTTTATTCTTAGATCGCCTTCTCATCCTTCGTTTTCCTGCATTTCATCTTATGAACCCGTACCACTGTATTTCATCGCTCCAAATATCCAGATTTTGTAACTCAGCCAGAAGAACAGGCAGCCAAACAGCGGCGAAAGCCATGACAGCAGCGGTGCCTCACCGGGTCGAAGGATTACAAGGCTCGGATAATACGCGATAAATGCTACGGGTATAATAAACGTAAAAATAAACTTAAACAGTGGACTGAAAATGGTGATGGGATATCTGGCAAAATCCTTGCACCGCATCGACAGATCCAAAACATAAAAGGAATTGTTGATCCAAAAACATGTAGCGGCAGCCGCATTCTGCACCGCTATCATAACAAGAGACGCAGTAATCAGAAATATCACTGTTTTTATGATCATCACCGGCGTACAGGCAAGCCCAATCTTCCCCCATGCATAAACCAACGTACCTACTCCAAACACAAGCTGCCCTAATCCCTTGATGTCAAACACCTCGGACTGAAAGTAGAAAAACAAATTGATGGGTCGAAAGCAGTATTTGATAAAATCCCCGGAATAGACATACTGTCTAAGGCTCCAGTTATTGTCAAAAAGGCACTGCACGGGAGTCAGGGACACAAGGGAGAATCCATAAAGAAACAGCATCTCATAATAGCCCCAGCCATTAATGGACGGAAAATTCTGAAACAGAATCCAAAAACTAACAAATCCCGCAATATTAGTAAAAATCATGCCGACGGTAGAGATGATAAAATCCGCCCGGTAACTCATTTTGCTCTTCAGATCCTGAACAAGTATTTTACGGTAGATCCGAAGATAAAACCCTAGATTTCTTTTTTTCATATTAATATTAGCCTCCATTCACCGTAATTTTCCGTAAAGACAGCTTCCAAAACAGGCTGCTGAATGCCAGAAGCGCCACGCACCAGAAAAGCTGGATGCCCAAAGCTTCAAAGACCGCCTCCGTCCCTGTGCCACCCAGAAGAATCGTCAGCGGCGTATTGTAGATGGACTGAAAAGGCAGATATTCTGCCACTGTCTTAAACGGTTCCGGAAAAAAGGCAAGCGGAATCGTTGCGCCTGAAAGGAGCAGAACGATCACCTGCTTCATAATATTAATTCCCCAGATCGATTCCGTATAAAGGCAGATCGTACCCACGATAAAATCTATGCTGTAGTTGATGATGACAGCCATGACAACAGCGATCACAAAGTAAAGCATTGAGATGCCTATTGGAATCGCTCCCCATGTCACAATATAAACCACAAGAAAGGTGGGCAGAAAAACGCCAAAAAAATTAACGACAAAGGAACCCGAAAACGACCAGAACAAATAACTTCTGTACCCCATGGGTTTTAACAGATCCAGTACGATCTTCCCTGACTGTATGTTTCTTCCCATATCCCAGACCGTATACATCTCCATAAAATTAAATAACGCTGTGGCAAGAACAAGATAGATCAATGTATCCGAAAATGTCATGCCGTTCACCACATCTGTTCCCGCGGAAGCATATATCGCTTTCCAGAGGAAATATACAACCGTCAGATACAAAAGATTTCCCAGCACCAAAACGAACAGGGACGCGCGGAACTGGAGGGATTCTATGATTCCTGCCCTTGTGAGGGTCAGGTATTTTTTCAAATTCATTTTAATAACCATGCCTTTCCGTAACCTGCGAATTCTCGATAACAAAAAGCGTAAGCTTTTTGTTGTATGCTACCGCAGGCACATATTTTAGGATGAAAAATGTTAAGCGAACAAGTTCGCTTAGCATTTTTCGATGTGAGACTTAGCACTTCTCTGCGAAACAGCCTCTGCTGTGAGCAGTTAGAAGTTCTTCTCACATTACGCCCTCCTCATAAATCTTTTTGATAACCTCCTCCGTGGAAATTTCATTCAGCTTCATGTCACGGATGACACGATTCCTCTGGATCGCTTCCAATACTTCCATGACCCTTACCTTTTCCTCGTTTACAAGTACTGAGATCCATTCTTCTTCCACCGTGACCGCCGCATGATACAGGGCGAGTTCCTCTTTTAACTGTTTTGCATGTCCGGCAATATCGCCGTCAAAACGCAGCTGCAACGTCCGATATGCGCCAAAGAATCCCTTCAGATGCTCAATATCATTGTCATACAGCATTTTTCCCTTATCAATAATAATGATGCGCTGACACAGCGCATCCACATCTCCCATATCATGGGTGGTAAGAATGACCGTAGTCTTTTTCTCACGGTTCAACGCCTGTATCAGCGTCCGGATCTTGTCCTTCATCGACACATCCAGTCCGATGGTGGGCTCATCCAGAAATACTATTTTAGGATTATGTAAAAACGCTGCGAGGATATCACTTAACGTCCTCTGTCCCAGTGACATCTGCCTCACCGGTTTATGAAGCAGTTCTTCAAAATCCACAAGAGACCGATACAGGCTGAGCATTTCCTCATAATCCGCATCGCTGATCTGGTATATGTCCTTCAATATACGGAAGGATTCCACCAGCGGCAGCGCCCACCAAAGCTGGGAACGCTGTCCGAATACAACGCCGATCTCCTGTGCATTACGGGTTCTGTTTTTATACGGGACATTGCCATTGACAAGAATTTCTCCCTCCGTCGGTTCTAAAACCCCCGTCATCATTTTGATTGTGGTGGATTTTCCCGCTCCGTTGGGTCCAAGATACCCCACGATCTCCCCCTGCCCGATACTTAATGAAATATCGTCCACCGCACGCACGATCTTGTAATCCCTCGAAAACAAATCTTTCAGACTTCCTTTTAACCCTTCCCTGCGGTTTAAAACCTTAAATTCCTTTGAAACATGATTGATCTCAATAATTTTCTTCATAACATTCCTCACTCTGCAGAGTCATAAGTATCCTTTTTCAGCGGATTTCTGCTAGTTTTACCATTATAATCCACTATCAGATGCTTTGCAACAAGAAACCTATTTTGTCCTTGTTCAAGCTAAGTGTTGCCGACCCAAACTCTGTCGATATCTCGAAAACCTTGTTCCAGACAATTTAATATGGTAGACTAAAACCATAAATCAGAATGATAGAATGATGGCATAAGGAGAAATACAGATGCAGGTGATAGAGTATTTTAGCTGTGACAGACCAGAGTATTGGCTGCGGCAAATAGAGAAAAGTGATTGGGAAGCAGGAAGATTTTTACATGAATTGTTAAGCCAAAAATTCTCAGTGATATTGTGGGGGAACATCCCAAAGTGTTACTGCTTACAAATGGAGATGAGCTTATTTCGTTTTGTACATATTCAGAAAAAGATGATATTCAGCCAACAGCATTGACCCCATGGATGGGCTTTGTATATACCTTTCCTCAATATAGAGGTCACCGGTATGTGGGAAAACTATTTCAGGAAATTGAGAAAATAGCCAAATCCGAGAACGTACATGATATTTTTATATCCACAAACCATACGGGATTATATGAAAAGTATGGTTGCGAATTTTATCAGATAATGAACGATGTGAACGATGAACCTTCCAGAGTTTATAGGAAACATATCGATGAAAGCAATTAAAAATTGGCATTTGCTGGTCCATTATCGATGGTAGATAACGGACCAGTTTAAAGATTTATCAGTGTTTCTCTATCTGCATGGGATACTGATTGTCAAAACATGCTTTGCACAGTTTCAGTCCCTCCGTCATGGAGGAAAGGTCTTCGATTCTCATATAGCCTAAGGAATCCGCGCCAATCAATTTTCTTATTTCTTCCGTAGAATGGAAGGATGCGATCAGCTGTCGGTTGGAGGGCACATCTGTCCCAAAATAACAGGGATACAGAAATGGCGGTGAACAGATCCTTACATGCACTTTCCCCACGCCTGCCTGTTTCAGCAGCCGGATCAGATTGGCAATCGTAGTTCCCCGGACGATAGAATCATCTACCAGAACAATGTCTTTTCCCTTTACGGCAGATTCCAGAACACTCAGCTTGATCCTGACGCCGTTCTCCCGTTCTTTCTGGGTCGGCTTGATAAAGGTCCTGCCTACATAACTGTTCTTATAAAAGACCTGCCCAAATGCAATACCGGATTCTTTGGCATAACCCTGCGCCGCCGCCACACCGGAATCAGGAACCCCGGCAACCAGATCGGCACGTACCGGATAAGCCTTTGCCAGCGCCGCACCGCCTTTTAATCTTGCTTCATAAACAGAAATTCCATCCAGCCTGCTGTCCAGTCTTGCAAAATAGATATACTCAAAGATACAGTGCGCCTGTTTCGTCTGACAAAGTTCTGTATTGGAGCTTAGTCCTTCTCTGGTAATGGATACGATCTCTCCCGGCATCACATCCCGGATAAATTTTGCGCCCACCGCAGACAGTGCGCAGCTTTCTGAAGCCAGGATGTAAGAATCCTGTAATTGCCCAATACAAAGGGGCTTTAATCCCAATGGGTCCCTGACCCCGATCAGTTTTCTGGGGCTTGCAATCACCAAGGCATACGCACCTTTCAGTCTTCTGGCCGTCTTCATGATCGCTTCCTCTACGCTTGCACTGCCCACCCGCTCCCTGGCGATATAATAAGCGATGGTCTCCGAATCCGTCGTCGTCTGAAAGATCGCGCCGCTGTAGGCAAGCTCTTCACGAAGTTTTTCTGTATTGACCAGATTACCATTGTGTGCCAGTGCCAGCGTCCCCTTGATATAGTTCAGCACCAGCGGCTGCGCATTATTCAATGTCGTCTCTCCGGTGGTGGAATAACGGACATGACCGACGCCAAGATTCCCTTTCATTCCTGCCAGAATATTCTCCTTAAACACATCACTGACCAGACCCATTCCTTTGTGCAGTTCCATATTGCCCTTCGGTCCGCTGGTATCCGATACTGCGATTCCGCAGGACTCCTGTCCCCGGTGCTGCAATGCGCATAATCCATAATAAATCGTTGACGCCACATCCCCGCCATGGGGATGAAAAATGCCAAATACACCGCAGGCTTCCTTGAGCTTATCATTTTTCTTTATCATGCCGTTTACCTCTTTCATTACTTACAAAATCAAATAAAATTTTACCATATTTAGTTTACATAAAACTAACTATATGCATCCATCAAGTTTACATAAAGTATCCTATCTTCCTTTGCTAAGTTGACATAATTAATCAGAATGAAAAGACCAGCAACCAGCCTCTTGGACTGATTGCTGGTCTGCATCCACCGGAGATTCTAAGGAAGCGCCGATTTGATCAGTGCTTCCCCAGAAAGTTTATTAGAAGAACAACAAGTGGTCGTAGGTCGGATACGGAAGGTACTCGTCAGGAATCAGCGCTTCCGCCGTATTAGCGATTGCCGCCAGTTCATTCATCTTTGCAAGCACCTCGTCATGATATGCTTCTGCAGTTTTCTGCATCTCTCCTGCAGCATCCGCTTTCTCCGTTAGTTCTTTCAATGCTGCCACACCGTCTGTCAGCTCGTTATAAGCATCTGTCAGCTGCTGTACCAACGCCTCCTCTGCTGCTGTAGAAATACTGCTCATAAATGTCTTTTTCGCAGATGCGTTGGATGCGATCACACCTGTATATTCACTAATGGAAGGAAGCAGATCTTTGGTCAGCATCTCCTCCATGGTACGCGCTTCGATCGCCAGTGTCTTAACGTAATTCTCCAGTTTGATCTCATATCTGGAGGTCAGCTCTTCCTTTGAAAATACCTGATGTTTTGTAAACAGCTCCACATTTTTCTCTGCAACCAGCTGTGGCAGACATGCAGGTGTAGATACAAAATTGTAAAGTCCGCGCTCCTGCGTTGCTTCCTTAATCCATTCATCTGTATATCCATTGCCATTAAATACAACTTTCTTATGCTTCTTGACCGCACGCTTGATCAGCTCGTGTACTGCATGCTCCATCTCTTCAGGCTTTGTTCCTTCCAGCTCATGATAGAACTGGTCGAGCGCCTCGGCAACAGCCGTATTCAGAACCACATTAGGATCGGATACGGATGCGGATGATCCCAGCATACGGAACTCAAACTTATTACCGGTAAAAGCAAAGGGTGAAGTCCTGTTACGGTCCGTATTGTCCTTAAAGAAATGAGGCAGTACGTGGGCGCCGATATCCATCTGCACTTTTTCATGGTTTGCAAAATAAGTATCATTTTCAATGGATTCCAGCACTCTGGTCAGCTCATCCCCTAAGAAGATCGATACGATCGCAGGCGGCGCTTCATTTGCCCCCAGACGATGGTCATTGCCTGCACCGGAAGCCGCCACTCTCATCAGATCAGCATAATCATCGACCGCCTTAATGACTGCCACCAAAAATACAAGGAACTGGATATTCTGCGCCGGAGTAGATCCCGGATCCAGCAGATTCACACCTTCGCTTGTGATCATGGACCAGTTATTATGCTTACCGCTTCCATTGATACCTACAAAAGGCTTTTCATGCAGCAGACAGACCATATTATGTTTCTCAGCCACCTTTTTCATGATCTCCATTGTCAGCTGGTTATGATCGACCGCCACATTAGAGGTATCAAATACCGGCGCAAGCTCATGCTGCGCGGGCGCCACCTCATTATGCTTCGTCTTGGCAGGAATTCCCAGCTTCCAAAGCTCAATATCCAGATCATGCATATAATCCGTTACCCTGGGTTTTAATGCTCCAAAATAATGATCCTCCATCTCCTGTCCCTTCGGAGACGGTGCACCAAATAACGTCCTTCCACAGAATACCAGATCCTTACGCATCTGATACATCGCTTTATCTACCAAAAAGTATTCCTGCTCCGGACCGACGGTCGTAGAAACTCTGGTAACCTTCTCATTGCCCAACAGCTTTAACATCTTAACAGCAGAATTGCTGAGGGCTTCCATGGAACGCAGCAGCGGTGTCTTTTTATCCAGCGCCTGCCCGCCATAAGAACAAAACGCCGTCGGAATATATAATGTTCCGTCCTTGATAAATGCCGGGGACGTAGGATCCCATGCAGTATATCCTCTTGCCTCAAAAGTTGCCCGAAGACCGCCTGACGGGAAACTGGATGCATCCGGCTCGCCCTTTACCAGCTCCTTTCCGGAAAAGTCCATAATGACTTCTCCTTCCCCAACCGGAATGATAAAGCTGTCATGCTTCTCTGCCGTAAATCCTGTCATCGGCTGGAACCAGTGGGTAAAATGGGTAGCGCCATTCTCCACCGCCCACTCCTTCATTGCTACTGCCACGGAATTTGCAACATCAAGCTCCAGATGGGTGCCGTTCTCAATGGTTTTCCGAAGTGCCTTATACATATCCTTCGGAAGCTTATTCCGCATCACTTTATCGTTAAATACCAAACTACCATATAAACTGGGAATTTCCTGTGTCATAACTTTTTCTCCTCTCCATTATGAAATCAACTTCTTTCAAAAGCATTCCTTCAGGCGGGTGCGCATCCCGTCTGAAGGTCTTCTGGCAGACATCCTGGCTAAAGGGGGTCCAGATTCTTCCTGCCAAAAAGAAAAAGACGCCTTGAACTTCGTTCAAAGCGCCTTTGCTTTATGGTATGAATTATACCGCAATTTTTTCATTTGTCAATATGATTTTCAAATTTTTTTCATTACTATCTTTAATACGTTTTATTCAACATCCTGTAATGCGGCAAATCCTTCCTCGCCGGTACGTACCTTTACTACCTGGTCAACATTGTACACGAAGATCTTGCCGTCGCCGATATGACCGGTATAAAGTGTCTTTTTCGCCGTTTCTATGACATCCGCTACAGGGATCTTGCTGACTACCACTTCAATCTTAACCTTCGGAAGCAGGGTAGCATCCATTTCAACGCCTCGGTACTTCTCACCTGCCCCCTTCTGGATACCGCAGCCCATTACCTGCGTCATAGTCATACCTGTTACTCCGAGGTCATTCATAGCCTTTCTAAGTTTCTCATACCTTGACAGTTTTGTCACAATAACGACCTTGTAAATGCCGCTTGCAGAAGCCACCGGCGCAGCAGCCACCTTGACGGCCGCATTTTTCTGCGTTTCAGAAGCCTTGTCATATTCCGCAACTCCCAGATCGGTATTCTCATTTTCATCCATCATCATCGTGTTGGAAATATCCATAATACTAAATCCTGCATATGCGGAAGGAAGTCCATGTTCTGTCGCATCCAGACCGATGATCTCTTCCTCCTCTGTCACACGAAGCCCTACTACTGCTTTGATGACATAAAATGCGATCGTAATCGTTACTGCCGTCCACGCCGCCACTGACACCAAACCGATCAGCTGGAGCCCCAGCAGCTTGAAGCCACCACCATAGAATAATCCTGTTCCCGCGATCTGGTTCGCTCCATAAGTCACACCGTCTCCAAATCCTCTTGCATATGCCGGAGCCGTATCTGTTGCAAAAAGACCAACGGCAATCGTACCCCAGATACCGTTTAAGCAGTGTACCGCAACTGCACCCACCGGATCATCAATATGCAGCACGTTATCCAGAAACCATACGCCAAATACCACCAAAAGTCCTGCCACCGTGCCGATGACGATGGCGCCGAAAGCATCCGTGACATCGCACGAAGCCGTAATTGCCACCAGACCTGCCAGTGACGCATTCAGACACATGGACACATCAGGCTTGCCATATTTGATCCAGGTAAATATCATACAGACTAAAGTTGCAATCGCCGGAGCGATCGTCGTCGTTACAAAGATAGAAGCAAGCTCATCTATGGTAGTTGCCGCTGCGCCGTTAAACCCATACCAGCCGAACCAGAGGATAAATACTCCCAGCGCACCGATCGGAAGATTGTGACCCGGAAATGCATTGACTTTAGTCACTTTGCCGTCCTTGTCCCTTACAAACTTACCGATACGGGGACCCAGGATCTTTGCACCGATCAAAGCGGAGATACCACCCACCATATGGATCGCCGTAGAACCCGCAAAATCATGGAATCCCATCTGTGCCAGCCAGCCGCCGCCCCAGATCCAATGCGCTTCGATTGGATAGATCAGAGCCGAGATCACTGCAGAATAAATACAGTAGGATAAAAATTTTGTCCTCTCCGCCATCGCGCCGGATACGATCGTTGCCGTCGTAGCGCAAAATACAAGGTTAAATACAAAGTTCGACCAGTCAAAGTTCTCATATGCCGTAAAGATATCAAATCCCGGCTTTCCGATCAGTCCCATCACATCTTCTCCAAGCAAAAGGCCAAAACCGATCAGAATAAATACCACCGTACCGATACAGAAATCCATCAGGTTCTTCATCAGGATATTACCCGAGTTCTTCGCCCTTGTAAATCCTGCCTCCACCATGGCAAATCCTGCCTGCATCCAGAACACCAGCGCAGCGCCGATCAAAAACCAGACGCCAAACATCATCCCGGACATTTCTTCCATCATCGTTGAAATTTCTTCCATAACTAATTCCTCCTCTCGTACAACGAATCGCGCGCATTGCACTACAAAGCGCACATCCTTGTTGTAAAAAAATAAGCGATACTTAAGACTGCATTCCGGCGTCCTGGTCTCTTAACGCCATCCTGCTCTGCCCCATCGCATCGCTGTTCCAAAAATAAAAGGCACTTTGGAAAATTCCAAAGCGCCTTTGCTTTTATAAAAGCAGTTTACCACCTTACTTTCTTTTTGTCAAGAAAATTTAAGTACATGATTTGCCCACGATGCTGTAACTTTCCTTCAAGAAAGTACCTATCAAATAAGATAGTACTTGTAATTTCTCTATTGCCTGTTACAATTTATATAAGGGTGCAAGCCCTGTCAATCCTATACAAGAAACGAGGTAATCATCATGAGAAAAAAACTCGACATAACAGAAGGTATCTTCCCGATGCCGGTTTTAATGGTCGCGACTTACAATGAAGATGGCAGCGTTAATGTTATGAATGCTGCATGGGGTACTATGCAGGAGCGGGGCAATGTGGCTCTCAATTTGACAGAATCACATAAAACAGTAAAAAACATCAAAGCAACCGGTGCATTTACGGTAAGCATTGCTGATGCAGCCCACGTAGTTGAAGCGGATTACTTTGGCGTTGTATCAGGCAACAGTGTTTCCAATAAGTTTGAAAACAGTAGACTTACTGCCAGCAAAGCTGAAATGGTGAATGCACCAGTGATCAACGAATTTCCACTCTGCTTAGAGTGTGAATTTATTGAATATCAAAGCGAAGGCTACGGTTGTGGTGTTATTGGTAAAGTAGTTAATGTTACAGCAGATGAAAGCGTTATGGTGGATGGCAAAATTGATATGTCTTTGGTAAATGCTATTGCATTTGACCCGTACACGCATGGATACTATAAAGTAACAGAAAGAGTAGGCGAAGCGTTTAAAGACGGTTTACAACTAAAAAATAATTAAGTATAATAAACTCATTGCATATGATATCATAAAGATATGATATCAAATAACTCTGCAAGAAAGGCGTGAGCTCCCTATGGAAACCCTAAAAAAAATATTCCCACTTTCTTTTCAGGCAAAAGATTTGCCCCAGCTGATTATCTATTGTCTGATCTATCTTGTTGCAGGCATCATTCTGGGATTTGTGATTGGTCTTCTAACCAGAATTCCTATTCTGGGATACATATTTGCACTGATCTCCTCCCTTGCCGAACTCTATATCACTGCGGGGCTGGTCATATTATTTTTATATTATTTCAAAGTACTCAAATAGTTTTTGCGGGACAGTTTGTCCCGCTTTTTAGATTGAAAAATTAAAGATTTTTCAATCAGAATTTTGTGCTTGCGCCCAAATTTCCGGGTTAAGGAAAAGCATGGTTTTTATTATGCAAAAAAATCAAACGGATTTCCCATAAATCTGTGATACCTTAACCGTATCATTATTAAAGGCACATTGATCGGGCATAAATACGATACACGCCGACACTTGCCAGGAAAGGAGTGCAACGCTTTTATGAAAGGTAAAGCAAAATGTAAAGCATTGAAAGAAATCCGCAGGCAGATTGCGGAAACAAATGATATTCCTTACGCCGTGTCCCAATGTACATACCAGGGGGACTGCAAGGGAACCTGCCCAAAATGCGAGGCGGAACTGAAATATCTGGAAAGGGAACTTGCCCTCCGGCAAAGTCTTGGCAAAGCGGTTGCCGTCACCGGCATTTCCGTGGGCGTCTGCGCGTCCCTGACCGCTTGTACACCGGAAGATCTGCTAAAGTATATTCCCGGATATGAATATGAAGAAGTAATCGCTGGTGATGCGCCTATGCCTGTAACGACGACAACGGTGCCACTAGACGCGGAGGGGGCGATAGAAATAGTAGAACCGGAGGATGAAACATCCGATCCCGAAACACCGGAATCTCCGGAAAATGCACCAACAGACGAAATAAACCAAAAACCTTCCCCTGAAACACCTCCGAAGGAAATAGATGGTGAGCTGATAGAGATAGAGGGAGATATTGAACTGATAGAAGAAGATATTCCGCTGGCCCCTGAAACGGAAGGAGAAATCTATATCGAGGAAGACAACTAGGGTATCAAAGACCCTATTAGTAAATGTTTCATGTCAAACTGAATAAAAGAAGTTTGACAATAGCCAATTGCGAAACAATAAAAAACGAAAGGATCGGCACATGGATAAAAACATCCCAACACTCCCCGTCTTTGCTATCCAACGGCACAGACTTACCGTAGACGGTACAGGCGTAAGCACCCTGGTCGGCGCTTACGGCTGTCCCCTGCAATGCCGTTACTGCATTAATCCCCATGCCTGGAATCCTGAAACACTTGACAAATGCACCCTGATGACACCGGAGCAGCTTTACGATCAGGTAAAAATCGATCATTTATATTTTCTTGCAACCGGAGGGGGCGTAACCTTTGGCGGTGGGGAATCGCTTCTGCATGCCGACTTTATCCGGCAATTCCGCGCTGTATGCGGACCGGAGTATCTTCTCACAGCGGAAACCTCGTTGAATGTCCCTGCTGCACAGCTTGAAAAGGCACTGGGGGTAATAAATGATTTTATCGTGGATATTAAGGATCTGGATCCGTCCGTCTATGAAGCCTATACCGGTGCGCCGATCCGACCTGTCCTTGACAATCTTTCGCTGCTTGCCCGCAGCGTGTCCCCAGAACATATCCGTATCCGCGTTCCGAAAATACCGTCTTTCAATACTGAGGAACATATCCAACATTCCACAGAACAGTTAAAGGAAATGGGTTTTGACAACATTGAGGTATTTTCCTATATAACATAGCGCCTTTTCCCTTATCTGTCGATTCGATACAGATCATACTCTATCGCGTCCACAAATACAGCTTTTACATACTCAATATTTATATTAAAGTCTTCAGCTGATCCGCAGCATATGATATAATCACAGTTCTCTATACGATCAGGCATTTTTCTGCCAATATTCATGTAAACCAGAGATAATCCAAGATTATCTGCTACATATGTATTTTCCGGAACTTCCTTCTTAAACTCTTCAAATTCTACCGTCATCCTTTGCCAGTCCAATTGATGGTATTTAACAATATAATCATATTCATTTTTCACTGCATTATCCACATTGAAAAATCCCACAGTAAACACAAGCACGCATCCTGTCATTATCACCGTTTCAATAATGTTTTCACATGTGATATGTTTTCCACTCTCACAACGGCTTAATAAAGATACTGCTTTATCAGATAGTAAGCAGATGCACACAATTAATAAGTTTCCTACGCATAAGAAATCTTCCGGTCTGGATACATAAAATACAAACATTCCCAAAGACATTACAGAAAATGAAAAGATAAAAATATCCTTTATATTTAGACCTCTATCTCCGTCAGTATAGTATGCCAGCAACGCTTTAAATTTCCATAAAAACACGGACATAAATGTAATTAAAACATAAATCCATACACTATTTTGAAAAATAAATTTATTATTTTGATCATAACCTGCAGACTCTATATTAAATTCATCTGCATATTCTAAGATTCTATGGAACGGAATATCTGCATGGTTATAATTCCACACCTTAATTATTACATATGCCAATAATATCTGTACCGCAAACAAAAGAAAATGAAATATTATGCTTTTTAATGTCGTTAATATTTTTTCTGAAACTTTTGTTTCAGCTTTTTTCTTTTCCACAGCATAAACCATAAAGAAAGAAGCGGCTAATGCCCATACAACATTTGAAATTATTCCCGCATCAGTAGAACTGATAATATTGAATATTCCAGCAATAACTCCCGTAATTTCAATGCCATATATTTTTTTCATTGTGCAGCCTTTGTCAATACAATCGCATGTTTTTTTGTAAAAAACATAGTAATTGCCACTACAAACAGCCTACCTGTTAATGTCATTGGATATAGCCATGCCATAATAGACGAAACACCCAATGCCACTGCGCCGCACAGCCGAATAACCAAATTGTCCGTCATTTTGTGTATCATATATAAAAAGATTGAAACTGTAACTGCATTAGCAATTCCAAATATAACTCCAATAACCAGCGAAGTATTTCCAAAAATATCCATTATCGGTTTATACCATAATCCGTAATGACCATAAACATCAACTATTCCGCCCGCAAAAGCGTCCCCATTTACCACATAAGGGATACGGCTAAAATACCAATGGGCATGATATATATCTGCAACTCCCTTCCCCCAGCAATTAATAATCGTCTGTTTTAAGGAAGAAGCAAAAACAACAATACCATATACCAAAAAGCAGAAAAAGTTTCCCAGATATTTTCTTTTAATCAGAATTGAACTTTTGTTTTTTGAATACCAAAAAATAATCTTATATATCAAAAGATATACTGCGGCAAAAATAACTAACCATAAAAATTTATTATGTATCTTTCTTTCGTTACCATAGAAAATAAACCTTGAAACGCAAGCGCAGAATATAAGAACCGACGAATACATTATATGATGATCAAATATGATCTCATTTGCATTATAGAATTTATTTTTAAGCAATAACATCAAAAACAGAAATATTACGACTAACAATATAAGCATGATTGCGTAAGACTTTACATTCCCCTTATTCATCCAGCTTAATGAATTTAAGAATGATCCCTCTCTGGAATTCATGGTTCTGGAAAAGAATAAAAAGGAAAATGCAATTGCAGCAACAGCCGCTGCCAAGAACCTGTATTGATTTCCACTCCCCTTGTTTACAGTGCTGTCATTCCCTGCATGTTTACTGTCCATCCACGAAATAGCGAATGCATAGCCCGCTAATACTATCGAACAAAATTGAATACTATTAATAACATAATCTTCCCATATAGGATTATTTGCCATATACATCGTTGCAACAGTACCTATTCCGCCTGCCGCTAAATTAAATATTTTCAAATATTTTCTCATTTGCGAATTCATTGAAAAAATAAATTGTACAAATAACAGGAGTATTAAACCCAATAAAACATGTTTAACAACATTTTTATATAGATACATGTAGTCTGCATTCGTTGCAGAAAAGGAAAATTCTTCTGGTCCAGCCTTCCCATATACAACCAACATATAGGAGCCGCCTTTCGTATCATATGCCCAATGATCTCCCGGCAGAATTTCAATCACTTGATCCTTCAAAACAGGATCTATATAATCTGAGTAATCATAAACGCTTACAAATAATGATGAATCACTATTATTCGTTGTCTTTAATTGCATATGACTTTCTAAACTATACCATACCAACGCTTCAATAACATCCGGACGCTCTGAAAAATCACTATTATATAAAGCATTTATATCTTCTCCATAACAGGGCTTATATCTTTCCTCTGCCATTGCAACAATCGGTTCATACCCCCCCCCAGAAAAAATAAGAATAATCTTTATACCATAAAAACAATCCAATGGTTGAAAATATTCCTACTAAAATAAGAGGGACCTGATTCTTGAAATAATTTTTCATACGTATCTCCTTTTCCACTATTTTAATATTCATCACCTTAACATCAGATACAACAGCATAAATACAAATCCAAAACAAAACAGCAAAAACCCAAAGGATAATGTCCTTGTGATAACCACCATATTCTCTGTCAATTCCCAGTAACGCATGGCCAGTTCATGGACATAATTGCGTTTTTCCTTTTTACGTCTGCGCCTACGCTTTGGAAATCTCTGATCCAGCCATTCCTCCCAGGAGTTTAAGAACTCTCCAAGATGATAAGTAAACAGATTGCCCTCCGTCAGCTCAAAGGGCAGCGACTTATCCCGATAAACCGTCTTACGCAGCAACACGACGATCCCATCCACCAGACTGTCACCGATTCTGCAGACAAATCTCCCCAAGATACACACAACGCCGATCAACGGGCGATAGAAAAAATCTTCCAGATCCATAACCTTCGGCCAGCGGTTCACATACTCCCTGCCCGACTCTGTTTTTTTCATCAACAACAGCCGCACCACAACCAGATACAGCAGAATGCCGATCACCAGCGAAATACCGGCGCCTTTTAGATTTTCTACGCTGAAGTATTCCACACTAGAATGTAGCGACGCTGCATTCATCATAGAAGTACCGGCGTCGGCGATACTATCCATTACCACATTCGGAAAGAATCCCATCAAAGGCAGCAGCAGCGCGCTAAGCGTCAGTGCCGCCAGACTCTGCCAGTTCATATATTTTTTATTCGCATCATATTCCTTCTGCCGTTCTTCGTCCGCATTCTTCTCAACAAAAACAGCAAGATAAAGTTTCGTCATATAAGCAATGGTAATACCGCCGCTGATCAAAAATATCCATTCAATACACTCCATGCCAAAAATGCCAAACATCGATGGCGTAACAACGCCCTCCTTCAAAAGTTCCGTATATTCCACAATTCCTTCATGCAGAAGCGTCTTGCTGACATATCCATTCCACAGAGGGATACCGCCGATTCCCAGAGCCCCCATCAGAAAGATTACATTCAATAGCGGCTTTTTACGTCCAAAACCCCGGATCTCATTGAGATTCAGCCTATGGATATTCATATATACCACTCCTGCCGCCATAAACAACACCAGCTTGATCAGGGAATGATTTACCATATGCAGAAGGGTTCCCCTTGCCGACAGCGCATTTTCGTTGCCCAGCAGTCCCATACTGCCGATTCCCACTAAGATAAAGCCAATCTGTGACACGGACGAACAGGCAAGCGTACGTTTCAGATCCACAGAAAACAATGCCAGAAGCGCTCCAAGAAACATGGTGATCGTTCCGATCAGCAGGATTGCACTGCCCCAGTCCGCATCTCCGTAAAAAAGCTGACAGCTGACAGCCAGCAGCCCGAAGATTCCAGCCTTTGTCAGTATACCGGAAAGCAGCGCCGAAGCCGGAGCCGGAGCCACCGGGTGTGCCTTGGGAAGCCATATATGCAGCGGAAAGGCGCCTGCCTTCGCGGCAAATCCCACACAGACCAGCGCACCGGAAATATAAATCATAGTCTTATCCGGCTGCTTACCCGCAGCCGCTTCTATACCGGACCACGCCGACAGATCTTCGATCCGCAGCGTTCCCAGTTCATGATACAGCAGAAACAATCCCATCAGTGTCACCATACCGCCGATCACCGCAACCGCAAGATAGGTTTCCGCCGCCCGGAGAGACTCTTTTTTCTCATCATGGGCAACCCATACATAAGAAGTAAAGGACATAATTTCAAAGAAAATAAATGTTGTATAAAGATCCTCTGACAGGAATACCCCCATCGTCGCGCCAAGGGTCAGAAGAAGAAACAGATAGTATCGGTTCCGGTTATGGTAATGCTTAAAATATTCCTTGGAAAATATCGTTGTCATCATCCACATCAGTGCCGCCACCACCACATACACGCTGCGGAAGCCATCCAGCATAAAGTGCAGACCCAGTCCCGCAAACCCCGGAATCTGATACCGCAATATCCCTGCAGAAACACTCCTCCCGATCATAAGATAATATAATGCCAGATACAGCACTAAAGCAAATTCGCTGATTACCACAACGTCTGCAAAATAATCTCTCGCTTTCTTAGAAAACCGCCCGATCACATAGGACACGAATGCTGCACCCATAGGGTAAAAAACCGCAACTGCCAATAATATATCCAGAATCGTTTCTTCCTTACTCATCTGCTGCCTTACTCCTTCTTTTATTAACAATAGTCAATCTGCACTACAAAATATACTGATATCCTGAAAACTCATCAAAACGCACCATACGCAATCTTCGTAAATAAATCAATCAGGGGTTTGGAATATACGCCGTACGCCAGCATACCGATACAAAACAGCGTCAACGGTAGAACCATCATCCAGTTCGGGTCTCTGACATCGTCTATTGTATGATAGTCAAATCCTGCCTGTGGAAAAAAAGCCCTGACCACGATCGTCTGCATATAAATCGCTGTTAAAATAGCGGAGATCAAAATTGCGCCCACACCAAAATAAGCCAAAGCATTGCCGCTCTCCACTGCTGCTGAAGCCAGATAATATTTCGAGATAAATCCTGCCAGACCGGGAACGCCCATCAAAGCAAACGCGGATATCGTAAAAATCCCAAAAATCTTCGGCATCCTTCTTCCAAAGCCGTCCAGCTCATAAATATAATTCCTTCCTGTCTTATAGATGACTGCCCCCGCACAGAAAAAGGAACATATCTTCATGATGGCATGTGCCGTCAGATGTGCCAATGCGCCTACCAACCCAAGCGGCGTCATAATCGTCACGCCAAACAGGATATAACTAAGATTACTGATGGTGGAATACGCCAGCCTTCTTTTTAAATGACGTTCTTTCACCGCCATGGAACATCCATAGATGATCGTAAACATGGTAATCCCCATCACAACATACTGTGCCCAGGTTCCCCGAAGGAAATCCACGCCAAAGGAGTAATAGGTCAGACGGATGATCGCAAATGCACCGGACTTTACGACAGCCACCGCATGCAGCAATGCAGTAACCGGAGTCGGCGCCACACCGGCTTTGGGAAGCCAGCTGTTAAAGGGACAAATAGCGGCCTTCACACCAAATCCCATAAAAGCAAGCACATAGATCAGTAATAGAACCTGATCTCCTCCCGGATAGCTGCCTGCATGAAGCACGCCGCCGTAAATGAAATCGATAGAATTCCCGTAAACGACTACAAAGATCATGCCGATAAAAGCAAATGCCGCTCCGCCAAGGGAATAATACAGATAGGTTCTGGATGCCAGTATCGCTTCTCTTGTCAGCGTATGGAGCACCAGCGGCGTCGTCACCAGAGTCAGCAGTTCATAGAAGAAATACATGGTAAGGATATTGCCGCTCATGGCAATGCCCAGCGTTACGCCATAAGTCATGGTGTAAAACATGAAGAATACCTTTTCATGATCTTCATGCTTCATATATTCAAAGGAATATAAGGTTGCCAGCGGCCATAAGACAGATACCAGCCCGGCAAATACGCATGCCATACCATCCAGACGGAACGTAACCGAAAGATGACCGGTAAACCTCAGCAGCGTAAAAGTACCCTCCGGACGATTCCAAAGAAGCAGCCAGACTAAAATACTGTTGATCAGAACGATTGCTTCAATAAATATCATCATATGACCGCGCTTTTTAAACGGCAGCATCGGAATCAATATACTCCACAAAACCGGAATCAAAACGATAATAAATAACATTACCTCACTCATATGACAAGATCATACTCCTTCCCTACATAATGCCACTCAACATCCCATCAATGTAATTTAACATGCTATTGGGAAACATCCCTAACAGTACCGAAAGGGCAGTCAGGATCACAAGCGGGATCAGCATCAATCTGTCCCCCTCACATTTCTTCCATGTATCATGACCCGCTTCCTGTTGCAGTTCTCCCGGGAAAAACCCTTTGAGCGTCACCGGCAGAAGATACCCTGCGGTCAAAAGCGCGCTGATGATCAGGATGACGGGACCTGCATATTGAAAGACCGCAATCCCCGAATCAAGAGCCCCTGTCGCCAGATACCATTTGCTGATAAATCCAGATGTCGGCGGAATACCAATCAACCCTAACGATGCAATGGTAAAACACCAGATCGTCACCGGCATACGCTTACCGATCCCCCGAAGCTCTGAAACTCTGGTAAACCCGCTCCGGCAAATAACTGCCCCGGCACAGAGAAACAGCGTAGATTTGATCAGCGCATGACCCATCAGGTGAAGGAGGGAGCCGCATACCGCCGTGGGCTCCAGCAGTGCGATTCCAAACAAAATATACGATAACTGACTAACCGTGGAATACGCCAGCCGTTTCTTTAAAATATCCTCCCCAAAAGCAAGCATGGAACCCATAAATACTGTCAAAAGGGATAACACTAAAAATACGGTCTGCACCCAGGTTCCCCGAAGGAAATCTGCGCCAAAAAGATAGAAAATCACACGTAAAATCGCAAATACCCCGCCCTTAACAATAATCCCGGAAAGCGCTGCAGACGCCGGCGCCGGCGCCACCGGATGCGCTGCGGGAAGCCATGCATGCAGCGGAAACATCCCGGCTTTGACTGAGAATCCAAGGATCATCAAACCTGCAATGATCAAAAGCATCTGTCCGTGGTCTGCAATCAGTTCCGCATTTAAAGTTCCACCTGGCGTAAAGGTGATGGTATCCGCATATCTGCATAAAAAGAATAAGCCGAACAACGCCATGTATGCACCGAAGAACGAATAAATCAGGTATTTCAAACCTGCCATGACCGCTTCCCTCGATTGGTTATGGATAACCAGCGGAAAGGCTGCCAGCGTCATAAATTCAAAAAAAGCATACATCGTCACCAGATTGCCGCTCTGACCAAGTCCCATCAGTATACCAAAGGTAATCAGAAAGAATCCATAATACCGCCGTTCATTTTTCTCATGCTTCATATAGCTGAAAGAGAAAAATCCTGTACAGATCCATACAACCGTCACGACCATCAAAAACACTTTTCCCAGTACGTCGGGCTTCAGCATGACAGGGATCTGCTCCGTCAGCCAGAACAACGTCACCTGTTGATCCTTGGCATTTAAAATTACATTCCATGCTAAAACCCCGGTCAGTAATAGACCGGTTCCGGTATAGAATAGGATCACCTTCCGTTCTTTCAGCCTTTTTAAAAACAACAGGATCGTTCCCATAAAGACCGGCAAGAGAATCGGAAGCAATGCAATTATCGTCTCTCTCATCTTTCTATCCAACCTTTCTTCCTATCCAAACATCTGGATACCCGAACGGATCAGCTCAACAATAGGCTCTGAATTCATCCCCAGCAATACGTTCATCACAATAAACAGAATGCAGACCACCCCATAACCAATATCCTTTTTCCACGGAAGCGATGCGTATTCCGATTTGACCGGCGTATAGATACGTACTACGGTCTTCATAAAATAAATTGCATTTAATATCGTGCTGATTGCAAGGCAGATCAGTGTCGGCAGCATCTTATAGGCATGACCGACACAGGCCTGGGCGAATAAGATCTTACTGATAAAACCGGAAAACAGCGGCACACCCACCATAGACAGCGATCCTACGGTAAAAGTGAGTCCGGCGGCCACATTCCGGTATCCTGCCCCCGTCAGGTCAATAAACTTTTTACTCTGTCCGGATACATCAGTAAGTCCCACCGCTGCAATAAAGAGCATACTTTTGGTGGCTGCATGGGACAGGATATGGTACACGGATGCTACCATACCGATCTCCGTACCCAAGCCAAAACCCATATAGATATAGCCGATCTGAGCCACCGAGGAAAACGCGATCATTCTGCGGATATCATTTTCCTGAATAGCGCTCAGGGAGCCAAAGATCATACCGGTTAGACCAAAGATAAACAACACATTGATAAACTCACTCTGCCGGATCACCTCAAATCCGATCACGCGGTAAAATACCTTGATCAGCAGAAAGATGTAGCCTTTGGAAACCAGGGAAGAAAGAATCGCCGCACTGGATACGGTAGAATATCCATAAGCATCCGGCAGCCATGCATGGAAGGGAAACAACGCGCTTTTTACCGCCAACCCCACGCCAATAAACAAAATCGCTACCGTCAAAGGAAGCTGATATTCTCCCGTTTCCGTCAGGATGGATACCTGTTCCTTGATATTGCTCATCAGAAGATGCCCTGTAATATCATATAAAATACACAATCCAAACAGCAATAGCCCGGAACCGATCAGGCTCATCAACATATACCGGGTAGCCGCTTCTAATGTATGTCCATTCTCCCGGATCATGATCAGACCGCAGGCTGCAATCGTATTGATCTCCACAAATACATACGCCGTAAACAGGTCATTGGTATAGATCAATGCCAGCAATGAACTCAACAACAGATTTAACAGTACATAATATAGATTTTCTTTAAAGTCGCTGATTTCTTTCTTCAGATGCTTTTTTCCGCCCCAGATTGACAGAAGCATGACGATACAGAAAAACAATGCCATAAACGCTTCTAAATTGCCAAAGCGTATCTCATTGCCCCAGGGTGCAGAAAAACGCCCCATTTTATAGACATAAAAAGTATCTGTAGTAAAGGTCAGATACAGCGTCCCTGCGGAAAGCAGGGTTATGATCATCAACAGAACCGTATTGAGCCTTCTCGCCAGCTTACCGCTAAGTCCTGAAGAAACAATGGCTGCACCCATGGAGAGAATCAAAGAAAAACAAGGAAAATTACGAAGCATTTCCATTTAATTTTCCTCCTTCTTCAGTATGGTGGAAATCTCGTCCATATTCAGCGTATGATATCTCTGATACAGACGGATCGTCAGAGAAAGCATCAGCGCAGTCACCGATACGGATACCACGATGCCGGTCAGCACCAAACCGCTGGGAATCGGGTTGATATACAGAGAAGTATCCTGCACCCCGTCCACGATGATCGGCGCTATTCTTCCCTGAATATATCCTTTCTCCGCCAAGAAAAGATAAGTCCCGGTGTCCATAAAGTTCAGTCCGATAATTTTTTTGATCAGATTTTTTTGTAGTAAAAGATTAGCGAATCCTATCACAAACAAAGCTACCGCTACCGCTTCTCCAAAATTTCCTATGATACCATTCCACATAACCTATCATTCCACCTTTTATCATTCACAAGTTTTACTCTGCTGACACGCCATTATACCGACAGCAGGATCAAAGTCCGCCACGTCTGAATAATGCGTAAAACGCATACATGGTACACGCCACTTCCGTTCCAACAAAGATATTCAGCCACAGGATGATTCCCGCCGAAAAGATCATACCCGGCGTACCCAGAGAAATATGGTTCTCCAGATCATTGGCGCCCATATAGAGATAATAGGAGATCACAATACAATAAGTAACTAAAGCAGTCACTTTTACGATGGTATATGTCTTTTCATTAAAAAACTTCTGCATTTTGTCAAATCCATACGCGCTGACATACAGAATCATCCCAGCGCCGATGATGGCCCCGCCGGAAAAGCCCCCACCGGGAGAAAGATGTCCATTGAGGATCACATAGATGCCAAAAATGAAGACCAGCGGAACAAGGATAAATGCAACCTTCTGCAGGATCACATCATTTTTAGGCTCGTAAAGCCGGTCATTCAGGCTCTGATCCGAACGGATCTCCTCTTCCTTTTTCATCAGCAGAACCATAACGCAGGTCGTAGCGATGAAAAGTACACAGGTCTCTCCAAAAGTGTCAAATGCACGATAGTTTAAGATCATACCGGTGACCACATTGACAGCTCCGGTATCCTGTATTCCGTTTTCTATATATACCTGCGCCACTTCATTATTGACCGGTCTGTCAACGGTTCCTATCCGGGGAAGTGCGGCTACCAGATACAGCATCACCACAATCAGCAATAGTGCAAATACAATCGAAGCAATCCGGTAGATCACCGTAAAAGATTTCAACGCGTTGTTCCGCTCATGATCATAAATACGTTCCCTGAGCTGGTATTCCTCCGCCATGATTTCTTCTAACGTATGACTGTCCATATGCGGCGTACCCGGCTGTATCTCCACCTGGTCAATATATGGGTCTTTCGTTCCCTTCATCCAGCGAAAGAAACGGAAAGAAGCTGTTTTTCGATATTCTTCCTCTTTTTTTAGCTTACTCATTTTCTTTCCCTTTCTCTCCTGCCTGTGTCTTTCTGATCGCCTCGATCTTCTTCAATGTAATAAAGAACAGGATACTGGTCACTCCGGCACCAACTGCCGCCTCCGTAATTGCCAGATCAGGAGATTCCAGAAGCACCCATATGATCGACATGATCAGGCTATAGGACATAAAGACCAGCACGGCATTTAAAAGACTCTTTGTAAAGCTGACCGCCAGCGCGCAGATCACTAAGAACGCCAGCAGGATATACATAAAATATTCCATCGTAAGGTTACCTCTTTATCTTTTCTTCTTTTTTTGTGCTCTCGGCTTAATCCGGTTTACATAACTCTTTATTTGCATCTCTCTCTTCTTTCTCGTATTGATCTTTCCCTGCATGAGTCTCTACCTCAAGCCTTGCAATCAGATGTGAAGCAACCGGCGAGGAAAACCATAAGAAGACAAGCACAAGAGCAAGTTTCAATGTAGTAAAGTTCCAGCCGGACAGAAACATCAATCCCACCAGAGACAGTCCGATCCCAAGCGTATCACCAGTGGCTGCCGCATGCATACGGTTTAGTACATAATCCAGCTTAAATAACGCCATGATCTCCAATACAAACAGAGACATCCCTCCAAATAAAAATAAGATGCCCAGCACAAAGCGAATCCACAATAATGTCTCCATTACCTTCCAACCTCCTATTCAATCAATTCATCCTCATCTGTAGTTAAATCGGAAAGCCGCTCCGTATCTTCCTTATGAATCCCTAAGATAACCTTAGTTAATACAACCACTGCCAGAAAACTCAGCATTGTATAGATCAGGCTGATATCCACCAGATAACCTTCTCCCATCATGATCGCCAGTGTCGCAATGATGACATTGACCATCGTACCCATCATATTGACCGCCACCAGCCGGTCAGCCACTGTCGGTCCCATGCATGCCCGAATCAGGCATAAAAACAGCATGACCGCCAGTATGATCAAAACCGCAACAAATAAGATATGATAGCTTTTTTCCAATGCTTCGATTCCGCTATACATCCTCTTTTCCCAGCCTTTCCGCTTTTTCTAACATCCGTACAAATACACAATCCTCTATTCCATCCGCAAAATCCTTATCCAGAGCATGCACCGTATATTCATCATCCTGCAGGGATACTGTGATGGTTCCCGGCGTCAGAGTAATAGAGTTTGCCAGCAGCACACGGAGGACCGGTGACTTCAGACGGGTCCTGAATGTCACCAGAACCGGTTCTCTTTCATACTTCTCGGAAAAGATCAGACGGATAGTCGCAGCATTGGCCTTTAGTATTTCGTATAACAGGACAAACAGATAACTAACCATAAATGTGAAATACTTTATGATGCGCAGATCCTTTTTCCAGCTCCAGTCCATGAATTTACATATAAACGCATATACCAGACCTGCTGCAAACAGACCGATCAGGGCGATTTCTAACGTGATCTGTCCGTTAAAAATAATCCATAACAGATAAAATATAACGTACATGTTCATTTCCTCATCTAAAAAATACTAAATATAAACTACTCAACTGTGGCATACATAATTTTGCCAGCCAATCTTATTAATATGCAAATAAAAACTTCTTAACAACTGAATATTTTACATCAACAAATTAAAAAAATAAAGTAGAAAAAAGAAAAAACAGCCAATTTCTTATTAGAAATATGGCTGTTCCAATGACTCCAAAATACCTGTTAAATCCATACACTTTGCTGCCGTTGCTCCTGCCGGATCACAGTGATATCATATGTACCTGTACGGCTAAAGGACAACAGCGTCCCTTCCGCCTCCCGACTGGTGTGGATATCCTGCATAGGACCGTCTTTTTCTTCCGATGTTACAGAGGTTTCTCCCTTCACTCCGACTAGTTCTACGCTACAGGTAATTACCTCCTGAGCACTCTGCAAAGTGATCCGATAAGTCCCCTGTTCCCCATGCCAAATTTCCAGCTCCAATACCTTTTCTGCTGATGCACTATATATGCAGGTCTTAGCAGTGGTTCCTTCCTGCAGCCCATATACTTTGAACACAACATCCTTCGCATAGTCATAGACTGGTCCACGGGAACCGTCGCCCACAGCGACGATACTTCCTTCTTTCACGTACAGCGGAATCGTCATATAATCCATGACTTCCCGATACCATTTTCCGCCTTCCCTGATCTCGCCGGTAAGGC
This sequence comes from uncultured Lachnospiraceae bacterium, assembly GCA_947174185.1. Lineage (GTDB taxonomy): Bacteria > Bacillota > Clostridia > Lachnospirales > Lachnospiraceae > NK4A136. Next base: position 2,631 of record CAMWHY010000011.1, on the reverse strand, counting down.
AAGAGGTCCAGGTTCCCTCCGGCAGATAATACTCCGCCATGCTCTGCTCATTAAAGATCGGCGCGACCAGAAGGGAATCTCCTAGAAAATACTGGGTCGCCAGATACGCGCAGTTTTTATCCTCTGGATACTCCAGCGCCATACTCCGCATCATGGGTATGCCAGTCAGCGAAGTTTCCACAGCATTGCGGTACAGATACGGCATCAGGGAAGCTTTCAGCTTCGTGAATCTCCTGACAACTTCTACCGCTTCCTCATCATACAGCCATGGAACACGATAAGAATGGGAACCGTGCAGCCTTGAATGAGTTGATAAAAGCCCAAATGCACACCAACGCTTATAGACATCCGCCGTGGAAGTACTTTCAAATCCGCCGATATCATGACTCCAAAAGCCAAAACCGGAGCTCGTCAGCGACAATCCGCCCCTCAGACTCTGCTCCATCGACTCATAATCCGACCAGCAGTCGCCGCCCCAATGTACCGGAAACTTCTGGCATCCGGCAGTTGCCGATCTGGCAAATAATACGGCTTCCTTCTCCCCCTTTATCTTTTTCACCGTCTCATAGACTGTCCTGTTATAGAGATAAGTATAATAATTATGCATCTTCATGGGATCAGAGCCGTCATAATATACGACGTCCGTTGGAATCCGCTCTCCAAAATCCGTTTTAAAGCAGTCCACACCCATATCCATCAGAGCTTCCAGCTTAGAGGCATACCATGCACACGCTGCCGGATTAGTAAAATCAACGATTGCCATGCCGGGCTGCCACATATCCCACTGCCATACATCTCCATTCGGGCGCTTCAGGAAGTATCCCCCTTTCAGACCTTCCTCAAACATTACGGATTCCTGTCCAATATAGCTGTTGATCCAGACGCAGATCTTAACACCTTTTTCCTTTAAGCGTGCAAGCATCCCTTTCGGATCGGGAAATACCCTGGAATCCCATGTCATATCGCTCCAGTGAAATTCCTTCATCCAGCAGCAGTCAAAATGGAATACCGCCAGCGGGATATCCCTCTCCAGCATACCATCTACAAATTCTGTCACTGTCTTTTCATCATAATTCGTCGTAAAAGATGTGGACAGCCAGAGTCCGAAGGTCCACGGTGCAGGAAGGGAGGGCTTACCGGTAATATCCGTATAACGCATCAGCGCTTCCTTCATGGTCGGTCCATTGATCAACATATAGTCCAGCTGTTCCCCTGCCACCGAGAACTGCACTGCTGATACGGATTCCGATGCCACTTCAAAGGAAACCTGTTCCGGATGGTTGACAAAAACGCCATAACCACGGCTGGACAGATAAAAGGGAATATTCTTATAAGCCTGCTCCGTCGAAGTACCGCCATCCTCGTTCCAGATCTCTATCGTCTGACCGTTCCTGACAAAGGGTGTAAAATGCTCTCCCATGCCATAGATCAGCTCCCCTACGGACAGTGTCAGACGCTCCCGCATATAAGCATCCTCCGGTCCTTTATCATAGGGAAGACCGGTCCAATCCGTCTTCATATAGGCAAGATCATTCCGTCCGCTTGCCGTGATTTTCTCATTGCCGCGGAAAAATGTAAATTGTCCGTTCTCTTTTTCTATTTCCATGCGAAGGCTGCCGCTATGGATAGTCAGCAGTTCCGCCGTCTCCTCGACGCTTAAATGACCTGCTTCCACAGGCGCAATTTCAAAAGAAGGCTCTCTTTTCTGAAGTCCCATGTGATGATACGTCCTGATCCGCAGCACCTCCGGGTAAGGAGCCGAAATCCTGATCGTCAGATTGACACCGCCTAAGGTATCTCCCTTGCCATGAATCCACGCGGTCGGTGCACAGAGGATCACTTCATCCCCGGCAATCCTTGTATCATATATCTGCACCGGAGAAAAACACCCTACATGCTCCCGCTGCAGCCAGCAGCCATTACTGAATTTCATTCCGCTTCCTCCTTAATGATAAAATAAAAGTTCTTCATCCTCGCTAATTTTCCTGCTGATACAACAAATAAAAAAGCGCAAGCCCAGCAGTTTGCGCCCCCAGAATGTCTGAGATCGGCATTCTGCATATCTGTATTATAACTTGACCCTTTTGTTAAAGAGCAGGATACGGGAGTCGGACCCGCCTCTCAAGCTTGGGAAGCTTGCATACTACCGATGTACTAATCCTGCATACTTAATATTTTATTCCTTATCAGCTGTTTGGTCAAGCACAACTTTTTTAACAGTTTCCCACAAACACATACTCTAAATATTTTTTAGCAGTTTCCGCAAGTCCGTACACCGTTTTCACCTCCGTTGCCTCCCTGTCCGTCATATGGTACCTTGGGAAAAAACGGGTGATATGCAGCGGAATCTTCTTCCCGACAGCTGCTTCAACCGATGCGATCCATTTGGCCTCTTCTTCCATTTCCGATATCGTATCGTTTTTGCCCGGGACTATCAACGTGGTAAGCTCCACATGACAGCCTGCTGCCGCACGCAAAATAAATTCTTTAACGGTTTCCAAATCCCCGCCAAGTTCCCTGTAATACGATTCCCTGAAACCCTTCAGGTCAATATTCATGGCATCTGTCAGAGGAAGAATTTCTTCCAGCGTTTCAATCGATGCCGTTCCATTTGTCACCAACACGTTTTTC
>CAMWHY010000010.1 GCA_947174185.1 uncultured Lachnospiraceae bacterium | reverse complement strand
CTTCTATTACGACTGCAAAAGGAAGGCTTTTCAATACGATCGCCAACTCCTGACTAATATTCTGCAGTTCTGTAACATCATGGGCAAAACCGCAGGTACCAAAGATCTCTTCATTTGCATCGATCAACGGAGATTTATAGGTTTTAAACAGGCGCATTCCCCCCTTGGTTTTCACATTCTCATCAAACAGGCAGGTTTTTCTTGCCTCCATAACAATATCCTCAGATTCCAGACAGACATAATCTCCCTGTTCATACTCTTCCTTAGGAATATCCCATATGTAATAATGTCCCTTTTTATAGATCTGCTCCTTCGTCTTTTCCACCGTGCTGCAGAATCCATCATTCACAATCAGATGTGCTCCCTTTTGGTCTTTAAACCAGATCAGATCCGGCAGACTGTCAATCAGTGTATTAAAGCAAATCTTCTGCTTACGGTTGTCTGCTATATTCTTCATAAACAAAAGCAGTTTTTTATAATAAATCGCCAGAAGGTCTTTCTGATACCGATCTCCAGGCATCACCCATAGCATATCCGCCTTTGCAAGCTGTTCCTGTTTCACGGCAACCATCTCGTCTACAGAAAGCAGATAAACAACCAGACATTTCTCCCTTGATATTTCCGGAAAATCATCCGTTTTTCCGTCAATAATCACCGCAGTATCGATCATATCTTCCTTCCAGATCTCATGATAATCTGCCACAGTTGTAAGCACAACTTCACTATCCTCCGGCAGGTCTATCGTATGTACTGTCTTTTCAATCTCCGGGGATTTGCTTTGTATAATAATTTGAAATTGATTTTGAAACATAGTGAAATATCCTTTTCTTTCATAGTAAACTTCAAATATATTTTATCACAGGTAATGCCACAATGTCTATTTTATTATAAACTTTTCTATTGGATTACAAACTTTTCCTATAAGTGATACGGCGTCACCTGGTAAACGTAATAATTAAGCCAATTACAGTAAAGACAGCTGCTGTGGGAACGCCACTGAAGATACGGCTTTCTTTCGGGATCGTCCTCCGGATAATAATTCACCGGAAGATGAATCGGAAGTTTCTTCGCAACATCCCGCTTATACTCCTGATCCAAGGTATAACGGTCATATTCCGGATGCCCCATCATATAAATCTGCTTCCCATCCTCTGACATACATAAAAATATTCCTGCTTCCTCTGATTCTGCAAGCACAGTCAGTTCCGGACAGCCATAGATCTCTTCCTGGGAAACCGTTGTATGACGGCTGTGGGGCGCATAAAATAAATCGTCAAATCCGCGTACCAAAGGAATTTTGCGATTCTTCACATGATGCAGATAAATACCGAAAAGTTTCTCCGGCAGTGCAATCTTATTGATACCAAAATGATGATATAATCCCGCCTGTGCTCCCCAACAGATATGTAACGTAGAGGTAACATGCGTCTTTGTCCAATCCATGATCTCACAGAGTTCTTCCCAGTAATCCACTTCTTCAAACGCCATCTGTTCCACAGGCGCACCGGTAATAATCATCCCATCAAAGCGTTTATCCTTCAACTCATCAAAAACCGTATAAAAGCGGTTCAAATGATTGACGGAGGTATTCATGGGAATATGGCTCTTGACCATTAAAAAGGTTACATCAACCTGTAATGGTGTATTAGACAATACCCTAAGCAGCTGCAGCTCCGTATCCTGCTTTTTCGGCATCAGATTCAGAATACATACCTGCAACGGACGGATGTCCTGATGCATCGCCCTGTTTTCATCCATGACAAATATATTTTCATTTTCGAGCTGCTCCTTTGCAGGAAGATCGCTTTGTGTTTTGATTGGCATATTACTTTCACTTCCTTATCCTTATTTTACATATTGCACTGACAATTAGAATACCACAATATTTGTTTTACCCCAGATACGTATTTTGAAATTCCTCCTCGGAAATGATCGGAATCCCCAGCTCTTTGGCTTTCTTATTTTTGCCGGAAGCGGATGTGATATCGTTGTTGATCAGGCAGGTCGTTTTCGACGTTACACTCCCTGTCACCTTGCCGCCTTTAGTTTCTATGATCTCTTTTAATTCATTGCGGTTGGCATAATGCATTAAATCCCCGGTAATGACAAAGACCTTGCCGGCAAGCGTCTGTTCCACCTCCGAGATCTCCGGTTTCATCAGATGAAGTTCCGCCAGCAGATGATCCAGTCTCTCTCTCTTTAAGGGATCTCTCATATATTCACAGAAAGAATGCGCCAGTATTTCACCGATCCCATCCACTCCGCTAAGTTCCTCCTCCGACACCTGCCGGATCGTCTCTATATCATAATCCCATTCTTTTGCGATCATCTTGGCATTGGCAAGACCAATTCCCGGAATCCCAAGTGCGTTTAACAGGCGCGGGATCGTAGTTTCTCTTGTGCGGTCGATGCTTTCCATGAGATTCTGGCAGGACTTTTCACCAAACCCTTCCATTTCCACGATCACATCCTTATGCTGAGAAATCTTATAGATATCTGCATATTCATGAATCAGTCCAAGACCGATGATTTTTTCCAGCGTAGCTTCAGAAAGCCCGTCAATATTCATAGCATCCCTGCTGACAAAGTGACTGAAAGATTTGATTTTCTTTGCTTCACAGTCAGGATTGACACAATACAGGGACTCCGTATCGTTCATCTGCTTTACTTCCGTCCTGCCGCCGCATACCGGGCATGTCTCCGGGATCGGCATATCACCGGACCTCGTCAGATTCTCCGCAATCTGCGGGATGATCATATTGGCTTTATATACCGTGACCCGATCCCCAATACCAAGTTCTAACTCTTTCATAATGCTGACATTGTGGACGCTTGCCCGGGATACCGTTGTGCCTTCCAACTCAACCGGCTCAAAGACCGCCACCGGATTGATCAGACCTGTTCTCGATGGACTCCATTCGATTTTTAATAAAACCGTCTCACGAATTTCATCCGCCCATTTAAATGCAATGGCGTTTCTCGGGAATTTCGCCGTCCTTCCAAGGGATTCCCCATAAGCAATATCTTCCATGGAAAGCACCAGTCCGTCCGACGGAATATCATTTCGGTCGATCTGTCTTTCAAACCATGCGACAGCATCCAGAACCGTTTCTGCATTCACCTTTTTATATTCCACAACCGAAAATCCCTGCTCTTTTAAAAACAGGAACTGCCGTTCAAAGGAATTGGCAAAATCAACGCCCTCGGCTTTTACCAGGGAAAAAGCATATAGCCTGACGTTTCGCTGTGCCGTAATCTCGTTATTCAACTGTCTGACAGAACCGCTGCAGAGGTTTCTGGGATTCTTATAATGCGCGTCCGTATCTGTAATCTTCTGGTTGATCGTCTCAAAATCCGAATAGGTAATTACCGCTTCTCCCCGGATGATCAGTTCTCCCTGATAGGGAATCTTCAGCGGCACATTTTTAAATACTTTTACATTATTTGTGACGACCTCTCCAACTTCACCATTGCCTCTGGTAACGCCCTTGACCAGTTCACCGTTCTGATAGGTCAGGACAATCGTCAAACCGTCCAGTTTCCAGGAAAGGATCCCCTCCCTGTCCTTTAACCACACTTTTAATTCTTCTCTGTCTTTTGTCTTGCCCAAAGACAGCATCGGCTTTTCATGCATCTCCTTAGGAAGATCGTCCACTGCCTCATAACCGACTTTGGTAGTCGGACTGTCGGAAAGAACAGTCCCCGTCTCCTCCTCCAGACGCTCTAATTCTTCATAAAGCGCATCGTATTCATAGTTGGACATGATCTCCTCATCCCGGGCATAATATGCCTCCGACGCATGATTGAGCAGTTTGATCAATTCCTGCATTCTTGATTTTTGATCTGACATGTTTATTCCCCTGAAAAAAATATGTGAAGCGCTAACTCAAAATCCCAAAGGGATTTTATCCCTTTGGGATTTATGAGAACATTATACATTTATTATTGTAGAAAATCAACCCTAATCGTCCAGTCTTGCACTGAACTCCGCCAATGTATCTTCCATAGTCATCTCAAATGCCGTCGCAATCTCACTAAAGAAAATCCGCTCCGCATCACGAAGAATGCGTTCTTCTGAAATATTCAGTCCCTTATGGCTTTTACGGTTCTCTTTTCTCAAATTTCTAAGCTGTCTGATTACCCGGGAGACTTCAACATTATCCCCTGATTTTAAAACTTCCTCACAGGCGTCCCGTTCAAAGGTCGTATCATTCGACTGACACTGAGTAATCTTTTCCAGGACCTCCTCTGCCTCCGGCTTTGTGATCACCTTCCGGACGATCTCATCCTCTTTATTCAAAGGAACATAGATCGTACTTCTGGAATCATAGACCGGCTTCAAAGAATAGTATAACTTATCCGGTCCCCCAAACGACAACGGCCCTATCTCAACCACCTGGCAGGCTCCTGAAAACCCATATAAAACATAATCACCAATCTTGTACTTTGCCACTGCAACCTAGCTCCTTTCCGATTAATTTAATTTGCTGTTATGATGCCGCTTTCCGACATTTCATGTCTATCTGTAATTTGGGACTTCCCTGCAATACAGCCTTTGCTGTGAACTGGAAATCCTTCCTAAACTAATTATATCCGCTTTTTTCCATTAAATTCAAGTATATTTTTTTAATTTTTTTATTTAAATTTTAATTAGCACGAAAAAAGCTGTCATGACATTCCATCATGACAGCTTTTAAAGTAATCACATGTCAGTATTATTTCTTTTTCTTCTTATTAACCGCATCCTTCAAGGCTTTGCCCGGTTTGAATTTCGGAGACTTAGATGCTTTGATCTTGATGCTCTCACCTGTCAAAGGATTGCGCCCCTGTCTTGCTTTTCTCTGGGAAATCTCGAATGTACCGAAGCCAACAAGCTGAACCTTCTTATCACCCTTCTTGCTGGAAAGTTCTTTCTTAACTACATCGCAGAATGCATTTAAGCCAGCTTCTGTATCCTTCTTTGACATACCAGTCTGCTTTGCCATAGCTTCAACTAATTCTGATTTGTTCATTTTTTTCCTCCAAAAAAGTATAATTTAAGCACTTTTGTACTTATATAACAGACTACCACCATTTATGCTATTTTGCAAGCTTAATTTGTGGAATTTTGCTTTTTTAGGCGGTCCCGCTGGCATTTAAAGATATATTGCACCAATTCTTCCCTGACATCCTGTTTATAATCAACAAACTGTGTACGGTGGATATAAATTTCACGTTTATCCCTGTGTCGTTCACAATACAGCACTTTCCCCAAAAAGATATGATTTTTCTTCTGCCCGTCTATTTCCACCTCCATATGCACAATCACCATACTACTTTCCGGAATCATTTCTTTTGAATAAAAGCGTATTCCGCCACCGCTGATATCCAGCGTCGTACCGTCTTTAAATCCCTGCATCTGCAAAAGATTGTTTTTCTTTACGGCTTCTTTAAACTCAGCCGTATTCGCCGCTGTCAACAAAAGATAACGGATATCCACCGTTGTTTCAAAGCGGAAAAACTGCCGCCGCTCATATTTCTTCAGATCACTGGTAAGACGTACCCGCACCACACGGACGTTACCCTCCATATATGGTTTCTCCACGGTAAATTCCGCCACATATATCTTATCTCTCAGGAAAAAGTATCCATCATAACGCTCGCCTTTGTGCAGAGGAACCAGTCTTGCCCTAACGGTAGGATTCGTGAGTACCATCGTGCCGTCGCTTAATATCTCATGCAAAGAGCTGACATATTTCTTATCTATATTTTCCAATGCATCCAGCGCAAGACCCGTTTTGATCATTTCCACATGCATGCCAAGTTTTAGAATCTTCTCCATATAATTAGTCCTTTTCATTCATATCCAGTACATCAAAAGGTGTTCCACACGCCCACGGACTTCCTATATCGCATCTGCCATGATGATACTGACGCCTTCTTTCGCCTGCATCCAGTTCTTCTGTAACCTTTACTTTTAACCGGCTGACTCCACCTTCCATCATGCTGTCAATCATAGAGATCATATCCATAATCTCATGTTCTTCGCTTGCTTTTTCCATACGAATCTCTTTGCTGTTTTGAACTACCATAAGATCTCCATTCCAAAATATAATCAGTCATCATAGCCGCAGTGCTGAGCTCGATTCCGCTTCGCTCCATCTCGCTCGCGGGCTTCGCCCTATTTACTGCATCATTGCTTTCGCGTATATTATACCATGTCAGCAGGAAATCAAGCGCGAACGCAGTGAGCATTTGATTTCATCTGGCATGGTAACGAAAGAATCAAATCTGCAAAGCAGATTTTAAGCGCGGTAGCGCGACAGACGCGCAGCGGCTGGATTCTTGAGTTCATTATATCATTAAAAATAAAAGATGAAAAGAATACAGATCGGTAAAATATAAAAAAGACATTGAAATCCTACAATTTCAACGTCTTTAAGGGTTGGGCTGTTCTTCTTAACAGCTTGTAGGGGAATCGAACCCCTGTTTCCGCCGTGAGAGGGCGGCGTCTTAACCGCTTGACCAACAAGCCATTCTGACTGTCTTATACCCGAAAAACAAGTCCTTGATTATTCTATTACATATACAGAAAAAATGCAAGCATTTTTATCAAATTTTTACGTTTTTTGGTTTATACAAAATCAAAGATACTGAGCTGGTTGCTCTGGGGCATTCCCTCTAACAGTCCCAGTCTGGTCAATGTTTCGATAATCGTATTGGAAAGCTTGGCACGGGCCTTCATATCATCCTTACTGAAAAATTGCCCTTCCTTTGCAGCATCCTCCAAAAGTTCCGCAGCCGTTTCTCCCATACCTTCAATCGCGGAAAACGACGGCATGATCTTTCCGTCTATGATCTGGAAATCCCTTGCCTTGGCACGATAGATATCGATCGGCATAAAATCGATCCCTCTTGCATACATTTCCTGTACAATACGCATATCGCCATACTGCAGTTTATCCTTATTGGTCAGCTCCTGATCCTTATTCTTTCCGGTATCCTGTGTCGCGCCGCCTTCGTTCTCCGGACTCCCCGTCCCCTGACTGCCGCTGTCCTGCGCCTCGCCCCTGTTCCTTCGTTCATACTCCCGCATATGCCGCTCAAGCACATCTTTTCCCATACACATGATCTCATAGGAAAACGCCTTCGCGCGTTTGGAATAAAAAGCGCAATAATAGGCAATCGGATAATTGATCTTACAATAAGCGATCCTCCATGCCATCATAACATAGGCAGCCGCATGCGCCTTCGGGAACATATATTTGATCTTTTTACAAGACCAGATATACCAGTCCGGGACATTGTTAGCCACCATCGCTTCTTCCATTTCAGGCTTTAATCCCTTTCCTTTTCGCACGCTCTCCATAATGGAAAATGCCAGTGAACTTTCTACTCCCATCTTGATCAGGTAAGTCATAATATCGTCACGCGTACAGATTGCCGTGGAAATCGTCGCCTTTCCTTCCTGAATCAGCGTCTGTGCATTGCCAAGCCATACGTCCGTACCATGTGACAGTCCGGAGATCCTGACCAGATCAGAAAATGACTGGGGCTTTGCATCGATCAACATCTGCATGGCAAAATCCGTACCAAACTCCGGGATACCAAGCGATCCCAATTTACACCCGCAGATTTCTGCAGGCTCCACTCCCAATGCTTTCGTCGTCTGGAACAAAGTCATTACCTCTGGATCATCCAACGGGATCTTAAGCGGATCGATCCCTGTCAGATCCTGCAGCATACGGATCATGGTAGGATCATCATGCCCTAAGATGTCCAGCTTTAACAGGTTATGGTCGATGGAATGATAATCATGATGTGTCGTAATGATATCAATATCCTTATCCGCCGGATGCTGTATCGGAGTGAAGGAAGAAATATCCTCCCCTACCGGAAGCACAACAATGCCGCCCGGATGCTGTCCCGTCGTCCGGCGTATACCGACACAGCCAAGTGTGATACGGTTGATCTCCGCATTACGCTTTACAATATTTCTCTCATTATAATATTTTCTGACATAGCCATACGCTGTCTTATCCGCCAACGTGCCGATGGTCCCCGCGCGGAACGTCTGCCCATACCCAAAGATAACCTCCGTATATTTATGGGCTTTGGACTGATACTCACTGGAAAAGTTCAGATCAATATCCGGCTCCTTATCTCCCTTAAATCCCAGGAAAGTCTCAAAAGGAATATCAAATCCGTCCTTTTTAAGCTTCTCTCCGCACTTAGGGCAGATCTTATCCGGCATATCACATCCTGCCTTGCCGGCATATGCCTTCACATCTTCAGAATCAAAATCCGTATAGTAACATTTAGAACAGTAATAATGCGGTGACAAGGGATTTACTTCCGTGATTCCCGCCATCGTCGCTACAAAGGAAGACCCTACGGAACCTCTGGAACCTACTAAGAATCCATCTTCCACCGATTTCCACACCAGCTTCTGGGCAATGATATACATCACGGCGAACCCATTGCCAATGATGGAAGTCAGTTCCTTTTCCAGACGGTCTTCCACGATTTTAGGAAGATCCGGGCCGTACATCTCATGCGCCTTATCATAACAGATCCTCCGCAGCGTCTTATCACTGTCTTCAATGACCGGAGGACATTTATCAGGGCGCACGGGCGTGATCTTCTCACACATGTCTGCGATCATATTGGTATTCGTAATAACGACCTCTTCCGCCTTATCCATTCCCAGATAGGCAAATTCCTCCAGCATCTCCTCTGTCGTTCTGTAATACAGATCCGGCTGACTGTCCGTATCTGTAAATCCCTTTCCGGCAAGAATAATCTTACGGTAGATCCCGTCCTCTGGATTCAAAAAGTGTACGTCACAGGTCGCACAGACCGGTTTATGATAGGTCTCTCCTAACTTAACGATCCGACGGTTGATATTCATCAGATCCTCTCTGCTCTGTATGCCGGGATAGTTCTTCTCATCCGCAATCTGAAACAGATTGTTCGTAATCGGCTGAATCTCAAGATAATCATAAAAAGAAACGATCTTTGCAATCTGCGCCTCATCCTGCTCCCTGACGATCGCCTGATACAGCTCTCCACGCTCACAGGCGCTTCCTAAAATCAAACCTTCCCGATACTCCAGAATCTTACTTTTCGGAATCCTAGGTCGTTGCCTGAAATAATCCAGATTGGAAGATGACACCAGCTTATACAGGCTGCGTCTGCCTATCTCATTTTTCGCCAGTATGATGGCATGATAATAATGGAGCCGCTTAATCGCCTCCTTATCCAGCACACCAAAGGCATTGAGCTCCTCCATATTAGTAACCCCTTTTTCCGCAAGCATCGGAAGAAAGCGTACAAAAATCTGTGCTGTCGCCTCCGCATCATCCACGGCACGGTGGTGATTTTCCAGGCTGACCCCCATCGTCTTGGCTACCGCATCCAGCGTATGCTTCGCCTGCGCTGGATAAAATGCTCTGGAGATTCCCACCGTATCAATATATGTATAATCTGTCTTTATGCCCTGCTGCAAAGCATTATAAGTAATAAATCCCATATCAAAATGAGCATTGTGCGCCACCAGAATACATCCTTCACAAAACTCAAGAAATTTTGGCAAAATCTCCGTAATCTCCGGTGCATCCATCACCATACTGTCATTAATACCAGTGAGCTGCTCGATTTCAAAAGGAATCGGCTCCTTAGGATTCACAAACTCCGAAAAGCGCTCCGTGATCCCGCCATTCTCAATCTTTACGGCGCCGATCTCGATCACCTTATTCTTTGTCTTCACAAATCCTGTTGTTTCAATATCAAATACGACATAAGATTCATTTAAACTCTGGTTCTTTCCATTGGTCACGATCTCCTGCAGATCGTCAACAAGATATGCCTCCACACCATAGATGATCTTAAATGGATCGTCCGGCTTGAAAGTATGGTTGGCAGTGGGAAATGCCTGTACATTACCATGATCCGTCACTGCCATCGCAGTATGTCCAAAACGCTTTGCCTGCTTTAAGATATCCCCAACGTCAGACACTGCATCCATATCGCTCATCTTCGTATGGCAATGAAGTTCCACACGTTTCCTTGTGGAAAGGTCTTCCCGCTTCTTTCTGGTATCTGTTGTCTTCATAATACCCATGACAGAACTCATCACCAGCTCTTTATCAAATTTATCCAGACTGACGATCCCTTTTGCTTTAATAAAATCACCGGGTTTAATCAGCTTTAAGAATTCCTCCGCCATATCTTCATTTAAAAACAGCTTGATACTGAGCGAATCCCTATAGTCTGAAATATCGATCCTGATAATATGCTTGCCCGTCTTAGTAATGCGTTCATCCACCATCAGAACTTCACCCGCAACAATACTGTCGCTGACCTCGTCAAAAACATCATCCAAGAAGGAGGGTTCTCCTTCAAATTCCCTGTTATAAATTACATCGGGATGTTCGGAACGTATCAGGCTTCTGGCAAAAGAAGATGTTTTTTTCAATATCGCTTTTGTCTTATGCTCCGATACCGGCTCTTTCTTGGCACGACCCGCCGCCGCTTCTGACGACCTCTGTAGCTCCAAAGTATTTTTCGGTGGCACCGCCTCCTTTGTAGCAGCCTCCTGAACGCTTTTTGTATCTTTCGATCCGGACAAATCTTCCACCGCCATCGCATTTATCTGTCCCGCGGTACTTTTAGCGATCTCATCTACCATACGCTCCGCCCGCATTTCCAGCTCCCTGCGGTAATTGCTCTCCTTCGGTTCCACATACCGGATATCCGTACGTATGTTAAGCTGAAATCGTCTTCCAAAAACAAGTTCAAGATACTCCTGTATCTCTGGTTCTTTATTTTTCCCGACAATCGTATTCGGAAAAGACAGGCTTAACACCCCATCTTCCGTTATGTTAGGAGCTGCATGCAAAAAAAGCGTATATAAAACCATATTCGCCTGTTTCAATTCCAACAGCATACTTTCATAATAATGTTCTAAGATATATGCCGCCGTATATTGTTCAGATAGTTCATAAACCTCACAGATCTTTACTTCATTTTCCTGATCCGGGGAAAGATACTTCTGCAGCTGTTTTTCCAGCGCATAAATATCCGTTTTAGGGATCAGACGATAAAGTCTCATATAGATTCTGATCAGGCGCTGTCCTTTATTCATCAGGACACGCTCTACATCCATATCAGCAAAGATCGTATTTAATTCCGGTTTAATCTTTAAATTGCCAAATGTATCGCTAAATTTCTGCATATCACTCCTCCATGTCAGAGCAGTTTTACTGCGATCTACAGCTCCATATCGCAGGCGCTTGCCACACCGTTACTGCTTCCAATGTTCCAGTTCATATCGCAGCGTCTCCAGTAGTTGATTCTCCGGCACCTTTTTGATAATCTCACCATGCCTGATCAGAAGTCCTTCCCCCTGTCCACCGGCAATCCCGATATCCGCTTCCTTTGCCTCTCCCGGTCCATTGACCACACAACCCATAACAGCAACTTTGATATCTAAAGGAAATTCCTCAACCATCGTCTCTACCTGATTGGCCAGTCCGATCAAATCAATCTTGGTACGTCCGCAGGTCGGACAACTGACTACCTCGATACCGCCCTTGCGGAGACCTAATGTACGCAGAATCATCTTTGCTGATTTAACCTCTTCCACCGGATCTCCTGTCAACGATACGCGGATCGTATCACCGATCCCCTGATTCAGGATAATGCCCAGGCCTACGGCCGACTTAATGTTGCCCCTAGTCAGCGTTCCTGCCTCCGTGATGCCCACATGAAGCGGATATTCTGTCTTCTGGGCTATCAATTCGTGAGCTTTGACGCACATCATCACATCGGAGGATTTGATGCTGATAACAAGATTATCATATCCTGCCGCCTCGATCATTCCGACTTTATCAAGGGCGCTTTCTACGATCCCCTCTGCCGTCACGCCATGATACTTCTCCACCAGCTCCTTTTCCAAGGAACCGCTGTTTACGCCGACCCTGATTGGGATATTTTTTTCCTTTGCCACAGCAACCACTGCGCGAAGTTTTTCCTCTCCGCCAATATTACCTGGATTGATACGGATCTTATCCGCCCCATATTCCATTGCCGCGATCGCCATACGGTAATCAAAATGAATATCCGCTACCAGCGGTATATGTATCTCTTTCTTAATCTCGGCAATCGCCTTCGCTGCTTCTTCGTTCGGAACGGTACAGCGGATAATCTCGCAGCCTGCCGCTTCCAGCCTATGGATCTGTGCCACCGTCGCCGTCACATCCTCCGTCGGTGTATTCGTCATAGATTGAATCAGAATCGGATGCCCGCCACCGATCACGCGGTCTCCGATCCTGACTACTTTTGTTGTATCATGATGCATCTTCTTTCATATTCCTTTCCTCAAATCCCCTAACCATATCCCAACCGTGATACGGCAGAATGCATTTCCTAATATAATATCTTCCTCAGATCATTCATTCACACGGGACGGTCTCACCCCGATTTGATAATAATCCAACCCATACTTCTTCACATGTTTCGCACTATATTGGTTTCTGCCGTCAAAGATCACCGGGGTCTTTAACAGTTTCCCGATCTCATAAAAATCCGGACTCCTGAACTCTTTCCATTCCGTCACCAACACAAGCGCATCCGCACCCTCCAGCGCTTCATATTTATTTCCGCAGTAAACGATCTTATCATTGCCCTTTAAATAACATTTCTGCGCTTCCTCCATAGCCTTCGGATCATAGGCGCGTATGTCAGCGCCTGCCTTCGTTAAATCCGTAATAACGGTGATCGCAGCGGATTCCCGCATATCATCTGTATCCGGCTTAAAAGGAAGTCCCCAGACGGCGATCGTTTTTCCGGAAAGATCCGCTCCAAAACGTTCCATAATCTTCTCCACAAGCACATGCTTCTGGGCGTTGTTCACATCCTCTACGGACTGCAAAAGCTTTGCCTGATATCCAAACTCTTCCGCTGTCTTGACAAGCGCTTTCACATCCTTAGGGAAACAGCTTCCTCCATATCCGCAGCCGGGAAAGATAAAGGAATATCCAATACGCCGATCGCTGCCGATCCCCTGTCGAACCATATTGACATCTGCCCCGACGCGCTCGCAGATATTAGAAATCTCATTCATGAAAGAAATCTTCGTTGCAAGCATGGAATTGGCGGCATATTTTGTCATTTCCGCACTAGCGATATCCATAAAGATAAAATTATCCGTATTCATCAGATAGGGTTTATAAAGTTCACGCATCGTCTCTTCCGCATCTTTATTATCTACGCCGATAACAATCCGGTCCGGTTTCATGCAGTCAGCGATTGCGTTGCCCTCCTTTAAAAACTCCGGGTTGGAGATCACATCAAAAGTAAGATCACTGCCTCGCCGGTCCAGCTCCTCCTGAATCTTATTCCTTACCTTTCCTGCCGTGCCTACGGGTACCGTGGACTTATCGATCACGTACATGTGATGCGTCATATATTTTCCAATGCTTTCCGCAACGCTCAATACGTAATGAAGATCCGCACTTCCATCCTCGCCCATCGGCGTACCGACTGCAATAAAACAGAGATTACATATTTCAAGCGCCTCTCGGATCTGCGTCGTAAAATGCAAATTATCTGATTGATAATTCTGCAGAACCATCTCCGATAACCCAGGTTCAAAAATGGGAATGATGCCGTTTTTCAGGTTCTCTATCTTCTTCTCATCAACATCGACACACCAAACTTTATTACCCATATTGGCAAAACATGTTCCTGTTACCAGACCCACATACCCTGTTCCGACTACCGCAACTTTCATTTCCTTACTTTCCTCCTGTTTTACGCTTTGTACTCTGTTTTATTCTCTATATTCTTCTCTGTTCTGTTCTTTGATTTTTACTATTTTCACTTTCGGTTTCTTACCTGATATTATGTATTATGAAACAATAACAGATTATCTATACTTTAACACATTCCTCAACCAATTGCCATAAGAAATATCAATATGATGTTCTAATCCAAATAAAATCCACAAGATATACCCTTCAGCAGCTTATCTAATCCAGAATATCTGCTCCTTCTCAATTCCGTGAAACGCATTCATTTTATAAAAATAAATTTCATAATATCCATTCTCTTCTGTGGGAAGGTAAAAATGGACATCTCCTTCCGCAAAATATTCACATCCATCCCTTACTAATATATTACGTCCCAGCTCATCCGTCAGATAAACAGGCAGCCGCTCCGGCTCGTCCCTCCTGATACATCCAGATGCCAGAAATATTGCCATGACAAGCAGCCACAGCCCTATGGTTTTCTTTTCCGTATAAAGCAGATTCCATTCTCTCTTTTTGATAAAATGCCTACGGATATGTTTTTCGACGATCAGTCTGCGCATCAGCCACGCAGCAAAACATAACGACAACATACTGACCGAAAGTACCAGCCGGTCAACACTCCCCTGATAGAAACGGCAAATTCCAAAACCGGTATAAGCAGCGGCTGCAAATAAAACCAGATAGTATGCAGTCATCAGCGCCTTATCTTTGATCTCCTCCTTTCTGGTGGAAATCCGGTTTAACCGATCCAGCAATACACTGCCATCCGCATACCGACCGGACGCATCCTCCTGACAGCAGACGTTCACCACATCCCCCAAAGCAGCAGAAACAGTCAGGGAAACTTCCGTAAGCGAATTCATTTTGCTGAATGTACCATAAGGCGGTTTTGCGGGATCGATCCCAGTCAGCATATAATACATGATCACACCGCAGGCATAAATATCACAGGCCGGTGTCAGCGCCTTCCCTTTTCGCTGCTCCGGCGCACAATAGCCGTAGGTTCCATAAGAATAATCAGAGGAAATCTGCCCATATCCCTGTAGCGCAGTCCCAAAATCCAATACCCGGAGCATACCGTCCGGCTGCAGAATCAGATTCGACGGTTTTAAATCCCTGTAGATCACCGCAGGCCGCATCGCATGAAGATATCCCAGCATCCCGGCCAGCTGCTTCATCAGGGAGATTGTTTCCTGCTCACTTAATGGCGCATGCTCCCTGATATATTCTTCTAAAGTAGGCCCCTCAATATATTCCATAATAATGCCAAAGGATGAATCTTCGATGCTCCGATCTGCTTCACCGCTCCCATGATCCGGACTGTCAGACGACAATTCTGTAAAATCAATCACATCGACCAGATACGGAAAACGACGGTCAGTAATAACTTTCATCCGTTCTGCCTCTTCCGCTATCTCCTTTCTGCCTCCTGTCTTCAAGGCATATCGTTTTTTTAGAGCGCAATCCTCCACGAGATAAACGCTGCCGCCTCCGCCCTCCCCAAGCTTTCTGAGTACTTTATATTTTCCGATCCTGATTTCCTCCATATCCATACCTGCCTTTCTATTTTGTTTTCATGTTCTTTATTTTTTAATTTTTGAAAAATGCATATCCCAACTCTGCCACACTATTTAATTTATCCTCCCAGATAGATTGCGGATATATTATCCGTCTCTCCCTGCCGTATCGCCTTTGCCGCCAGTGCCCTTAACCTCTTTTCCGCCCATTCGGTGCATTCCCCAGATTCCCCCTGGAAGGTATTGCCAATTTCTTCTTCTTTTAAATGATGCCAAAATCCGTCGCTGCTGACCAGAAATGCCATATGCTTCCTAAGTCTGCCACATATGACGTCCGGCGGATGATATCTTCCGCTGCCAATACATCGATCCAACCCAGATGCCGCATCTCCATGGATTCTGGTCAAGCGTCTGATCCCCCTTCCAAAATTTCCGTCAGAAGATACACGGATCCGTCGGAAACTGGTTCGTTTCCGGCTGATCCTGTAGATCACCGAATCCCCCAAATGACAGATAAGATACTTCTTATCCATGATCAATAAGATACTGACAGTAGTTCCGGTTACTATTCCTTTCCTTTTTCCATACTCCTTAAGATCGATATGCAGGTGAAATAGCTTTCTTTCGATAGAACGCGCGATCCCTTTCATTCTAAGGCGTCTCTCCAAAAGCAACGGCAGGTCTTCATAAAACCAGCAGCTCATCCTCTCTGCCACATAACCGGAAGCCGTCTCTCCCTCGTCCATGCCTCCCATACCGTCGCATACCACGGCAAGCACCGCCTCGCCATACAAAGTCACAATCTTATGCAGTGCAATGGAATCCTGATTCGATTCCCGCTGCCCCCTCTCATATAAACAGCCATAGGTCTGCACACATACCCTCTCCTTTCCTCTCATCATCGTTGTTGCCCAGTCTCAATACAAACTGTCTGTACTGGCATCTGGATAATGAAAAATATTACCCCGATCATAGCTATGATTACATTTACACAATTATTGTGGATAGAAAAACTGCAAAACGCAGCCGATCTGAAAGATCGTTGAACATTTGAAATGTTGTAGGATAATTATAGGCATAAAATCCCAAAAACGCAAGCCTCTTTTACCAAAAAAAGACACATATCAGCAAAAGTTGCTATCTGATATGTGTCGCAGTCATTTTAATATTATGTTTTGGTTTCCCAAATTTGATATTGGTGAAAAACCTTACTTTAATTCTGTCGGTATGTAATTTTCAGAAGCTGTCTCATCAAGTTCACTTCCCATTTCTGTTTCTTCATATTCGTAAAATGTTTCTTCGTAAAATGTTTCATTACTATTATTTATCGCTTTAGTGCGCACGATAATACAAATAGAAACGATAAGAAGCAATGTCAATGTAATAACGATAGCTACCCTTTTTTTCATTATAACACCTCTTATTCATAATGGGTTTTATTGTATGTACCGTATGCATGAACTGTAATCACATCTACTATAGTAATATACTGCGATGGTGATTTCATAATTAACCCTTATAATAAATATAACAAATAACAGTTAAACCACAACTGGCAATGCAGAAAACGGATATATTTTGCAGAAAAAGGACTTCACTTCAAATGACAAAAACTTGGATTGCTACTTTATTTGCAAATGTTAAAAAACTTTGCGTAAGTTCCAAATGTAATTGGTTGCCCTGCAAATACGAATTAGGCTATATTAAGCATAATATATAGGTAATTGCGAAACTCAATTTTTGTATATTCTCGTTGCGCAACACAGACATATCATCGCCGGGCACGCTTTCGCTGCGCGCGCTCTGCAGCGGCGCTAGGATGCTAAAACACAGCATCTAAGCGCCGGCGAGCGCACAAGCACCCAGCGTATGATATTGTCTGTATTGCACAACTAGTTGTAACTAGTCATGGGAAATCAGGAGTTTCACAATTGCCCAATACATAATAGGAGGTGCAATCAATGCAACTAGGAAAAAACATTTTTGAATTAAGGAAGAAAAACGGACTTTCACAAGAAAAGCTGGCAGAAAAAATCAATGTTACAAGACAAACCATATCAAATTGGGAACTGGGAGAAACTTCTCCTAATCCCGAACAGTTAGTACTTTTATCCAATATATTTCATAAAAGTATAGATGAATTATTAGGAAATGAAATAAAATCTACAGAAAGCAAAGATCAAAATAAAAACAGCATAAAAAATATTTATATCAGTCTTTCCGTGATCTGCGGTTTAATAGCCGCTGTTTGGTCATTTTGTGCAAATAGATTTCGGTATATTGAGATGCTACATATTGTTGCCGCTGGTATGATAATAGGAATTTGTCTAGGCATTTTACTCCATAGCATATTAAAATACTTGAAAAAATAAGCGTAACCATGTTACGTTGTCGGTGCTTTTTTACCTCAGCCTATGATCCGCATGATATCATTATACAGAACAAATACCATCAGCAGCATCAGCAGAACGAAGCCCACCATGTGAACCAGTCCTTCCTTCTCTGGCGGCACCCGTTTACCACGAACTGCTTCGATCAGTAAGAAGACCAGTCTCCCTCCATCCAGCGCCGGGAACGGAAGCAGATTTAAAACCCCCAGATTAACGCTTAAAAGCACAGCGATATTGACCATCTCTAAAATCACAATAAAAGCGCCTTTATCCACCGTCTGTTCCACAGTGTCTTCTATAACCGTAGCAACTCCCACCGGTCCTGCGATATCCTCCGCAGACGCCCTGCCCTGAATCATATACTCAAGACTCTGTACCGTAGATATAAGCCAGTAACGCACCTCATACCAGCTGTATTTAAATACACTGAGATTATTGCAATCTGTATGCTCTCCACTGCCCACAAAGCCGTAATAAAATCTGGCGTCACTTGCCGAATAGACTGGCGTAATCAGCGTCTCATACTGCTGTCCATCCCGTTCATAAGTCACCTCGACCGGACTCCCGTCGCTGATATAGGAAAGCACACTGATCTCTCTCCAAAGATGAATCTTCTGATTACCCATCTTGATAATGCGGTCTCCGGCCTGCATGCCTACAGCTTCTGCCGGATATCCCTCGGTTACATCGATCAGCGTAGGGATATCGGAACCACAGAACCAGCAGAGAAATAACGAAAGGAGATATGCCAGAAGAATATTGAAGATGGGTCCGGCAAGAACCGTTGCAATACGTCCCCATACCGGTGCCGCATTAAATGATCCTTCCTTTGCAATCTCCGGTGTCTCTTTATCTTCCTCATTCTCATAGTTGCCGTCCTCACCTTCAAACATGCATGCCCCGCCGATGGGCAGCAGCCGGATGACAAAACGTGTCCCCCTGATCATCTTCCTAAAGATCACAGGGCCCATACCAATTGCAAATTCATTCACCTTGATTCCATTCTGCCTTGCAATCAGAAAATGTCCAAATTCATGAGCAATCACAACAACGGTAAATATAATGATAAATGAAATGATCGTAATAAACATGGAAGACAAAATAACTACGCTCCTTGAAATCTTAAATATTTTTATTGGAAACGGTGCATGATATCCTCATATATTTCCTGCTCCACTTCCAATATCTGATCCACATCAGGATTTTCTATCTTTTTATGCCGCTCCATACAGCTCCCAATGATCTCCGGAATCTGTAAAAATGTGATCCTTCCCTCCAGAAACAGGCTGACTGCTTTTTCATTGGCCGCATTATAAACGGTCGGCATACTACCGCCTTCTTTGCCCGCTTTCAGCGCAAGAGAGAGTCCGTCAAAGGTATCCCACTGCGGTTCTTCAAAAGTAAGGGAAGATAACATGGAAATCTCTATTTTTTTCTGTTCCGCCGGACGTCTGTCCGGATAAAATAACGCATACTGGATCGGCAGCTTCATATCAGGCATGCCAAGCTGTGCAATCAATGCACCGTCCATATATTCCACCATAGAATGAACGATTGACTGCGGATGCACAACAACCTTGATCTGATCATAATCCACCTGAAACAGCCATTTCGCTTCCATGATCTCCAAGCCCTTATTCACCATAGTAGCAGAATCTATCGTAATTTTCCTGCCCATCGACCAGTTCGGATGCTTTAAGGCATCTTCTACTCTGACATCTGCCAGTTCTTCGCGCTTCCTGCCACGAAATGGTCCACCTGAGGCTGTCAGCCAAAGTCTTGCGATCCGATCTCTCGGCTCTCCATTCATCGACTGGAAGATGGCACTGTGTTCCGAATCCACCGGCAGGATGCAAACACCCATCCGTTTTGCCAGGGGCATGATTATATGTCCTGCCGTTACAAGTGTTTCCTTATTTGCCAGAGCAATCGTTTTGCCTGCTTTGATCGCCGCAATCGTCGGTCTTATTCCTATCATACCCACAATCGCCGTAACTAACACATCATACGCTTCCAGAGATGATATCTCAAGAAGCCCTTCCATACCAGTTAAGATCTTTACATTCTGGTCAGCGACTTTTTCACGCAGCTCCTTCGCTGCCTTCTCCTCCCACATCACAGCATATGCCGGATGAAATTCTCTGATCTGCTTCTCCATCAAATCCGTATTGCTTCCCGCAGCAAGTGCAACAATATCCAGTCCATCCTGTTCTTTGACGACCTCCAGAGTCTGTCTGCCAATGGATCCGGTGGAGCCAAGGATTACAAGGCGTTTTGATTTCTGAAAACTGCCTTGGTCATTTTGATTGCAATCTGATATTTTATCTGAGTTCATTATGATCCATTTTATTTTTCCGATGACGGAAAGTACTCCTTTAATATTTTACTGCCTGATTGCTGCAAATATCACCACTATCCAAGAAAATAAAGCGCCAGCACATAAATCAGCGGCGAGGTAAAGATCACACTGTCAAACCGGTCCAGCACACCGCCGTGTCCGGGAATGCAATTTCCATAATCTTTAATATCAAAATTACGTTTTATGGCTGATGCCGCCAGATCACCGATCTGAGCCACAATACTTCCACACATACCAAGCAGGGCAAAGATCAAGATCCCTCCACCTGTAAAAATTCCGCAGTATTCCAGAATTTTTCCATAGATACCTCCGGCAATGGTTGCCCCCAACACTCCGCCAATAGCTCCCTCAATGGACTTCTTCGGGCTTAAAGTCGGCGCCAGCTTATGCCTGCCAAGCATGACCCCCACAAAATAAGCGCAGGTATCTGAAGCCCATGCGGAGATAAAAATCATCCATGCAGCAAAAAAACCGACATTATACAACGGCGTATCCATACCATTGCTCATCATCCTTGTCATCAGGGAAAAAGAGATCATGACCGGTCCATAGATAAATGCAAAAAAAGAATGCATGATCTGTTCCGCCTTATATTTCGGAAAGGAGAAAACATAGACCACCATTGTAAGAATCAATAAAAATACCATCGTCAGCATCTCATACAGAGGATTCTGCGTAAAATAGATCATCACATAATAAATAACGATCCCAGCAATGGAAATCGTCTCTATCAGATTGAGCTTTCTTTTTCCCCCAGCATCAATCACACTTACATTTGTTGCATTCGCCATTTCAATATATGCTATAATGGATACCGCGCACCAAGCAATTGCCAGAACGGCATCCCCCAGCCATACCACAAACGCCATAAGGAGGGCAAAGGTCACACCGCTGATTATTCTGACTTTCAAACATCTTCCTCCCTTTATATACTATCTATAATTTGCCATATCTTCTGTCACGGGTCTCATAGGCCTCAATCGCTTTTTCCAGTTCATCTTTGTTAAAATCCGGCCAATAAACCGGTGTAAAATAGAACTCTGTATAGGCTAACTGCCATAACAAAAAATTAGAGATCCGCTGCTCACCGCTGGTACGGATCATCAAATCCGGATCAGGCATCCCCGCCGTATCCAATTCCGACGCAATCAACTCCTCCGTAATCTCCTGCGGCTTCAGTTCACCGGCATGAATCTTTTCTCCGATCTGTCTCACGGCTCTCGTGATTTCATCGCGGCTTCCATAATTTATGGCAATGGTAAATTTCAGTCCTGTATTATTCTTTGTCGCTTCTTCCAGCTGCGCGATGCTTTCACGCAGATCTTCCGCCAATCCCGTTTTATCGCCGATCACTCGTACCTTCATATTATTTTTATTGGCACGTTTGATACAATTTTTCATATAATCCCGAAGCAGCTTCATCAGCGCAGCCACTTCATCATCAGGACGGCTCCAGTTTTCCGTGGAAAACGCATATACAGTGAAATACTCGATTCCCCTGTTATATACGATCTCACACATGTCTTCTACATTTTTACTACCCTGAGCATGCCCGTAATTACGCGGCATACCCTTCTTCTTCGCCCAACGTCCGTTGCCGTCTAAAATGACGGCTATATGTCTTGGAACACTCATATGATTATACCTTTAAGATATCCTGAGATTTCTCTTCTATCACCTTATCAATTTCCTTGATATACTTATCTGTCAGCTTCTGCAGCTGTTCTTCCAGTTCTTTGATCTCATCTTCGGAAACATCAGTTTTAGCAAGTTTTTTGAAGGAATCATTGCCATCACGTCTGATATTGCGCACTGCAACCTTTCCTTCTTCCCCTTTCTTTTTGATATCCTTGACAAGTTCTTTTCTTCTTTCCTCTGTCAGTTCCGGAAATACAAGACGGACCACGGAACCGTCATTGGTCGGTGTAATCCCGACATCAGAAGCAAGGATCGCCTTTTCGATCTCCTTGATCAAAGTCTTTTCCCAAGGTGCGATCTGCAGCATCCTTGGCTCCGGAACCGTAATATTTCCTACCTGCTGGATCGGTGTCGGCGTACCATAATAATCCACCCTGATACGATCTAATACATGGGGATTGGCACGTCCTGCACGGATCGTTGCCAGATCATCCACCAAATAATCATATGCCTTCTTCATCTTCGCATCCAATGCTTTGATTCTTTCATCCATAATCTGTTTACCCCTTATTTGTGATATCTTATACCGTTACTTTGGTTCCTGTAAAATGCCCGCTGACCGCATTTAAGATACTGTTTGTTTCCGTCAGATCGAATACCCACATCGGCATATGATTGTCTCTTGCCATAATGGACGCTGTCATATCCACTACCTGCAGATTACGCGCAATCACTTCTTCGATCGTAATCTCATCATATTTCTTTGCATCAGGATTCCTGCGCGGATCATCATCATAAATACCGTCCACAGCCTTCGCAAGATAGATACCGTCTGCATCTACTTCGACTGCCCGCAGCACAACTCCGGTATCCGTGGAAAAATACGGGTGTCCCGTACCCCCGGCAAAAAAGACCACCTTGCCACTCTGGAAACACGCTACTGCAGCATCTTTTGAGAACTGCTTGGTAAATGTAGAACAGATAAACGGCGTCAGGATTTCTGTCGCAATCCCATGGGAACGAAATATTTCAGATACATAGATGCAATTCATTACCGTTGCAAGCATGCCGATCTGATCTGCTTTCGTCCGGTCAATATTTTCACTGGTTCTTCCCCGCCAGAAATTACCTCCACCGATGGTAATACCAATCTGATACTCCTTAGCCAGCAATTCTTTTATCTGTAACGCAATACCAGTAATAATCTCGTCATCAAAGCGCTTTCCTTCTACAGATAACGCTTCACCGCTTAACTTTAATAATATTCTCATAGAATCTCCCATGTATCAATCTATTTGCCTAACTGATCAAAGAAGGATGCTGGACTTACCTTTGCATAGCACTGTGAGCACATTCCTTCCACTACAGCGCCGGAAGTGATCTGCACTGATTGTGACTTAATATCGCCCATAACGATTGCTGTAGAGTCCAAAATGACCGGTCCATGGACATCAATATTCCCCTTAACAGCACCTGCTATAACAGCGCTGGTAGCTGCAATATCTCCGATAATAACAGAACTCTGTGCCACCTTGACACTGCCTGTCGTCTTAACAGAGCCTGTAATCTGCGCACCATCTGCATAAACATTGCCAGCTTCTGTATCACCATTGATTTCGCCAAAGATATTGGCTTTACCTGCAATCCTGATGTTACCGACAACGACTCCCTCCAAGTCAAGATTACCGTTGCTCTTGATATTACCCGCAACTTTCATGCCCTTTGTAATCGTCGCAGTTTCATCAGATACTTCCATTTCCTCTTCCTCTGCAAGCTCCGGTATCACTGTTTTTGATGATGCTTCCTCTTCAATCAAATTTTCTACTGCCATACTGGATTTTTCCTCCTCTTTCACTATATCTGCTTTATTATTCTCGTGATCATCAAACTTCCTAAATATGCTGGGAGCTTCTGCTTTCGGAGTTCTCACCGGTTCTTCCGCTGGCTCCTCCGGCTCCGATACGTCCACTGACTCCTCTGGCTCCGATACGTCCGCTGGTTCCTCCAACAGTTCCGAGATTTCATCATCCAAATCATCCGGATCATCATTCAAATCGTCATCATCCAGATCGTCGTCGTCAAGATCATCGTCATCCAGATCATCATCTGTAAAATCTTCCTCTATGTCTTCTATCCCGTTATCCATCTCCTCATCGACGGAACTTTCATCATCCGCAGGCTCCTCATCCTCTACTGTCTTATCATCTATGGAATCATCTCCTGCCGGTTCCTCGTCAACAACAGGAAGGTCTTCCTTCATGCCCGCTTCCTCTTCCGTCTCATCAGCAAATAATGCTGAAAAATCAGGAAGTTCCATTTCACTCTCTAACACCTCGTCCTGCTCTATTTCGTCCAATACCTCTGTTGTTTCACTGACAATCTCTGACTCCAGTTCTATATCATCATCTTCGACCAAATCTTCTTGAATGATTTCTTCTTCCGCCGTATCTTCTTCCGGAGACATCATATTAAGATCCAATGCTACCTGCTCCGTCTCATCCTCTGTATTGGAAGATTTTTTTCTGCCCCTGCTTTGTTTCGCAGAGGACGCTTCTTCCTCCTCCGGCAGACCGGACTCTCCGCCCAGCAGTTCATCTACCGCCGCTTCATAATCCTCTTTTAAATTCTGAAAAAATCCCATCTTATTCCTCCATTACATTTTCTTCCTCAGGTAGGACATGCTGTACCGTATGTACCGAATCCGTGATCGGAACAATGATCAGATTGTCCATTGCCTGTAATCTTTCAATAATAATCGGCAGTGCTTCTACTGTGGTCTCTTTTCCTACTGCATCATGCATCAGAACCACATAAGTATTCCAGCTATTATTTTCCACCGGCATCATAACATTATTCACAATCTGGCTTGTACTGACATAATTTCTCGTTGCATCTCCGCTGGAAACATTCCAGTCAAAGTATACTATATCCTGCTCACCCAAAAAGTCAATACAATCCTTCATATTCACATTGCAAACAGTATTGCTGCTTCCCCCCGGAAACCTGTAATACTTACATTGTATACCAGTTACATCCATAAGAAAACTCTGAATTTCAAAAAAATCTTCCTCAAAGGCGTCAATATCGGAATACAGTTCCTGATACTTATGAGAGTAAGAATGCATCGCTAACGTATGCCCCTCATCCACAATACGCTGATACTGCGCCTCATAACCCGGCTTTCCATTTACAAAAAAAGTCGCCTTGACGCCATACTGGGCGAGAATATCCAGAATCGCATCCGTATTCGCCGAAGGACCATCATCAAAAGTCAGGCATACCCTCCTGACCGTTTCATAGTCATCCGTACCCGCTGTACTCTGCTGGGAAGACAGCCTCTCATCCTGCACTACCGTAATAACTTCACCGGATGTTTCTATGATACCATTATCGGCATAAAAATCATTCTCAGGCTCCTGTGCCTCTATTGATACTGCCATAGCAATCCCATCCAATCTTGCCGTCAGTTCAGTGATCTGACGGTCCAGACCGCTGATACGGATAAATGCAGCAATACACAGGATATTAGGAATCACAAGCAATGCCAAAACAGTTGAAACAATCATACGTTTCAATCTGTTGATCCTCTGCCTTCGATGATTATTTCTATTTTCCGGAATACCCGTCATGATATCAACTCACCTGATTTCTCAAATTATGAAACCATTTTATCATAACCATTTTCCATTGACAAATAGAAAAATCAGGTCGATTTTATGCTTTTTTTCGTTTTTTGTGCCCCTCAAATCGTTGATATACAACATGTTGCGGTCATTTCAGCAGTTTATGTTTTGTTAATAAACAATAAACTTTTAATTTATAATTAGTTTACATTTATTTAATTATTCATATTTATTATGTCAACTTTTATCTTTGCTGTAATTCCAGACGGCAATAAAAATATTATTTATTGTATGCTTCAATCACAGCCTGATCCTTCTCCGATGCAATACGTTGCTCACTCCTAAGATAAAACTGATCGCAGACATCCCATAACACCGGCACCATACCGTACTCCGCAATCATTCCAAGGATCTTCTCCAAACAGTCAGAGGAATCCGTCACTGTTGCATCCCATGAAATATGCTCCGATGAATAGCCTGCGGTACATTCCCCAACAAATACAGGAATCCCCTGATCCAGAAACCGTGCCTTTAGTAACTCGCACTGACTCCGGCTGTAATCCAGCCATGCTTCATTGCCTACACTGTTTGTCCAATAACAGGCATTGTCGATATAATGCACCGACACCATCAACCGGTCTTCCACCGTATCCTGGGGCATCCGAAATCTCGCGTCTGTTGTAGCGTCTATATTGGTGTTATAGCCGGATACGATCAGAATCCTCATTGCGTTGCCGCCCCCTGTGCTGCGCACGGCATCTACAAACGTCTGGTTCATGCCATTCACAAACGCATACATTTTCTCCGCAGTAAGCTGTCCCTCCGGTCCGGTCATCCCCAACGCCTCATTGAATCCTTCAAAGATAAGCTCCTCCGGATACTCCTTAAAATATTCGGCAATCTGCTTCCATAGACCTTCCGTGATCTCAAGTACCTGATCCTGCGGATAATGTTCGATCAGAAATCCATCATAATGATGAATATTGATTACAACATACATTCCGGCATCCAGTCCATACGTAACAAGTTCTTCGACTCTGCCAAGATACTCCTGATTGATGGTAAACGTCCCGTCATCCTCCATCATATTGCCCCAGTAAACCGGGATTCTGAGTGTGGAAAACCCTGCCTCCTTCATGCCGTTTATCATTTCTTCGGTGGTCTCTACGGCACCCCAGCAAGTCTCATAGCAGCCCGGCGTATCATCACCGATCGTCTGGGTTCCTCCGGTAAGATCCGCTGTATCTTCCCAATAGGCTTCCATGGTATTGCCAAGGTTGATGCCGATGCCCATATGTTCCGCCATCTCCCATGCATCCGTAGAAAATCCCTGAATGTCTGTCACCGCAGCCGCATTCTCTTCCTGCCAAGGTTCGGTTACTCCCGTCTCCTCCTGCCAAGATTCGGCTACTCCTGTCTCCGCTTCCTGCCAAGGCTCGACAGCTTCCGTTTCCGCTTCCTCAGCATGACATCCCGACAAACAACATGCCAGATAGATCATAATGCAGCAAACTGCTATGCCAGATAATATCCTACAGCCAATCCACAGGTATCCGATGCCTTTGTTTTCCATAACCAATCCTATCCCTTTTATTGACATGTATATGGGTGATCGCAAAACATTTGCTGTTTCACAATCACCCACTGTGCTTCTCTAAATACGCTTTCCAAAATGAACGATCGCAGCCATTCCCGGTCCGGTGTGGCAGCCGATGACCGGCGACAACATAACCCGGTTCGTAACACATGACGGATTGATCCGCTTCACTTCCTGCTCCAGATAGTCTGCCGCTTCTTCATTATCCGCATGGACGATACAGATCCGCTCTCCCTCTGTTTTCTCGGAAGCATTGTCATATAATTCCACTAATTGATTCAACGCAGCTTTATTGCCACGTTTCTTCATAAAATTAACAAGGGTTCCATCATTCTCGATCCGCAGGATCGGTCTGATATTCAACGCAGTGCCAACGACTGCCGCAGCCCCGGAAATACGACCTCCCCGCTTCAAAAACATCAGATCCTCCACCATAAACCAATGGCAGATACGCAGACGGTTCTCCTCAAGCCATGCTGCATTCTCCTTGATGCTCATACCATCTTCCCTGTTCTTTGCAGCACATTCCATCAACAGTTGGATACCGCCGGTCGTACTGCGGCTGTCCACACAACAAATCTCCACGTCCGGAAATTCTTCCATAAGTTCATTTGCCGCAAGCTGCGAGGAATCGTATGTGCCGGACAATCCTCCCGATAAAGAAAGATAGAGCAGCGATTCTCCCTTTTCCGCAAATTTCCTAAAGAAATCCAAATATACCTGTGGAGTGACCTGCGACGTACCCGTCATCATTCCCTGCCGTTCTCCCTCATAATACCACTTTAACGTCTCAGTGGACTCATTGCCAAGACATACCATATCCTTGGAATCCAACGTATAATTCATGGGGATCACGTAAATTTCCTGTTCCTGCACAAATTCCCGAATCAAATCTGCCGAAGCATCTGTCACTAACTGATATTTTCTGTTCATCTTAATCTCCCATACCGCCTTCGGCGGCTCAAATTTTCACACAATTCTCCTATTTTTTTATTATAACAGAAAGAAACGAAAATTAACACCTATTTTTTATATTTGCTTTTTTGATCCCCAAATATGATATCCGTTAATGTTCTTTCCTCCGCTTCTTTCGCACTGCCGCTATCACCGCTATGACCAGCAAAGCTCCGCCTGCAGCAATCACCGCCGCATAGGAAATCCCTGCGTCACTTTCTACCAATGCAAAGGATGCGCCATACGGAAGCGATGCCACAAGATAGCTTCCGTCTTCCGTCGTAGGGATCAGCGTCCATGCGCCGTCATTAAAGAGATACAGCTTTGTCCGTCCAGGCTCTGACACTGCAAAATGACATTCCAGCTCAGCCGGCAGCACGTGCTGTTTTGACATTTCGATCTCCCATGCATACATATATAACAACGTATCCTGCTCCGTCAGCGGCACTTGGGAAGCTGCTGCCATTTCGTTCAGATGCAGGACGTCCTCCTGATAAAACTCTCCCACCGCCAACATCAGCATCCTGCCATCTTCCATCTTTTCCTCGCTTGCCAGAGCCTCTACCCATGGAATATATTCCGCTATAAACATCTCATTGTTGAGCAGCGGCATATCATTATAATCCCACTGTGCATAATAACCTTCCTTCTCAGGTATCTCGGGAAAATCCTCCTCCCTCAGTATATATCCATACAGCTTCTGCTGTTCCTCGATGATGGTTTCATCCGCCATAAACGTCACTCTGATCTGATGGAAATCATCCGGAATCCCCGCCATCTGCATAATATTATCATGAGAGCTATGCTCCGCTATCCCCAGATAACTGATCCCGTCGATCCCCTCCAGCGTATCGCTGACAAAGAAATTACCGATCCGGCTGCCTTCCTCATCCACTTCCCCGGCGATCGCGCCCCTGCACTCTCCTTCACTTTTTATGTCACAGATACTGATACAATTCTCTATCGTACTTCCATATCCGCAAATACCGCCAATCCGGTCCTGTCCTTCCATGCTGCACAGGCTATAGCATCCGCGCACTGCAGCTTCGCTGTATCCAGCGATACCACCCAACTCATCACCCGTCGCCGCGATCACATATCCATATGCCTCACAGGAATAAACCAATCCTAAAATCTGTCCTCCAACGATGCCTCCTGCATGATTTTTCTTAACTCTGACGGTGCCAAAATTCTTGCAGTCCATAATGACGTCATTTAACGTTGTACGCAGGACAATATTAACATCTCCGGCAAAGGAAAAATCCGTTTCCGGATCACTGCCGTATTCAATATTCATCGTACCCGCGATCCCGCCGGCATTGATATCCCCATTGACACTGCCGGAATTGATGCATCCGCTGATCACGCCCTTGGCATCCGGATCAAATGCCATACCGGAAACATCCTCGATGAAGCCCCTTTCCCGCAATATTGTCATGTCCACATCCACAGCATCCAGCGCCGAATTGATCTGGGACATCATGCTGTTCATCCCCTCCGATGCCTCTTTACTGCCCCGCTCTATGATTTCCACAAACTGATCTATATCTTCTGCCCGACTGTTATTCTGCAGTTCTTCCTGCAGACTGGTTTTCAGTTCTTCTTCGCTTTCTTCATCGATCTCATACTGCTCCCGAATCAGCTGCAGGTTTTCATTGATGATCTGTAACTGATCCCTGATCCGCCGTGCTGATTCCTCCGTCTGATCCGAGATACGGTTTTCACTAATTTGAGCAAGCATATCCTGCAGTTCATCCTGCTCTAACCCCTGTTCCCATAAATCCTCCAGATCCAGCTCCTGTTCCTGCATTATCAAATGTTCTCCCTCGGAAGTGATTGCTTCCATAGCATGAAAGATATTCTCCCGGTATTGCCCTGCAGCCGCCTCATTTTCCGAAATGGTATCCAGAATCGTTGCCAGATTCTGGGATACCGACTGCCACTCCTCCTGATACTGCGTCCTGAGCTGATCCGCATAATTCCTGCTTTCTTCTACCGTATCGGATACCGAGCTGACGATACTGTTTAATGTATTATTCAGACCTGATACACGGGTCTGCGCACTTTCCACTTTCTCCGAAAGATATGTCGCCTCCATAAACGGTGAAGCCTGACCAACGATACCTCCCACATCCTTTCTGCCATAGACCGTTCCTTCATTCGTACAGTCAAAGATCTGCCCGCTCTGACTGCCCACAATACCGCCTACATTATACCCGGTATGCTCAAATCCAATCGTACCGCTGTTCCTGCAGCCGGTGATTATCCCCTCCGACATACCAGCGATACCTCCCATATTGTTACGGTTCACGATATTCCCTGCCAGATTGAGAGTCCCGATATCCACTCCTCCAAGATCCATCGTAGTATCCAGTTCCTTTATGTTGATATTGCCTTGATTATTACAGTCCGAAATCAACCCTTCGTTCCTGCCTGCGATACCGCCCGTCTGATCAGTCGCTAAAACCATCGCATAATTGGTGGAGTTCAGAATCATCCCTGTCTCTGCATTATAACCGGCAATACCACCTACTTCATTCTTTCCTCTTACATTGCCAGTATAGGAACAGTTCAGTATCATCCCCTGATTAACACCTGCAATCCCTCCGATCATAGAAGCGCTTCCTGTCGGGGCGGTGCTACCATGCACATTCAGATCCCTTACGAGTCCCATACTTCCGATATAACGGAAGAATCCATAATGCGAACCCACCGGCTCCATGCTAAGAAAGCTGATCGTATATCCGCACCCCCGGAATGTTCCATTAAAATATGCGATACCATCAAATTCAATACCAGAAATATCCAGATCGTTTTTTAAAACAACCACCTTGCCGATACTCCATCCGTCTGTCTTACAATTTTCTGCAAACTCCCAAAAATCTGCCACCGTATGTATCTCGATCGTAACCTCATCCGCCTTTACCGGAATCGGAATCATGGTAAACAGCAGAATAACCATCATAACTGCTGCAAATATTTGATGATAAAAAATAATCTTTTTCATATGAAATATGCTTCCTTTCTGCACAACTCTTTTTTTGAATACTGTGCTTTTTATCTATCATTCTATCTTTTTCTCTTTCAGATCTTACTTTTTAGCTATCATCCCCACTATCATCTTCTCCGTGCATTTCAAGCTTATCGTCCATCGGCGTGATCTGAGCCTGCCTTCTGGGAAGCAGTGTATCCACATTGATCTTCATCTCCCCCTGGATCAGACCGCTCATATCTGCATCAATCATACCCTGCACATAGCCGCTTACATGACCGGATACCAGCGCCCTGCCCCTGTACTCACGCTGTCTTCCGGTCAAATTGATGGCAAGCGCGGTCTTTTCCAATATGATATCACCCAACATCAGGATCTGCGGGAGTACAAACAGTACCAACAGAATGGATATCAATGTTCCACGCCCAAGCGCAATACCAATGGCCGCGATCGTCGCATCCGAAGAGATATATCCGATCAGGAATCCGGCACAGGTTAAGATCGAACCGGAAGTAAAAATCGTCGGAAACGCCTTGTCGATCGTTTCGGTGATTGCATCCTTTAACGAAATCTCCTGCCGCAGGATCATATAACGGCTGGAAATAACGATTGCATAATCGATCGTGGCACCCATCTGGATCGCTGAAACAATCAGATATGCAATAAAATAAACGCCCGTATCCTGCAACACAGGTACTGTAAAGTTGATCCAGATACTTCCCTGTATCGTCAATACCAGCAATACCGGAAGCCCTGCTGACTGGAAGGTAAAGAACAAAATAATCATGACAAACATTGCTGTCAGAATGCTGATAATCAGATTGTCCGTTGCAAAAGAGGATTCCAGATCATGTGCACTGGTGGAATTACCAACCAGAACCACCTGACTGATATCATAATATTTTCCAGCAATACCTCTGATTTCCTCCATCGCATCATAAGTCGGCTGTCCCTCCACCGGCAATGTCAGATTCAATACAAAACGGGAATATTCCTCCCCCTGTAATTGCAGCTGTCCTTCATGAAGCGTATCATACAGGGTATTCAGCATCTCATCCATTTCATCGCTTAAGGTAACATACCCCTGTTCATACTGGTCATATAAAAACAGGAACATATCAATGATCGGCACCTCATAATCACTGATACCTGTTACAACCGGTCCGTACTGTTCCTGACTGTAGGCATAAGCAGAATACATAACCTCCACAATCTCCACATCCAGATCAGTCAGCTCAGCAAACTGTCTTGGGGTAAGCTTGTCAGTCAGATAATATTCATCATTAATCTTCTGATTCGCCAAACCGAGGATCTCGGATACATAAGGAAGCTGCCCTAATTCCGCCAGAGTTCTTGCTTCTGCTTCATAATTTCCCTTTGGCACCATGATGACAAACTGATTCTCCGCCCCAAAGACCTCCCCGATCTTCTCCCTGGCAATCTTCGACGGTGTCTTTTTCGAACTTTCCACAGAATTTACGTCATACAGGTACAGGCAGTTACTGGACATAATAAATGCAACTACAAGAACGATGATAAATACCGGCGGAATGATATACTTGGTCGCAGCCGCAAATTTCCCGACAAAGGAGATCTTCGGAACGTGGCATTTATGATGAGAGCGGTCAATGCCCTTTGCGAAAATCAGTATCACTCCCGGCATCAGGAAGAAAACAGAAATCAGACTTAAAATGATCGCCTTGACCAGTACGATACCCATATCATATCCCAGCTTGAACTGCATAAACATCATGGCAACCATACCGGAAATCGTTGTCAGCGAAGAGGAGCTGATCTCCGGAATCGCCTTAGAGAGCGCCACCTTCACCGCTTCCACAGATTCCAGCGTTTCGTGCTCCTCCATATAGCGGTCGCACAGAATGATAGCATAGTCAATCGCCAGCGCTAGCTGCAGAACCACAGCAATTGATTTTGTGACTGAGGAAATCTCCCCCAGCCAATAATTGGTGCCCATATTTAAAATCGCGGCAACACCGAAGGTGATCAGCAGCACCGGTATCTCAAAATATGCCTTGGTGGAGAGCAGCAGTACGGCAATAATGATTACCACCGCCAACACCAGAATAATATTCATATCATGATTTAAACTTTCCGTGCTTTCCTGTGTCTCACCGATCGTCGTGGAAATGTAGTAATCATATCCTGTCAGCAGCTCCTTCACCGCATTCATGGTCTGAATGCTGCTTTCCGCATCATCGCTGCCGTCAACCGTCACCTCGATCAATACATCCGTGCCGCTATAATGTTCCTCATCCTTTTCCAATGCAACCGACTTGACGCCCTCCAAAAATTCAATCTGGCCGGCAAGCCGCTCCGCCTGTCCATAGGTGACATTAGATAACATCACCTTCGCAGAACCATAGGTAACAAACTGCTCCTCCATCAAGGAAAGCCCCCTTCTGGTCTCGCTTTCCTCTGGCAGGTAGCTTGTGATATCCTGATTGACCTGCACCTTATTGATACAGAAGACACTGTAAATAATGGCACAGACAAATAAAATCTCGATGGCTTTACGCTTATTGACGATAAAATTTGCCACCTGATACCAGAATCCACCTTTCTTTTCTTTTTCTTCCACTTTGCGCACTTCCTTTCTTTTTCAATTCATATATAAAACCAATTGCAAACATACCAAAAAAGGAGAACCGACCACCGGTCGGTTCTCCTGTCTATCCAGCCTTTTCCCTGTTCTCCTGTTCCCTTTTTCGTTTCTGAAACTCTTCCACTGTCATCGGTCTTGCATAATAAAATCCCTGTGCCACATTGCATCCATATTGAAGCAGCGACTCTGCCTGTTCCTTCGTCTCTACCCCCTCCGCCACCATGGGAAGCCCGATGGCGCTTGTCATACGAACGATATTCTCTACGATCTTCTGACCACGGTCCGATCCTAAGAAATCCTGCAAAAATGCCCGATCGATCTTAATAATGTCAAACTGCGTATCCTTAAGTACATTTAAGGACGAATAACCGGAACCAAAATCATCCATCAGCAGTGTAAATCCTTCTTCCTTCAAACGCATGATATTATCATGGGTTTCATTCTCATCCACCGTTTCCGTAATCTCAATCTCCAGATATTCCTTCGGAATCCTATAGTTATCAATCAGATGCCTTAGCGTATCCAGATAATCCTCTGACTGAAAATGTTTTCTGGACATATTCACTGAGATCGGGAGAACCTCCCTCCCCTGATCCATCCACTCCCGGATCAGCTTACAGGCCTCTTCCCAGATAAATGCATCCATCTTGGTAACAAATCCGTTTTTTTCAAAAAACGGTACAAAATCTGACGGCGGTATAACTTTCCCGTCTTTCCTGACCCAGCGTACCAACGCCTCCGCTCCGACGATCCTGTTGTTCTCCATATTGTACTTCGGCTGAAGATACATCACAAATTCACGGTTCTCCAGCGCACTCTCCATATGATCTTCCAGATACTTTCTATTATAGATCATATCCTTCATCTTATTTTCATAAAATGCCACATGCTGCAATGCATTACCCTTGATGCTCTGCCTTGCCATAGCGGCTCGGTCACCATATTTACGGAGGATACCATTAACATCCTCAATATAGCTTACACCAAACACCAACTGATAATCGATCCCCTTATATCCCGACAACGTTTTCCTAACTATCTCGATAAAATCCAATATCTCCTGTCTGTCTTCATGGGGGACCAGTATCATAAAAACGTCCGCAGTCAGCCGGACAAAGAGCTGATCTTTATTACAGAGCACCTGCAGGGATTCGATAAAAAAGTTCAGCATCTCATCCCCAAACTGCTCTCCATACATCTCATTGATCATCTTAAATTTCACAACATCAAACTGCACCAGCGCATATTTCCTGCCCGGTTCCTGGCGAATCACCTCGTGGGCCGCCTGCAGGAACGTTGTAGGCGTACTGTCATTGGTAACTGTCTGCGCCAGCTGCATCCGATAGATTTCCTCCGCCGTCATCTCGCAGACCACCATCGTCATCTGTACGACTGCGCCGTCATCGTCCTTTCGGAAAAAGCAAAGCGTATTATGATAGGAATCCATTCCGTCAGACTTACACATACGGACAGAAACTGACATATGGTTATCCTGTAATGGTGCAAACTCTGCTGCGCCTTTCAGACCATTTTTCAAAGCATGAAGAAATACCTCATAAGTCTCCCGATCCTCCTCTACCACAAGACGCAGAAAACCATCCAGTCCGTCAGACTGCATAGCTTCCGTATAGGCCAGCTGGCTATTGTTCTTCAACTGACTGATTCCGTTTTCGCTATTCCAGAGAAGTTTTAAGATACCTTCCATGCACCGTCCCCGATTCCAAATAATAACAGTAAGTATTAATACTATATCATCTTAGAAAGACTTCGACAAGTTGCAACGTATTCCAAAAGCAGGAGGCATAAATTATTAAATTTGTACAAATCAAAGTGCAATCTTCTCCCTGCTTTACATGACGCAGATCCCGCCATACGGGCGTATCTTTAGTACATGACAAGCGTCTTTCCCGAAAATAGCTTCTATTGCATTTTTATATCTATCAACTGTTTCATTTTTTACAAAAGCCTGAATCGTCCCGGCAAAACCACCGCCATGCACACGGCAGACGCCGTTATCTTTCAGGTAATATGCGCTGACGGCAAGCGCCACCGTAAGATTCTGCACCTGCGGCTCTTTTAAACTATAAATATTCTGCAGATATTTTTCCGAAGAAGCGCCGCTTTCCTTGATCTCAGATAAGAAACCGTCAAAATCATCTTCCTCCAAAGCCTTTACCGCTCTGCTGACGCGTCCCTGCTCCGTGTAAAAATGGAATGCGCGAAGGACTGCCCTGTCGCCCTCCTTTTCACGGATTTTGGCAATGTTGGAAAAGAAGTTTTCTTCCTCTACATCCCTTAAATATTCCTTCCCAAAATACGTGGCAACCGCCTTCATCTCCATGGGGACAGCCGCATAATCCTCCGTTAGATCCGCATGGGATCCTTTCGTATCAACGATACACAGACTGTACCGGTGTCCTTCAAAATCCGCGGGAATCTGTCTGACCAGCGGCTGCTTTACGTTGGCAAAATCAATATAAACCAGCCCGCCGACGCTACATGCCATCTGATCCATCAGACCACAAGGCTTTCCAAAAAAAATATTTTCCGCATACTGTCCGATCTTTGCAATGTCCACGGAAGACACCTGCATATCATTGTATAATCCTGAAAAGATCGTCCCGATCAGACTCTCAAAGGCTGCTGAAGAAGACATGCCGGCCCCCATCAGAACATCCGAAGTTACATAGGCCTCAAATCCTCCCACCTGATACCCTCTCTGTACCAGTCCGGCTGCCACACCGCGGATCAGCGCAGCCGTACTTTCCTTTTCTTCTTCCACAGGCTCAAGCTGCCCCAGATCACACTCAATCAACGGAGCGTCTCCTGATACCAGACGGACGATCTTCTCCCCGATCTTCGCCACAACGCCGACCATGTCCAGATTAATACTTGCCGCGAGCACATGCCCATGCTGATGATCCGTATGATTGCCGGAAACCTCGGTTCTCCCCGGCGCACTATAAACAGACACCTCTTTTTCTCCAAACAGTTTCTGGAACTTTAAAAGCGCATCCTGATACCGCTGCTTCTGATAGGATAATAACTTTTCATCCACATAGATTTCACGCAAGCGTTCATCATAGATGCCGCTTTGGATTTCCTGTATATATTCACTTGTGTTTTGCATAGCAGTATCCTTTCCTAGGTAATATGACATAACCCTGATCACACCGGCACAACAAACACCATGAGCTGGATTATTGAATTTATCATATCACACCCCATCACTCTATCACAACTTTAAAATGAATTAAGTTGCTGATGAAGGTATTCCTTTAATTTTTGCAGTAGAAAACGCTCCCCAAAATGGGAAGCGCCTTCTATTTTACTTAGACCAAGGGAAATAATATATGCTTATTTCTTTCTGACAGGAATCCATATCTCGGTATAATAATTTTCATCATTTGTCCCATTCGGATATTTGTCTGGTCTGTCATACATTTCAACACAATATCCTGCTGCAAATTCATAATCTTGTAATGCAGGAAGCCATTCAGAAAATATCTTTGTATTTGCATCTTGTAACGAACATGTGAGTGGACCTTTGCAGGGAAAAACAGCCCACGTAAAGGCAGGGATCGTCTTTACTTTTAACCCATTCAAAACATCTACTGACGGGTTATAAATATCGGCAATCAAATATTCAAACTTTTCGTTCCCCATCTGTGGGTCAATATTGATTCCGAACATTCCGCATACATATTCACCCTTTCCCGAAGCATAATGCTCCTGCCAGAACAATGCTATTTCCTGTTTTGCATTTTCATAGCTAAATTCCTTTGATACGCATAAAACAGTAAAGGCTTCTTTTTTGGCAATTCTGTAATCCATAATACAACCACCTTTCAATAAAATTGTTAGTTTCAGCGGTGCGAACGTTTTAATCATTGTTTTATTCTTGCGCACCGTCAGAGGTGTATTTCCATGAAAACGTGCAAATGCTTTGGAAAAACTGTCGGGAGAATCATAACCATACTTCATTGCAAGCTCCATAACCGTAATGTCGCTGGCAATCAGTTCTTCCCCTGCAAGTGACATTCTACGGTTTCTTATATACTCCGCAATAGAATATCCACATAATATGCTAAAACCTTTGTGAAAATAAAATTGCGAAATATTTACCTGGTCTGCTATTTCATTGATTGAAATATCTTCTGTGATATGACTCTCAATGTATTTGATTGCTTCATTTATTACCTTTGCCCATTCCATGACTATCAACCTCCTTCTGTGGTTAAAGTATAACCTTTATCACTTACATTGTCCCGACATTACTTGTTTTCTTTTGTCGTACGTCCAAACATCTTTTCCCTTACTTTCAAATGCGATAAGAAAAAGGCTCTGAAATCCTCATAATCACTTAGAAATCCCTGATCACAAGTCTTTAGAGCCTTTTAAATTGATTGCTTTGTTCCGTAATAAAAACTTTACTTACTCACCCATCTGCTTTTTAACCTCTTCAGCGAAGTTCTCTTCCTTCTTCTCCATACCCTCGCCGACTTCAAATCTTACCATCTTTGTAATCTTCAGATTGCCGGAAACGGTTTTGAGGTACTGCGCAACTGTCTGCTTACCATCTTCTGCCTTAACATATGTCTGATCTAAAAGACTGATTTCCTTTATCTGCTTTGAAATACGTCCTTCCACCAAACCACTGAAAATCTTATCAGAAACGATTGAATCTTTGTCAGCAAATGCCAGCTCAACCAACGCATTTTTTGCCTCGTTAGAAAGGAAGTTGAATAAGTAATTCATATTATTCTTCTTCTCTTCGTAGATAGCAATATCTTCCGTGCTCCATACTGCGTCGCCGATAGCCTTATCGATCAATTTCTGCAATAACGGCTTAGGAAGAGACGCAGGATCATTTAAAGCGCTGTCGATCGTAATTTCCCTTAATTTATCATTTTCTTCTGCGGAGATATCTGCCCTGCTGATATACTGCGGATTCATAGCCGCGATCTGCATTGCGACGTTGGAAAGCGCTTCCTTCGCTTCCGCAGAGGAATCTCCGTCCGCCGCTACAAGGACGCCGATTCTTCCGCCAGCGTGAATATAAGACGCAACGGCGTCTCCACTAACCTTCTCAAATCTTCTGACAGAAAGTTTCTCACCGATGGTAAGCGTCTTTTCTTCCAGTTCGGACTTAATATCAAGAATGGAAACAATATCCTCGCCATCTCCGGCTTTTTCCACAGAAGAAGCGAGCGCCTTCTCCGCTACTCCCTGTACAAAGTTCTGGAATACCTCGTTCTTGGCAACAAAGTCTGTCTCGGAGTTGACCTCGACAACAACTGCCGTATTATCGGAACCTGCGACTCTCGCAATCCCTTCCGCAGCAATTCTGCTTGCCTTCTTTTCCATCTTGGCAGCACCGCTTTTTCTTAAAACATCAACTGCCGCTTCCATATTACCATCGGTCTCGGTAAGCGCCTTTTTGCACTCCATCATACCTGCACCGGTTTTGTCCCTTAATTCTTTTACCATGCTTGCCGTAATAGCCATAACCTGATCCTCCATTTAATTCTAATTAAATTTATCTAAAATCTATGATTATAAAATCATTGATTACTTAACATTTTACCAATCATCTGAACCTGTTTTCTCCAACGCTGTTTTGAAAAGTGCCTACCAATAAAGCTACTGGCAGGCACACA
>CAMWHY010000009.1 GCA_947174185.1 uncultured Lachnospiraceae bacterium | reverse complement strand
CCGGTATTTCTTCCCGCCCGACCAACTACGACAGGCTTTAGAACGGCATCCATATTCTTTTCCAATTCCTTATTAATCATTTCCTGGTTTACCACCGGATAATCACAAAGGTGGATACTTTCCGGGGCGTCCTTATCAATGCTCTTCACCAGATTCAGATAGATCTCCTCTGTCATGAAGGGCACCAACGGCGCTGCTGCCTTGGAAATCGTCACAAGCGCCGTATAAAGGGTCATATAAGCATTGATCTTATCCTGCTCCATTCCCTTTGCCCAGAAACGCTCACGGCCGCGCCTTACATACCAGTTACTCATCTCATCCACAAAATCCTGTAAAGCCCTTGCAGCCTCCGGGATTTTATAATTCTCCAGACAATTGTCAACCTCGCCGACCACCGTATTTAATCTGGACAGCAGCCACTGGTCCATAACCGGAAGCTTATCGTATTCCAGCTGATAATCCGTGGCGTTAAAATTATCAATATTCGCATACAGGACAAAGAACGCATAGGTATTCCAAAGGGTTCCCATAAACTTTCTCTGCCCCTCCGTTACAGCCCCCGCATGAAAACGGTTCGGCAGCCACGGCGCAGAGTTGATATAGAAATACCAGCGGATCGCATCCGCCCCGTGGGTCGCAAGCGCATCAAAGGGATCTACGGCATTTCCTTTAGATTTACTCATCTTCTGCCCATTTTCATCCTGTACATGCCCAAGCACAATAACATTCTGATAACATGGAGAATCAAACAAAAGTGTTGACTCGGCGAGCAGGGAATAAAACCAGCCTCTTGTTTGGTCAACGGCTTCAGAAATAAACTGTGCCGGATACTGCGCTTCAAACAGCTCCTTATTCTCAAACGGATAATGATGCTGTGCAAACGGCATCGCGCCGGAATCAAACCAGCAGTCGATCACCTCCGGCACCCTGTGCATAGTTTTGCCGCACTTCGGGCAGGGGAAAGTCACCGCATCAATGTACGGGCGGTGCAGTTCTACTTTCGCATCCTCCGCATTGCCGCTCAGCTCTGCAAGTTCTGCTCTGCTGCCTACAGAATGCATATGACCACATTCACATTCCCAGATATTTAACGGCGTACCCCAGTAACGGTTCCGGGAGATCGCCCAATCCTGCAGATTCTCCAGCCAGTCTCCAAAACGTCCCTTTCCGATGGATTCGGGAATCCAGTTGATCTTATTGTTATTGGCAATCATCTGATCTTTTACCGCAGTCATCTTGATATACCATGATTCCCGCGCATAATAGATCAGCGGCGTATCACATCTCCAGCAGTGGGGATAGCTGTGCTCGAACTTAGGCGCATCAAATAAAAGGCCTGCATCCTCCAACGCCTGTAAAATCGGCATATCCGCCTTTTTCACAAAGGTTCCCGCCCAAGGGGTAGGCTCTGTCATCTCGCCTTTGCCATCCACCAGCTGGACAAAGGGCAGATCATATTTTCTTCCAACGCTTGCATCGTCTTCACCAAATGCCGGCGCAATATGAACAACGCCAGTACCATCCGTCAGTGTGACATATTCGTCGCAAACAACATAGAAGCCTTTCTTTCCCTGTTTTGCAACGATATCATCTGCATAGGGGAACAGTGGCACATACTCCTTATGCTCCAGATCTTTTCCGCGGAAGCTTTCAAGCACCTCCACATCATCACCAAGCACCTGTGCAACCAGCGCCTGCGCCATATAATAGGTAAGACCGTCCTTATTGCTTTTCACCTTGACATATTCATAATCCGGATGCATACAGAGGGCAACATTGGACGGAAGCGTCCATGGCGTTGTGGTCCATGCCAGAATATACGCATCCTCGTCCTTGCACTTAAACCGCACAATTGCAGAACGCTCCTTCACATCCTTATAACCCTGCGCCACTTCCTGAGAGGACAACGGCGTCCCGCAGCGGGGGCAGTACGGTACGATCTTAAAACCTTTATATAAAAGGTTTTTATTCCAGATCTCTTTTAATGCCCACCATTCTGATTCTATAAAATCATCATGATAGGTAACATAGGGATCATCCATATCCGCCCAGAATCCCACTGTGCCGGAAAAATCCTCCCACATGCCTTTGTATTTCCAGACACTTTCCTTACACTTTTCAATGAAAGGCTCTAATCCATATTCCTCGATCTGCTCCTTGCCGTCTAAGCCAAGCAGCTTTTCTACTTCGATCTCTACCGGAAGTCCATGGGTATCCCAGCCTGCCTTTCGGGGAACCATATATCCCTTCATGG
This sequence comes from uncultured Lachnospiraceae bacterium, assembly GCA_947174185.1. Classification (GTDB taxonomy): domain Bacteria; phylum Bacillota; class Clostridia; order Lachnospirales; family Lachnospiraceae; genus NK4A136. The sequence continues at coordinate 37,772 of CAMWHY010000009.1, read as the reverse complement.
TACGGTATCTCGGAATCATATCTTTGATGACACGGGTCAGCACATGACCAATATGGGGTTTGCCGTTGGCGGTCGGCGGTCCGTCATAAAACATATAAGTGGGACAGCCCTCACGGCACTTGATACTCTTCTTAAAAATATCATTGTCCTTCCAGAACTGTTCGATTTCTTTTTCTCTCTCCACAAAATTCAGATCGGTGGAAACTTTCTTATACATATTAATAACCTCCTTAAAACAAAAAACTCATCCCGTAAAAGGATGAGATCATACCCATAACCACCTGTTACGCTCATACTCCGTCCCCGCGTCATGCATCAGACTTTCATATGCCTGCCGGTAACGTCGGCACACACGGCACAGCCTACCTGGAACTTTCAGCCTGCAGCTCAGAAGTGATCTTCCCTTATGATCTACTTTCACCGGTCTCACACCCTCACCGGCTCGCTGCGCGTTCGATCACGCTATTGATTTCCATCATAAGATACTGTCTTCGTCATCGCCTTTATCGCACCCATATTATAAGCATTGCAGCACAGAATTGTCAAGGCTTTCTCTAACAAATAACTCTTGTTTCCCGCTTTATTGCGCGCTATAATAATGACGGCAGATTTTATCGCATACAAAGACAGCAATTGGCCAATAATCATATTATATGCAATCATACATACCAACTATTTGATAATTTAAAATAAGGATAAGGGCTCACGCTATGAAGGTCGTATTACAGAATTTAACGAAGAAATTTCCCAACCGCAATAAGAAAGGCACCGATGTGATCGCCGTCAATGATTTCAGCTTTGAAATCCCCGATGGCAAGCTGGTAGGGCTGCTCGGTCCCTCCGGCTGCGGCAAAAGCACCACCCTGTTCATGATCTGCGGTTTGGAAGAACCCACGGAAGGAAACATTTTCTTCGGTGAAGACAACGTCACAGAACTTCCACCGGAACACAGAGGCGTCGGCGTTGTATTTCAAAATTATGCACTCTATCCCCATCTGACTGTCAGACAGAATATTATCTTCCCTTTGCAGAATCTAAAAGGAGCGGATAAGCTTTCCAAAGAGGAAATGAACGAACGCGTTCTCGAAGCTGCAAAACTGGTACAGATTGAGGAATTGATGGAGCGAAAGCCCAGCGAGCTTTCCGGAGGTCAGCAGCAGCGCGTTGCCATCGCCCGCGCCATGGTGAAAATGCCAATGGTGCTTCTTTTAGACGAGCCGCTGTCCAACCTTGACGCCAGACTGCGCCTACAGACACGGGAAGAAATCCGTCGGATTCAGAAAGAGACCGGCATCACGACGATCTTTGTCACCCATGATCAGGAAGAGGCTATGAGTATTTCCGATGTAATCGTTGTTATGAAAAGCGGTGAACTCCAGCAGATCGGCAAACCGCAGGATATCTATGACGATCCTGTAAATCTGTTTGTCGCTAAGTTTCTCGGCACACCGCCGATCAATATATTTCAGGGAAAGGTAAAAGGCGGAAAACTTTATCTTACGGAGAATACTGCCGTCCTTGATGTACCGAACGTTGCCGATCAGGATGTTACCGTCGGCATCCGTCCGGAAGGATTTATCCCGGACGAACATGGCTCTCTTAGCTGCAATCTGGTCAGGGTCGAAGTAATGGGACGCGATATCAGTGTTGTTTCCACACATCCGGCTTGTGAGAATCCCAATGTCCGCTCCATTATTGATGCGGACATTGAGATCGATCCCGAAAGCACGACTGTTTGTTTTTCGCTAAAACCGCATAAGGTACTATTATTTGACAAAGAAACTGGCAAGCGTATTTATTTTACCTAAGGAAGCGCTATTGAAATCACCGCTTTCTTAGAACCTCCGGTGGATGCGCACAGATTTGCAAAGGAATGACATGATACATGAACAAAGCAACAACCTATGACGAATATATCGAACAGTTAAACGGACGAGGCGACGTCATTGTCTTCCGCGGACAGCCAAACAGCGACTTTGTCCTGATCCCCTCCGGGCTTCGCGGCGACCATATTGCTATTGCAGACAGCCAGATGTTCCGTTTTGTGGACGAGATGAAGCATCTGTTTAATTTTGATGAGCTGACCTGTATCGAGATTGCACAGCATTTCACGCTGCCCACACGTATGCTGGATTTTTCCTACTCTTTTGATGTGGCGCTGTTCTTTGCCTGCCACGACGCAAAGGGCAGATATCTGGATTGCGACGGCAAGGTATTTATCTTTAACAAGAGTAAATATGAAAAGATGCTGAAAGACCGCAGGAAGCTTTCCAGCCAGGTTATCCGCAATAACCAATACCTTTATGAATGGTTACAGAAATATATTGATAAAGAATCCACCGATATGAACCGCGGTGTGGATATGCCGATTTTCGTTGATGCAACCCAACAGTTTGACCGCCTTTATATGCAAAAGGGATTATTTCTTCTCTGGGGACGCGACGAATGTTCCTTTGAAAATATCATGCTAAATGAAAATCTTGACATGAACGATTTTATAGATACGATCGTAATTGACGCTGCGGCAAAGCCGCGTATCTTAGAATCACTTGCAGAAAAACATCTCAGCGAAGATACTCTGTACATGAACGTTGGCAAGATCAAAGATCTGGTAAATCATATTAAATACGGAATACCCCCTGCTTTCTAAACCAAAAGCAGATAAATAAGGAGAAAACATGAGCAGAAACAACTCTAAAAGCTGGCTTTACCTGCTGCCAGCGATCCTCTTTTTAGGAATTTTCATGGTATATCCATTGATCGACGTCCTGATCTATTCCTTTGAGGAAGGATACAACTTTGCATCCCAGACTTTTTTTGATATCGGATGGTACAATTTTTCCTATGTTCTGCATGATGCATACTTTCTGCAGGCAGTTAAGAACACTTTCTTAATGGTAATCATTACGGTACCTCTGTCAACTGGGATCGCCCTGCTGATCTCAGTAGGAATCAGTTCCATCAAACCCCTGCGAAACTTATTCCAGACGATCTATTTTTTACCTTATGTGACCAATACTCTGGCGGTGGGTCTGGTATTTATGATCCTGTTTAAAAAAACCGCATATTCGGATGGTCTTATTAACCTACTGATCAATTGGTTCGGCGGTTCTTCCATAGATTTTATCGATGGTCCTTACTGGGCAAAAATGTTTGTGATGTGCTTTTATATCATCTGGGTCGTTATGCCGTTTAAGATATTGCTGCTGACCAGTGCGCTTTCTTCTGTCAATCAGCATTACTACAATGCTGCCAAAGTTGACGGCACTTCACGTCTGCGCACCTTTACGAAGATTACGCTCCCCATGATCTCACCAACGATTTTTTATCTGGTCATCACGGGTTTTATCGGAGCGTTCAAGGAATACAGCAATGCGGTTGCCCTGTTCGGCACAAACCTGAATGCCGCCGAGATGAATACCATCGTAGGCTATGTATATGACATGCTTTATGGCGACAGCGGCGGCTATCCGTCTTATGCATCCGCCGCTGCCATCATTCTGTTTGCCATCGTGCTGACCATCACCTGCATTAACCTGCTGGTGAGCCGGAAGCACACCTATTACGTATAACCGTGACATGCGATGAAATATAAACTTTGAAAGGAGATAAGATTGTATATGAGTGGTAACCGGACAAACCAACCCAGCAATTATCATAATACCGCCCGTTCTGTCACTGCACGAAGCAAAGCGGTCCATACGGTCATATATTTTTTCCTTGCGGTTTGGGGAATCGTCGTCCTCTTTCCATTTTATTGGATGATCCTGACCTCCATCAAAAGCTATGGGGAATATAATTCCGAATATATCCCAAAATTTTTTACAACCTCGCCCACTTTCCAGAATTATATCAGCGCCTTTACAGAAGTTCCTCTTGTCCGCTATCTGACCAACACGCTGATCTTTACCCTTGCAACGACAGCGATCATGATGGTTGTGATCACACTTGCAGCGTTTGCGTTTGCCCGTCTGCAATTCAAAGGGAAAAATACTCTGTTTACACTGTTTCTTTCCCTGATGATGATCCCGAATGAACTTGTGATCATTACAAACTTTACAACCATTACCAATCTCAATATGCGTAATACCTTTCTGGGACTGATCCTGCCCTCGGTTACTTCGGTATTTTATATTTATCTCTTAAAAGAGAATTTTGCCCAGGTGCCGGATGCCCTTTATTATGCCGCCAAGGTCGACGGCACCTCGGATCTGAAATATCTTTTGAAAGTGCTTATCCCGATCTGCCGTCCTACGCTGATCACCATCGGCATCCTGAAGATCATAGAGTGTTGGAATTCCTATGTATGGCCGCGGCTGATCACCGATGATGAAAATTATTATCTGGTTTCCAATGGCATTCAGGAAATCCGGGAAAACGGTTTTGGTCGTGAGAATATCCCTGCTATGATGGCGGCTGTCGTCATCATTTCCATTCCACTGGTAACACTGTTCCTGATCTTTCGCGATAAGATCATGGCGGGCGTATCCAGAGGTGGAACCAAGGGATAAATTTGAGTCAGAGCCTCAAATTGCTTTGACATGGAGGATTATTATGGTAATGAAAAAAAGAGTTTGTTATTTCCTGCTGCTTTCGGTCATCTTCATTCTCTGCTTCACCGCCTGTCACGGTTCTCAGGATAATAATACTTTTGAAATTCCTGATGCCTTTGATACCACGCAGCCGATCACGATTACCTTCTGGGCAAAAAATGATACTAATAAGACACAGACCGATATCTACAAACAGGCGATTGAGGATTTTCAGGAGTTCTATCCCAATGTCACCGTCAATCTGCGTCTTTACACGAATTACGGCACAATTTATAATGACGTCATCACGAATATCGCTACCAACACGACACCCAATGTCTGTATTACCTACCCCGACCACATTGCCACCTATCTTACAGGCAGCAATACCGTCGTACCGCTGAACGGTCTGTTCACTGATGAACGATACGGATTAGGCGGCAGCGAAATCTTATTCGACTCCGTCTCACAGGAGGAAATCATTTCCAAGTTTTTGGAAGAATGCCGTTTTCAGGATGCATACTACGCAATCCCTTACATGCGCTCCACCGAAGCCTGCTATATCAATAAAACCTATGTGGAAGCGCTTGGCTATACTCTTCCAAATATAATGACATGGGATTTTATCTGGGAAGTGTCAGAAGCTGCCATGGAAAAGGACGAGGACGGCAACTTTATCGTCAATGGGCAGAACGTCCTCATCCCCTTTATCTATAAATCAACAGACAATATGATGATCCAGATGTTAAAACAGCGCGGCGCGGGATATTCTACCGAAGACGGAACCATCGAGCTGTTTAATGATACGACGACCGATCTTTTATATATGATTGCGCAGCACGGAGAAAGCAGGGCGTTTTCAACATTTAAGATCTCCAGCTATCCCGCCAATTTTCTCAATGCGGGACAGTGCATCTTCGCCATTGATTCTACTGCCGGCGCAACATGGATGGGCTCTGACGCCCCACTTTCCGATATCAGCGAAGACCAGAAAGTGGAGTTTGAAACAGTCGTCATGCCAATTCCGCAATTTGATCCGACAAATACGCAGATGATCTCACAGGGACCTTCCATCTGCATCTTTAATAAAAGCGATCCTCAGGAAGTTCTGGCTTCCTGGCTTTTTGCGCAGTATCTTCTAACCAACGACGTCCAGATTGCTTACGCCGAAACGGAAGGCTATATCCCTGTTACCACCCGGGCGCAGAACAGTACAGAATATCAGAATTATCTTTCCAGAAAAGGGGAAAATAACACTACCTATTATGACGTTAAGATCGCTGCTTCCATGCTTTTACTGGACTATACCGCCAATACCTTTGTAACACCTGTATTTAACGGTTCTGCCTCTCTGCGCGACGCAGCGGGACAATTGATCGAAAATACCGTAAAATCAGTCCGCCGCGGTGAAACGATCGACGATCAGTATATTGAAAACCTATACAGCGATATCACTTCCCTGTACCGTCTGAATCAGGAAGGAGCCTCAGCAAATGCCAAAGCAGAACTTGGTCCTCTTCCGGATACTGCCGTTATACTGCTTACTTCTCTAGCTGTTGTGTGGATCTTTATCCTGATATATGTCATCTTTGAACACAGGAAGGCGAAAAGGAACTGATTTTTTGTAGAAAAATATATTGATTAATCCGATATTGCTTAGTACAATAACGAGGAAAAATAGAAAATCAGAGATTTTAGAAAGGGAGATATTATGAAAAAACATTATTTAGCACTGATGGCAGCAGCTATTCTTTCGATGGCAGTTGCACTAAGCGGATGTAGTGGAACAGAGAACCCTGCATCTGATGGAACTGGAACGGATGCAACAAATGAAACTGAAACAGATCGCAATGATGTCGGCGACGCTTCGGGAAATACGGAGACAAGCCCTGAAGAAGGATCTGCCAATGACGTTAATAACGCCAATGGTGTTATGACTTATGCAGAATACATGGCTGCTGATCTGGATACACCGGTCGTTGTGGAGACCTATGTACAGGCAAAACAGGCTTGGTGGGAGGATAAGGCAACCATCTATACACAGGATGAAGATGGCGCTTATTTTATCTATGAAATGGCATGTTCCGAAGAAGACTATGAGAAACTGACCGTTGGCACAAAAATCCGTGTAACAGGTTTTAAGGGCGAATGGTCCGGCGAGATTGAGATCATGGATGCTACTTTTGAGATCATTGACGGTAACTTTGTCGCTGAGCCTTTGGATGTAACGGATATCCTTGGCGTAGAAGATGAACTGATCGCTCATCAGAATGAACTGGTATCCTTCACAGATATGACTGTAGAAGATGCCGGCAATGGAGAAGCATTTATGTATAACTGGGATAATTCAGGAACCGATGGCGATGATCTTTATTTCAATGTTTCCGCCAATGGCGAGACTTATTCCTTTGTAGTGGAATCTTATCTGTGTGATAATACAACGGACGTATATGCCGCTGTTAAGAATCTTCAAATCGGCGATGTTGTCAGCATGGAAGGTTTCCTTTACTGGTATAATGGCGCCAATCCCCATATTACTTCCATTACTGTAAGATAATCAGCCAAACAGGAATCCATGAATGGCGGACAGATTTGTCCGCCATTTTTTAACTTATCTTATCATAAGGAGTTGCACCATGAGACATATATCTCAAACAAAAAATATCATTAAATGCATCAAGGGATCTGTCGTCTTAAGCACAGTTCTGATATTAACTCTTACAGGATGCCATTCGGTGCAAAGCGGCAACGCTGAAAACAGCCCTTCCGACAATGTTGCTGGAACTTCCGCAGATAGCAGAATATCCCCCGACCTGATTGCAGCTATGGCAACTCCTACAGATACCGGAAACCTGACCGTAACCGAAGAAATGATCGATACCGGCATCCAGAATCCCGGCAACCTGTACCGCCTTATGAATGTTATGGAACGTGCCGCTCATGGAGAGGAAATCACCATCGCATACATCGGCGGATCGATCACAGACGGCTCTAATGCATTTCCCAAAGGCACTTCCTGCTATGCGTATCTTTCTACAAAATGGTGGGAAGATACCTTTCCTGACGCTACAATTAACTATATTAATGCGGGGATCGGTGCAACGGACTCCTATCTTGGCGTACATAGATTGCAGGATGATGTTCTTGTCTATGAACCTGACTTGGTGATTACGGAATTCTCAGTGAATGATTATCGATCCTGGAACAAAGAGACCTACGAAAGTCTTTTACGTGCAATCCTCCTGTCTGATAATGAGCCTGCCGTTATTGCCTTACTATTAGGCACTGAGCAGGAGTATAATTACGCTACGGAACATGCGCAGGCAGCATTTAAACTAAACGTCAGCACGATCAATTATGCTGCCGTCCTCTCTGAAGGCAGAAAAAATGGAACTCTTTCCTGGGAAGACGTAGGCGATCCGGACGGTGTTCATCCGGCAAATGGCGGACATGCTTTGATCGCTCATCTTTTAACTCAATTTTATTGTAGTACACTTTCTGAAATCAATACGGCTGTTTATCCGGAATATGTAGTAACAGAAGATACTCTGACCAGATCAAGATTTGAAAACGCCGACCTGCTTTATGCTTCGGATATTACTCCTGTCGCTATGGACGGTTTTGCACAGACCGATATTCCTTCGGCGCTTTCTCATACAGATGGATGGGCAACTACAACCGGCGGAACGATCTCTTTTGAGATCACAAGCTGCGAGGCAGGCATTGTTTTTTACCAGACCACCGACGGCATGAGCGGACAATATGACGTCTATGTTGACGGGGTATGCGTTACAACGATTGATGCAGATTACAGCGGCGGCTGGGGCAGCTGCTGCGACTATGTAGAATGTTATAAAAACGATAACTCTGAGTCGCATCTGATCGAACTAAAACCTTCCGATGACAGTACCGGAGACTATTTTGCCATCTGCGGTATCTGCGTAGGATACTAATATAAAACCCTTTGCTCAACCCTTTTTTAGTAATCTTACTTCATTATTCTTTACTTCCAGAATCTCCGTAAAGGACTGCAGATAATCCGAGAACTTGCTATATCCCAGCTTTTTAGCGGAGAAATTGGAATTCCATGCCTTCAGACCTTCATTAATAATTGCCATGTTGTTGCATTCACCGCCATGCTTTCTGAGAATGTGAATGATCTCCTGCTCCACATCTTCCTTCTCAATGTCCGTGCTTTTAAACATGATCACAGTGCTGCTGTTCTTCTTTTGCAGCATGAAATTGCTCATCTTATCTTCCAGAAGCGTACTCAATTTGGTACAGCCATAGTTACGTACGTCAAAATCCGGATATTTATTGGTCAGCTTGCTTCCGACCTCACCGATGTAGGTATCTTTTCCTTTATTGGAATTTTCATCAATAATCTTACAGATAGCATTTTCAATCTCTGAAAGGTCCGTCACTTCCAGTTTGTTTTCTTTTTTGGTAGTTTTCCGTGTACTGCCTTTTTTCGCCGTGATCTCTTCCATTTCCTCATCGTTATAAATAACTTCTAACAACTTAAAACTGTTGCACGCGCTGCGGAAAGCCTTTGGCGTTTTAGCCTCACCGATACCGACGACTTCTTTGCCCGCTTCACGCAGTCTTGCAGCCAGTCTCGTAAAATCACTATCGCTTGTCACCAGATAAAATCCATCAACATTTCCTGTATATAAGATATCCATCGCATCTATGATCATTGCGGAATCGGTAGCGTTCTTTCCGGTAGTATAACTGTACTGCTGCACCGGCAGTACGGAATGTTCCAGGATCGGCTGCTTCCAGCCGGAACGAAGACGGTCTGTCCAATCGCTGTAGATACGCTTATAAGTCGCTACCCCATGGTCGGAAACCTCGTCCAGAATCGCTTTCAGATATTTAGGGGCAACATTGTCACCATCGATCAAAACAGCGTATTTTTTTTCAGAACCCATCTTAAAACCTCCACATCATTCTAATTAATCTTTTTTCCTGCTTTTATATTGCAGTTCCGGTAGATATGCCGATACCTTCGTGTCAGGCGGGATCGACTCGGTCACAAAGGAATTGCCCGCTACTACGGAATTTCTTCCAATAACTGTCTCTCCGCCAAGGATCGTCGTATTGGCATAGATGACCACATTATCTTCAATCGTCGGATGGCGCTTTACTCCGGAAAGCGCCTGCCCTTTCTGGGTGGACAATGCGCCAAGCGTCACGCCCTGATAGATCTTCACATGATCACCGATCCTCGTGGTCTCGCCAATCACGATACCCGTACCATGGTCAATGAAAAAAAACTCTCCGATCTCCGCACCGGGATTGATGTCGATCCCCGTCTTGCCATGAGCATACTCCGTCATAATCCTGGGAATATACGGTACATTCAGGCGATACAGCTCATGCGCGATCCGATAAACAAAAATTGCAAAGATACCCGGATAAGAGAATATGATCTCCTCCTTACTGTTTGCTGCAGGATCCCCTGTCAGCTCCGCCTCCACATCCTTGAACAAAAGCTTCTGTATCTCAGGAAGACGCCCGATAAACTGCAGTGTAAGATCCTCTGCCTGATTTCTGATCTGCTGTTCCGTCATCTTTTCTGTCTGACAAATTTCCCGGTCTGCTGCGTCCGCCTCTCTCCGGCTTTCTGCTTCCTGCCTGCCCTGCAATTCTTCCTTACTGCCCGTCTTATATAAAAGAGCTGTTTTGATCTGCTTAAACAGCTTTTCATAAACTCCCGCCAGTGTATTGCCTGCAAAGCTCTCCAGCGAAACATAAGCCGTATTCTCATCACCAAAATATCCGGGAAACATCAGTCGGCGAACCTCATCAACCACCTCGATGATCTCCGAACGATTCGGCAGCTTCACCCCGATACTGACTTCAAAGATCTCCTGTGACCGGTAATTTCCGCTAAGCCCCGCAGCAGCAGCAGCGATGACCTTTTTAATATCCTGTGCCATATTTTTTACCTTTCCTTATCAACTGTCATACTCATCCAGAAACGATATCTTTTTTCCTTTTTTCTTATATGCGATCACTGTGTCCAGTGATACATTTTCCACACTCTTAAAGATATTGGATTCCACAAAAGGATTCCCTTTTTTCATCTGCGCAATCAGTTCCTTTACTTCCTGCCGTTTGGATTCCATAGGCTCATCGGCGCCGCGTGCTGCGCAGCGTTCCGTAAACCGGCATGCGCACTGTAAAAACCGCAGCCCGTTCTCATCCCGCCATCGCTTGATATCCGCCTCGCGGATCAGATACATGGGACGGATCAGCTCCATTCCCTCAAAATTCGTGCTATGCAGCTTGGGCATCATGCTCTGGATCTGCCCTCCATAAAGCATTCCCATTAGGATCGTCTCAATCACATCATCATAGTGATGACCCAGCGCAATTTTATTGCATCCCAGCTCTTTCGCCTTATGATACAGATGCCCCCGCCGCATTCTTGCGCAGAGGTAACATGGCGACTTTTCGATCTCATATACCGCATCAAAGATCTCGGATTCAAATATTGTGATGGGAATCCCAAGAAGTTTCGCATTATACTCGATCATCTTACGGTTTTCCTCACGATACCCCGGATCCATTACAAGAAACACCAGTTCAAATGGAAACTTCCGATGCCGCTGCAATTCCTGAAACAACTTCGCCATCAGCATGGAATCCTTGCCTCCGGAAATACATACCGCAACCTTATCATGCTCCTGCAGGAGCTGGTATCTATTAATCGCCTTCGCAAACGGCGAAAACAACTTTTTATGATAACGCTTTCTAAGCTCTGTTTCCACACGTCCACAGAAATCTTCCATTACAGATATCTCCTTATGCCCCGTCACATGAACCACGCCATTTCATTATACAAGATAAATAACCGGTTTTGGCTACTCATATTTCCCATTCCGTCAGTATAACATAAACAACCGCTTTTGGCTACCTTGACCCGCCGTGGAAGGCTGCATAACCTGTCAAATATTCAATTCTTTAATTTTTTTCAACGAAATCAAATAATCTATTACCAATTCCAGATCCTGAATATTCAAAGATGTAGCTATTTCTACAAGATTCTGCGCGCTTGCATGTTTAGAAGCCGTTCCGAATAAAAGATAATCTGCCGAGATGTCAAAATAACTGCATAATCTGCATATGGTCTCTTGTGACATTCCCTTTTTTCCATTCTCAATTTCAGACAAAAAATTGACGGAAACATCCATCATCTCAGCAAATTGCGCCTGTGTATAATGATGTTCTATTCTAAAATCGTGGACTCTTTTCCCTATTTCCATTTTTAAGCCAGAAGCAGACATTCTTTTTTCCTCTGATTATCTAACTATTTGTAATAAATTTTATACGATTTTTGCGAATGCATACACAAACTATTGTTATATTATATTCGCTTATAGCGAATTTTTTCATTGACAATACATCCATTGGGGGTATAATAAGTTCATAATACATTAACAAAGGATATCACATATGCGCAGAAAATTGATTACACTATTACTGATCTCTTCGTTCTCCCTCTATTGCACCTTTTGCGGAGAAAAAGCCTCCTTAAACCCGGACCAGCAGGAAAATGATGCTTGCAGAAAATTCTCAGAAGAAAATCTTCCAATGAATGAAGAAAATACAATAGAGATTTGGCTGGTTGGAGTGGCACAGCAGGTTCTTGCCTTAGCGGTATGGTGCGGAATAAAACAAACAATAAAAATCATCTTGTTGAAAAAATATAATTTTCCAGATTAGCAGAAAACAAGAATGTTTATTTTTAAAAATAAAAAAGCGTCCATTGGTTTTCTTCCAACAGACGCTCTTTCGCTTTAAAGCGTATCTTAGATCACATCGGCTAAATCAGCCGCCTTTTTACAGCCATCGGTCTTATCAATATCCCCCACATTTAATACACCGGGAATTAAAACTTCCCCTACCATTTTCCATTTATTCAATGCAGCCATTCGCTCAATGGGAATACGAACCCCGTCCATAACAGTCATATCATCTTCCTCACAGCAAGTAATCAGCGCACACTCTTTTCCTGCAATATCCTTGCCGCCAACAACCAAGGAGAAAACACGATCAATGACGCCCTTGATTTGCGCCGGAATAGAGTACCAGTAAACAGGGGTCGTAAAAACAATTGCATCGGCTTCCAAAATAGCGGGAGCAATCGTATTAAAATCATCATCAAAAGAACAAGCCTTTCCTGTGGAAAAACAGGTTTCGCAGGCCCTGCAACCACCTACTTTTTTAAATGCAGCGTCAAAACGCGTAACCGTGTGTCCTTTTGCTTCAGCTGCCTTGATGAAAGCGTCTGTCATTGCAAAACTATTTCCATTTTTTCGGGGACTGCCCGTTATTACTAATACTTTTTTACTCATTAGATTTCTCCTCCTTATCCCTCTGGGGTCGGCTTACTCCAAACTTGATATTATCATTTTAGCAAGAATGAAAGCATAATCAAGTACGCACCTTTAGGTAAGTATCTCACCCGAAGTTAATAGTTAGCCCCGAAACTCCAAAATCATTTCTGCCGTGCTGCCCTCCAACTGCTTATAAGTCGACAGGATGACAATGACGGAAATAATAAATGTTAAAATGTCGGATACCGGCATGGAGTACAAAACCCCATCCAGCCCATAAAACATCGGCAAAAGAATTGCAAAACCAACGCCAAACACAATCTCCCTGACCATAGAGAGCATCGTAGAGGCATAAGCCTTCCCCATGGCCTGCAGAAAAATAAATGCTGCTTTATTTACACAGGCAAACACTACCATACAGAGATAAATCCGAAATGCCCGTACTGCAAAATCTGTATAGTAGGAACTCTCATTGGCAGCACCAAATATGCCGATCAGTCCAACTGGGAAAAATTCTACAATGACAAGCGCCAAAACACCGACTACGGCCTCTGATAACAGCAGTTTCGTAAATAGTTCCTTTACCCTCCTGCTTGCCCCTGCGCCCATATTATACCCCACAATGGGAATGCACCCTGCTGCCATGCCTACCACAATAGAGATGACTATCTGAAAGAATTTCATCACGATACCAACCACTGCCATGGGAATCTGTGCATACTGCTCCTGCCCAAATACGGAGTCTATTGCCCCATATTTCCGAATCATATTATTGATGGCCGCCATTGCCGCCACAAGGGATATCTGTGACAAAAAGCTGCAGATTCCAAGGGACAATGTCTTTCCCACAACCTCTCCTTTCAGTCTAAAATCCTCCCTGGAAAATCTTACCGTCTTCGCATGGATAAGATACCATATTGCCAGAACCGCTGTCACAACCTGGCCTAACACCGTTGCAACTGCCGCTCCCATCATTCCCCACCTAAATACAAAGATAAAAACCGGGTCGAGTATGATGTTGACTACAGCCCCCGCAAGCGTTGATGCCATGGCATATTTCGGACTTCCGTCTGCGCGGATCACGGGATTCATCGCCTGCCCAAACATATAAAACGGGATGCCAAGAGAAATCCAGAAGAAATATTCTTTCGAGTGGCGGAAGGTCTCCTCATTTACTGTTCCTCCAAACATAGCAATGATCTGCTTACTGAACGCAAGATAAACTACACACAACACAACACTGAACAGGACTGTAAGCAAAATAGAATTCCCCATGCTCCTACCCGCATCCTCCGGCTTATTCCTGCCAAGGCTCAAGCTCACAAAGGCACAGCAGCCATCACCCACCATAACTGCAATGGCAAGGGCAATCACAGTCAGCGGGAACACAACTGTATTCGCAGCATTCCCATAAGATCCGAGATACGAAGCGTTGGCAATGAATATCTGGTCAACAATGTTGTATAAGGCACCCACAAGGAGCGAAATAATACAAGGAACAGCATATTTCCCCATCAGCCTGCCAACCGGCTCCTCCATTAGAAATGAATTACTTTTTGTTTCCATGTCTGTCTCCTTTCATACAAAAACAGCGTATAGCCATGGATGCTGGATTTACGCCAATGGCTACACGCTGAATATACATAAGTGTATTATTATGACAAAAAACGCATGGCAGATAACTGGATTTACGCAGTTCTGCCACACGTTCCTATATACTTTACTGCTTTTTTTCTGAAACTTCAAAGGGATTTTTGCACAAAATTATGATATATATTTTTCCTTTCTCTTACATTACAGTATAATTATTGTGTAATATTTCAGGCTAATCCAACATAATAGTCTTAAAAATCAAGAATTTCCATTGTACATACAGGGTTTTAATGTTATGATATAATTATGAATTAATATAGTACACATATTAAAGTGTGGTATATGCAATTAAGTTATATACATATCTAAAAGAAAGTAATATAAAAACTAAAAAACAATATTTTTTGCAGACTACAGAAAGACATAGGAGGATTAAAATGAATCAACGCTGCATTGCAAATGAATGTCTTGAAGCAACGGGATTTAGCTATACCTTATCGCTCATCAATGGCAAATACAAAATGACTATTTTATATACTTTAATGGAGTTTGGCGTTGTCCGTTTTAATGAAATGAAAAAGTACATTAATGAAATCTCATATAAAACCTTAAGCTCTACTCTGAAAGAATTGGAAGCAGATCAGTTGGTTCACAGAAAAGAATATCCGCAAATTCCGCCTAAGGTAGAATATAGCCTGACAGAGCGCGGGAAATCTTTAATTCCAATTTTAGACGGAATGTGTGAGTGGGGAGATAACAACAGGCTTTAAATTCTCCTCGCCCCAATATTCTTATGGAACAAAAATGGTATTAAATAGCAAAAAACAGCCTTATCACCTAAGCATAAGGCTGTTTTTTAATTAAAAAAAAATTTTTCTGTTGACATCTGGAAACTATGGTGATATAGTTAGTTACATAAGTAATTAACCATATAACCATAGAGGTACCTGTAACATTAAACTGATAAATCACTGTTTTCAACACGGAACCTCTTACGGAATAAAACAAACATAATTTCATTACAATACAGCAGAAAGGAGGATTGGTAATGAATGAAATTCTCACACAGGAAAAGTCAATTTATCTGCAAATCAGTGAAATGATTGAGAATGATATTCTCAGAGATATCCTGCTGGAAGAAGAACGGGTACCTTCTACCAATGAGCTTGCAGCACTTTATGCCATCAATCCGGCAACTGCTGCCAAAGGAATCAATCTTCTGGTAGATAGAAATATTTTATATAAGAAAAGGGGGATTGGAATGTTTGTGACCTCCGGGGCAAAGGAAAAGATCAGACAACATCGAAAAGAGGAATTCTACCAGCGTTATTTCAAAACCATGATGGAAGAAGCGCACAGCCTTGGAATAACCAGAGAAGACCTGATTAGCATGATCCATGCCGAAGATGATAAAAAATAATGATATTTTCCATAAAAAAATGATAGAAGAAAGGAATGATTATCATGGAAAACGCAAAAGAACTCATGCCGTTACAGTGTAAAAACATTATTAAAAAGTATAAAGAAAAAGAAGTCCTGCATAACATCGACCTTACCTTAGAGCCCGGTAAGATTTACGGCCTGATCGGCAGAAACGGCGCGGGCAAAACCACTCTTTTGTCCATTCTTGCCGCACAGTGTCCCGCAACCTCCGGCGATATTACATTAGGAGAAGAAACCGTCTGGGAAAATCAGCAGGCTCTTTCCCATATCTGCTTTTCCAGAGAATTGAATCCTGTTGCGGAAAGCGCAATCGCATCAATGAAAGTAAAAGATTATTTAAAGGCCGCTTCCATTTATTATCCCCACTGGGATAAGGAAATGGCAGATCGTCTTGTGAAAACCTTCGAACTGGAACCGGGAAAAAAAATCCTGAAGCTGTCAAAGGGTATGCTATCCATGCTTACCATCATTCTGGCACTGGCAAGCAAAGCCGATTATACGCTGCTAGATGAGCCAGTTGCCGGTCTGGATGTCTTCATGCGTGATAAGTTTTACAAACTGTTGTTGGAAGAATATGAAAAAACCGGACGTACTTTTCTGATTTCCACACATATTATCGATGAAGCTTCTCCAGTTTTTGAAGAAGTCATAATGTTAAAAGACGGTGCCATTCTTCTCAAAGAAAATACAGAAGACCTATTATCAAGAGCAGTTCATATCAGCGGCAGGGAAGATGCTGTTGACGCGGCAGTAAAAGGTTTAAAAACATACCGTCCTGAGAAGGTCGGACGTAGCAAGGGCATTACGGTACTGATGGAAAATGGTCAGGAATTTCAGTCATCCGGCGAGATTTCCGTACAGCCGGTATCTTTGCAAAATCTATTTATTGCACTTTGCGGAGACGAAAACTAGTTTTTAAAAGGAGCATACGATTATGAATGAAGGATTCAAACGTCATATACAATATATCAGTCTTTATCAGGGTAAAATATTTTCCATTATTATATTAGGTGGTCTGATCTATGGTATCTTTCTGACTACAGTTATTAATGACTCGCCGGGAAAAATGATAGAATATTTCGAAATGATTCTGGCTGTCATCCCCTGCAGTCTGACCGTAAACTATATCAGATACCAGATCGATTTTTGCCTGTCCATGGGATGTACCCGCAGAAATATCTATCTAGGCATTTATATTCTCACAGCAGAGCTCTTGGTAGAATCCTTAGCAGTCTTTCTGCTCATGAAGATGATTGCTTCCACCTCCATAACCGCCGATATGATCCTGTCCTTTGTGATCTCGGAACTCTTATCTGCTACTTTAGGGGTTCTGAATGGGTTTCTGATCCGCCGGTTCGGCTATGCAAAAATGCTGCTGATTCTGGGCATCTTTTATGGTGGCTTAGCTTTGTTTGCACTGAACTCTTTCTTCCTGATGACAGAATTTCTATCGAGCCCCTCCTCCTGGTTACTCATCATTGGAGGACTGCTGATTCTCTATGGTCTGATCGTAAATCTTTTTGGCAAAAAGACCATCGACAGAATGTAGCTAGTGTAAAAAGCAGCATATTTCACATCTATCTGAGCCGCTAAAGGCGGCGGAATGGAGACTACTATGAGAAAATTTTGGAATATCACTCAAAAAAACTTTGTTTCCTCACTTATTATCACCGGACTGGTCTATCTTATCGGACTGATCCTCAATCTGATCTTTGTGTATGGAATCCTAGGCGGACTGCATGATATACCTGTATTTCCCCTGGCCAGCACAATGTCCCTTATTTCAGTTGCTATGTTCTGGATCATTAGCGGTCCTTTTACCGTAAAAAAATATTTTACGCTTGCCATATCCATGAGTACAACAAGGGAAAACTACATCCTGACAGAATTGTTCCAAACTGTCCTTGGAAGCCTGATCCTGTATATCCTCTGCCTTCTCCTGTTTCAACTGGAGAACGGCATATTGATTCCCCTATGCTATTCTGACTTTCCCAGAACATTGGAACTTCCGTTTTTCACAACCCTGTTTGGCAGCTTTTCTTCCGGTATCTTCTGGGTGCTGGCATTTGCAGCCATAACTTTGGGCATACGCCTGTTCCTCGGCAGCCTTCTCATCCGTTTTGGTGGGATCATCTACTGGGTCCTCTGGGGAATATGGATGTGTGCCAGCATATTTTTATCAAGCATGGACAGCGAGGCGCTGGCATCATGGGAACATAATATTGATTATGCCGGAAGCCTTTTGCATGGTCACTTTATACCGCTTCTATGCTGTGCCGCAGGAATGATCATCTCCTGTATCGGCGTCTGCCTTTTGAAAAAACAGGACGTCAGATATATATAAAGTCCGCTTTTCCTACTTATACGTAAATAGGTAAATCAAGATACCATCCGTCACTTTGCGATGCCTGACGGATCTATGGGAACACCATGATCCGTTATGGCAAAGCCCAGGCAGTTGCCGGTTACTCTTCCGGTTCTTCCTACCGATCCAATTTCTTCCCCTGCCGCGACCTGTGTCCCCTCCGTAACTTCAACTGATTTAAGATATCCATATCTTGTCCTGATCTCATCACCGCCAAGAATCACAATATAATTACCATAATCCGCAGTATATCCTGTCTCTTCTACTACACCATCCATAGCGGCATAGACCGGATCTCCCTCCTCGCCTGCAATACAGATATGGTCTGAAAAATAGGTTTCTCCGTCAAATCTCTGCAAGTTCCCATAGGCTTGGGATATAGTACTGCCCGTCGTCGGCCATACCATGGCATCCAAAAGAATATTATTCTGCGCCTGCACCTCAATAAGTTCGTCGAGCTGTTCCTGTTGTGCCATCAGACCGTTAAGCTCCTGCTCGGTGATGGCAATCAACTCATCAATCTGTTCCAATTGCGCCATCATTTCGTTCCGTTCCTGCTCGGTGACGGCAATTAGCTCATCATACTGTTCCAATTGCGCAATTTGCTCGTCAATCTGTTCCAGTTGCGTAATCAGCGCGCTCCGCTCCTGCTCGGTGATATCAATCATTCCTTCAATCTGTTCCAATTGTGAATTAAGCTCGTTCCGTTCCTGCTCAACGATGGCAATATGCTCGTTAAGCTGTTCCTGTAGTTCCATCAGCTCGTTCCGTTCTTGCCCGGCAATAGTATTATCATTGCTTTCGCTCTGCTCCTGCTGCGCTTCATTAGGTCTCGCAATATACTTATTGATTTCCGCCTCTGCGCAATCTAAAATTGCCATCTTCAGATCTGTTGCCCCTGTCTGCCTGTATGCTTCCGCATAGGCTATCGTATACTTTCCATAATAAATAAGCTCCCGATATTCCACCGGCGAATGACTTATATATTCCTGCGTTGACGATGATGCCAGCGGCTCTCCTGCAATATGGTCAACCAGTCCGCCTATAATGACATCCGTATCCAACTGTCCATATTCCACCGCCTGGGCATGGCAATCCATGCATAAAACCTTTTCATACAAATCAGAAAACGCATGGGAATCTGCATACAATTCCGGAAAATTTTCCTCCATAAATTTTTCATAGTCCTCACCCGTAAATTCATTCACTGAAATCACACTGTCTACTTCATTATGATATAGCGAAATGCGATCGATCGTAATTATCATCGGTGAAGAAATGGTTACCAGTTCCGTTATGCCGTCTTCACTTAAATTCATATCCTTATATAAGGAATAGACATAATAATCCACTTTTGACAAATCGTCCGGTTGTTGTCCATTGATGGCAATTTTATTTCCAAAGACGGCGTTTAAAACAAATACCGATGCGCAGTGAAAATCCGCAGGAACAGCATAGGTCTGGTAATAATTAATCACTGCCCCCCTCAAAGCATCCTCTATGGATGTATATACATCCGTTTCTTCAAATACAGTGTCATTTACCTCCTCCCCGTTTCCATCAGACGCCTCTGGATTAGTGCTAAGAACAACCACTGCTGCCAGCACCAACACAACTGCCGCCAAAGCCACCCATACTCTCGGTCTCTTCCAATTTAAAATATTCTTTATTCTGTCACCGGTATCACCCTCCCCAAAAGCAAGCGGAACACCTGTCATCATGCGCCGTCCCGTTGCAAGACATAATAAGGAACTGGAATACTCTGCACGGATATCCTCCGTCATATGGTTCATTACTGCCTCATCACAGCTCATCTCCATATCCTTTACGAACAGATAAAATGCGACCCAAACCAGAGGATTAAACCAATATACGCATAATGTCATATAAAACAGCGCTTTAAAAATATGATCGCCTCTTTTGATATGATACTTTTCATGCATTAGAATATAATTTTTTTCTGTTTCCGTAAGATCTGACGGAAGATAGATCCGCGGATATATAATGCCCATAACAAAAGGCGTCACAATATGATCCGCACGATAGATCCTATTGTCCACTTTCACGGAACCTACCAGATTTTTTAAAAGCCGCGCAAGATTAAATATGCTATATATAAGCAATGCTACAACACCGGCACTCCACAATACCCCTCCTGTCACGCCAAGAATCAGAATCTTCTGTAGATCATATGTGGTTTCCAGTTTTTCTTCCCCACCTATCTCCTCTGAAGGAGCTCCTTCAGGAATCACTTCAAAATGAACCTTCGTTACTTCCCCTACGGAATTGTCTACATATGGAATATAGGTAATCACTCCCTCCTCCGTTACCGGAGCATCAAACATCCCCATCAAAGATACTGCGGAGGATATGGATACCGGGCAAAGCAGCCGGAACAAAACAATAAACCACAATAGATAAGAATATACTTTCGGCGCTTTTCTTAACACCAGCCGAAGCAGAAGCACTGCTATGATTACGATACTGGCAGTCATACTCATATTGGTGATTCCGGACAACATTTTCAACAACATAGCTATCTCCTCCTATTCTCTTCTATCAACCGTTCCAGTTCCTCTATTTCCTGTTCAGAAAGTTTTTTTCTTGTGGTAAACGACGCCAGAAACCCCGGCAGCGATCCCGAAAACGTTTCTTCAATAAACTGTTCGCTCTGGATCGCATAATAATCCTGTCTGGAGATCAGGGAGGTGACAACTCCCTCCCGGTTCTGAAAAATTCCCCTTTCACACAATCTCCTTAATACGGTATATGTAGTAGATTTCTTCCAATTCAGTATTCTGCTACACATTGCCACAAGATCTCCCGAACCTACCGGTTCATTCTCCCATATCATATCTGCGAATCTGGCTTCAATCGCGCCCAATTTCTTATCACTCATAATCCTGCTTCCTTCCTTAAATATTCTCCTATCATAAATCTGTATCAGCCACGAAAGGTTTACAGTGTGTAAACCCATGCCATTAGTTTACATGTTGTAGACCAGTCTGTCAAGATAATTTTATTTTTATATGAAAATAAAGTTTTTTAATAACTCAACCATTGGTTTGTATACTTATCCATTAAAATATTGTAATCTTTTATTTGAAAAATCAAAATTTTATAAAAATGCGAATACGCAGATTACAGAAAGGTATGGTTAATATGATGGATCAGGTCAAAATTGGAGCATTTATTGCTGCATGCCGTAAGGAGCAGCAGCTTACCCAGGCACAACTGGCAGAAAAACTAAACATTACGGACAGAGCCGTTTCCAAATGGGAAAACGGAAAAAGTATGCCGGATTCCTCCATTATGCTGGAACTATGTGAAATATTAGGAATCAAAGTGAATGAATTATTAAGCGGCGAACGAATGGATACGGACGCTTATACGCAAAGTGCAGAGGAAAATTTGATGATTCTGAAAAGAAAAGATGAAAACAGCAACAAAAAAAATGTTTTGTTTGCCATCATTTATTCCGTTGTCCTTTTTCTGGGAATCCTGGTCTGCTCCATATGCGATCTTGCCATTACCGGAGAATTCACCTGGTCTTCCATTACATTATCCTCTATCATTTTTACCTATGTTATTTCCTTCCCGATCGTGATACTTTGGAAAAAAGGCATCACCGGCAGCCTGCTGGCACTGAGTATTTTTCTCATTCCCTATCTCTATCTGTTGGGAATCCTGATCAATGTACCGGCGGTATTCACCATCGGCTGGCGTATGTCACTCATTTCCATTGTATACCTCTGGATCATATATTTTGTTTCCTGCCGTCTGCACGCCAGAAAATTCCGTGCTGCCGGAATCAGTGTTCTGCTTGCTATTCCATTAAACACTTGTATTAATGTCACATTATCAAAACTGCTTTCCGAGCCAAGAGCAGATATCTGGGACATCCTCACCGTATTTTTACTGCTTATCACTGCTTTTCTTTTATTTCTTACGGATTATGCCAAAAACAAGGGCATCCCAAAATAATGGACAGATTGATGCACTATTGCTGCCGCGGTATCAAATTACATTAAGACAATTTTTTTGTACATTTAAAAATATAGATCGAAGTATATACCGCAACAACCAACTCGGTGATAGGCATTGCAAACCATATGGCATCTGCCCCTGCCAAAACCGGCAGTACATACAGCATGATACCGCTGATCAACATTCCTCTTGCTACGGAAGCTAT
Organism: uncultured Lachnospiraceae bacterium; assembly: GCA_947174185.1. Lineage (GTDB taxonomy): Bacteria > Bacillota > Clostridia > Lachnospirales > Lachnospiraceae > NK4A136. Next base: position 15,299 of record CAMWHY010000009.1, on the reverse strand, counting down.
AAAGGAAATTTTCGGTTTCATAAGAGCCTGAAAATAATAGGTGGAAAAAACATTTAGTGGAAGCAGTATGAAGGAAATACCGTAACGCCGAAAGATCGACGGAGCAATTTGCAAAACCTCAGGTGTGGGCGTCATAAAAATACGGATAAATGTATTCGGCAACAGCATACTAAGCGCCGTCCACAGTATACCGAAAAATGCTGCTGTTCCCAATGCGTAACGCAGGGTCTGACGGATACGTCCGCCGTTTCCTGCACCAAAATTTGTAGATATCACAGGCTGAGCCGCCTGTCCCACACTATATGCACAACATTGTACAAAGGTGCTGATATTCACGATAACACCATAAACTGCCAAGGCATTTGTATCAAGATATTTCATGATCTGACGGTTAAATATGATCGTAAGAATACCCATAGCAACATCTATAAAAAATGTTGCAAATCCTGTTATGGAGATTTCTTTCAGCTTCTTGAAAAGTCCCTTCGGCACGGTCAAATGAAGCGTATTTTTTTTGCTGAAAAAGTGGAAAAACATAACTATGCAGGTAATAGCAGAACCCACCGCTGTTGCAACGCCTGCGCCCTTTGCACCCATATCGCAGACAAAAACGAAAAAGTAATCCCCAAAAACATTAAAAAGACCGCCTGATAAAACCGCCACTGTAGCAAGGGTGGGATTTTTGTCACTGCGGATATACGCCGTCAGCATCTGATTAAACAGGAAAAACGGTATGGCAAATTTGATTGGGAATACATATTCCCTTGCAAGAAAAAGGGTATTATCCTCTGCGCCAAACATTGTCAAAAGCTCTTTGTCAAAGAATATGACGCCCAGCCACACAATAACCGAAAGTATTGTTGAACCTATCAGTGAGACGGTAAAGTATTCATTGGACCTTTTTTCTGCATCCCCGCCCAAACCTCTTGCAGTATTAAAAAGCACCGAACCTCCTATTCCCATAAGAAGCCCCAGACTATAAATAATATTCCATATAGGCGCTACCACCGCTAAAGCCGCCGAACCCTCAGATCCGTGGTACTGCCCTACCATAGCCATATCCACAATACCATAGATTGAGGTTATCAACGTACTGCCAAAGGAAGCAGCAAGATACTTAAAGTAGATCGATCTGATATGATCCTTTAAAAAGTCCATTTTCATCCTCCTAAAAATAAAACCGGATAAGTAACAGGTATTTCAACCTGCGCCTTATCCGGTTTACCGTTTCTAATGAACAGTTTACCTCCGTGCTTTGAATTTCTTAAAAAACTCGCATTCCTCCTTATTGCACCTGGCAGCGTCTTCCAGATTCATATTCACATGGAATACATGTCCCAGCGCTTTTTCAGAGTTTCCATAAAAATGATATTCAAACTCCACTTCCTGTTCCGTCAGGCGTTCCGCCATATATGGCGTATGCTTTTTCAGAAAGTCGCCGCTTGCCGTCATCAGATAGGTGGGCGGAAAATGAGCTGTAACGTATCTTTCCGGGGAAACAAGCTTTAATTCCTCCGGCGTACCCTGTTTTGGAAGCAGTTCCGCCATAATAGAAAAAGTAAACTCCTCCCTTTTCTCTTCATCATCCATATTATAGATGCCGCAGTTCAGCGCAACCGCTGTCGGCACAAAGCCTTTCGGAATCTGCAATGCATAATTCTTTGCATATTCCTCATTGGTGCAGATCTCGGAATAAAGACTCAGAAGATGGGCTCCTGCAGAATCTCCTACCCCAAATATGTATCTTGTGTCAAATCCATATTCTTCCGCATGCTCCAAAACCCATGTAAACACGCTGTTCGTATCCTCAAGCTGGCTGGGAAATTTATATTCCGGCGCAAGACGGTAAGAAAAGTTCACCACTGCAAATCCATGCTGGGCAAGGCTCATGCAATAATACTGATAACGCTCTTTATCACCATATACCCATGCGCCGCCATGAACGCTGACGATGACAGGCAGTTTTATCCCCTCCATAGCCACCGGACGATAGACATCCAAAAGCTGCCACCTCGCATCACTGCCATATAAAATATCATCAAACCTTTTGATATCCTCCGGCGAGGTCAGACCCGCATCCCTGATATCGTCTCCCTCCTGGAAACTTTTTCTGATGGATTCAATTAATTCGGACATTTTTAACCTCCATGCTGCGACAATTTTTTATCTCTGCTTTTAGTAATATCTCTGCATTTACAAAATTTTATTTAATTGTTATCTTATGTGTAATCAGGTATCTATCCCCCTGCAGTTCCTCTACATGAATCTGCATCTGACAGTCTCCGGCACCAAGTTCTACCATGACGGCAGTCATATATTCATCCTCATAAGTTCCATTATCGATTTCCTGTTCCCATCTGGTCAACAGCTGTCTGCCCTCTATCACATTATAGAAGGTATATTCCCCCTTTCCATTTGCCAGGATCTGATTATGACAGTTCTGGTAATATCCTGCCATATCCTTAATGACCTGTGACTCAGATATGCCGACATCCGTCAGAGTCCTTAATGGTCCTGCCTGGTTTGACGAGGTTGTCTGATTTGATGAAGCTGTCTGAGGCGGCTTTTCCAGATTGCGGTATGCCCGCCCATTACAAGGCGGCAGATACACGGAGAGCTCCTGTCTTACGTGATTGCTTGCATAATCCGCATCGTTCTTATTAAAATAATCATAATTACCGTCACCGACATCATCCCATGTGGTATCCACATTGTAACAGCCATCGTCCAACACTATAATGTTCCACGCATGTCTTTCTCCGGCATAGCCCGCACAATAATAGCATGGAATATTTAACTGCTGCATCAGATATTGAAATGCCCTTGCATATCCGGCGCATACCGTCTGCCCGTTTACCAGCGCGCTGTAAGCACTCTGATTCATTTCTGCCCTAAGATTATAAGTAATACTGCCTATCAATGCATCATGAACATATACCTCTTTCGCATAATCACTTGATAAACCCCGTGCTTTGTCAAGGATCTCCCTTGCCCTATTTTCAAAAGTTGATATGGAGCTTTCCAGATTCTGCGCCGTACGGTTAAATTGTAGTCCAATCTCCGCACACCGCCCGTCTGCAGTATATTTACAGGTGTATGCCGTATCCAGCCAGAACAGCTCCGGATGGTCATTGTACACCGCCATCAGCGCATTTTTCAACTGACCTGATGTAATCGGTTCCAGCGGAACAAATGCAGCGTTCAGTTCTTTCGCATTGGCATAGATCTGGCAATATATATGCTGTCCTCTCTCATCCAGCATACCATAATAAGGATACCAGTAAGAATCAAACGTTAATCCTTCACCGGTAAATCCTGTGCCAAGCTGGTCTTGGATCTGCTCAGCCTGCGTGTCGCTGACTGATATGTATTCCTCCTGTAGCGGCTGATATCCATTCTTGCCGCTGACCGTATCGGGAATAATCAAACCGGATGTGTTAGGCGCGACATAAGTAGAAGCAGTATCTTTTGCTATTCCTGTGCTGCCCCAGTCCAGCGTTTGGTTGGAAGCAGGTTGGTTATTTCCATTAGGAATGACACTCTGATTCGCATTATAATCAGGAAACAGAGGCGTCTGAACCGGCTCTTTGGCAATATCATTTTCCGATACGCCATCCACAATGGGAACCGTCAAGTCCGTATGATTGCTGCTCAAAGATATTGTCTGATCCTTTTCCGGAAAAAGAAAATTTCCTATCCTTTTGGAAAGATCGGGATTTACCGCACATATGATGATCAGCAGAAAAAACAATGCCAGCAAAGCCGTTATAATTGCAGATAATTTTTTAAAGAAGCCCATATTAATAACCATGCCTTTCCGTAACCTGCGAATTTGGGCCGAAGGCACAAATTGCGATTGAAAAATCTTTGATTTTTCAATCTACCCTTCCCTAACGCCATATACCCTTATCCCCATTTTAAACCACTTTTTCCATTCTATCAACACCTTCGGCTTGACAATCATTTTTATTATGGCTATTATTGATAAGTATCGCTTATATTACATAATTCCGGAGGTTTCAAATGCCGAAAAATCTTAACTCCCTATTTGGTGCGCAGGATATGACTGTCGGCAGTCCAATAAAAGTGATTGCTAAATTTGCAATCCCTCTTTTGATCGGCAATCTGGCACAGCAACTCTATTCCACGGTAGACTCTGTTGTGGTAGGAAAATATTGTTCTATAGAACGCAACGGCTACAATGGCATAGATGCTCTTTCCGCAGTAGGCGTATCTGCACCGATCATCAATTTACTGCTTGTGTTATTTATTGCAATCTCCACCGGTGTGGGGATTCTTGTTGCGCAATATTTTGGAGCAAAGGACAAAAACCGTCTTTCTGTCTGCGTCGGTACCTCCATTACCCTTGTTTTTAGCGCCGCCCTGCTCGTTACGGCAGCAGGAGTTCCGCTTTCCCGCCCTCTGCTTACCCTTATCAACACTCCGGCAAAGTATTATGATCTGGCAGCAGCCTATCTGCAGATCATCTTTTGGGGAATCATCGGTGCGGCCTTTTACAATATTGTCTCCGGTATCCTCCGCGGACTTGGCGACAGCTTTTATCCTCTGATCTTCCTGCTGGTTTCCGCAGGCTTGAATATTATACTGGATCTTTGGTTTGTAGCCGGCCTCGGCATGGGAGTGCAGGGCGTTGCTTTGGCAACCATCCTTGCCCAGGGCGTCTCCGGACTTTTATGCATCATCCGTCTCCTTCAGATGAAAGATATCGTAGAAATCACCAGGAAGAACCTGATCCCCAAATTCGACGTTTGTAAGAAAATATTAAAACTTGGACTTCCCTCCGGCATTACACAAGGTATTTTCTCCCTTGCGCTTGTCATGGTGCAGAGCCTGACCAACCAGATGGCGGACTTTGTTCCCGCTATCAACACCGCCATCATGCGTGTAGATGGATTTGCCGTACTGCCTGCTTTTACCTTCGGGCTTGCAATCTCCACCTATATCGGTCAAAATATCGGCGCCGGGCGGACAGACAGGCTAAAACCCGGTGAACGGGCAGCGCTCTGTCTTACCCTGTGTGTCTCAGCGGTCATTGTACTTGCACTGCTCCTTTTTGGCAAACAGTTTATTGCTTTCTTCATTAATGAGGAAAACACGGAACCCATCGTGTATCGGCATGTGGTAGACCTGGGTGGACGCGGGTTAAAGATTCTCGCGGCAGGATATATTGCTATGGGAATCATCCAAATCTATGGTGGTATTTTAAGGGCCGCAGGAGATACGTTATCAACGATGGTGATTTCACTTATCACCACGGTTGTAGTACGTGTTCCCCTTGCTTATCTTCTGGCTGCATGGAACAGTTCGGAAGAATGGCCGAAGGGACACCCGGACGCTCTCTTTTTCTCCCTGCTGTTCTCATGGCTTTTAAATGCGCTGCTTACCTATCTCCGCTACCGGCAGGGCAAATGGCGGCAGATCGATCTTGTAGGACAAAAGACTGCTGTCAGTGAACCGGAAAGCTGACAGCAGTCTTTTCGTCTTATAGCACCAAAAATCAAAGCACTAAAAACTTATATTTTTCTACACTGTATAGCGGCACAAACGGAACCATGATTGGCACTTTCTTCACATATGCCTGATATTCCGGGTCATCGCCGTAGTTCTTATTCTGCCGGATCTCCAATCTTCTGGCACCGCTGAACATGACATAGATAATTCCCAGATAACCAACCACCGCAACGATCCACTGCCCGACGGTACAAAATGATGATATGCCGACAATCAATACTCCTGTCCATATGATCATTTCTCCCAGATAATTAGGGCATCTCACGATCCTGAACAATCCCTTGTCACAGAATCTTTTCGGATTGACCTTCTTCTGTCTGTTCTTACTGATATCAGAAGCAGACTCCAATACCAAACCAAAGACCATAAGCGCTATCCCTATGTAAAATGCCACGTCCCCATGGACATCCTGATTCTCGATCCGATAAAATACCGGGGAAACCATCATCACATAAAGCAGTCCGCAGGAAATCCATAACACTGCTTTGATTCCAAGCTTCATGTCAGAACCATCCTTGATCTCCGTTTTCATATGCTTTTGATAGCTTATGCTTTTCATCTCACGAAACAGCAGATAGCCGCTTAATCTGCATCCGTACAGAATCAGCAGCGCACACAGCGCAATCACGGGCAACGTCAGATCTTTACGAAACAATATCAACATCGCGATCCCCTGTCCCGCTATGGCAGCGCCATAACCTATGGATATAAAATACACATACTTATAAAATCCCACCACGCAGCATAATAAAGCCACTCCAAATAATATAAGAAAATTGATGGAAAATGTCATTTTTTCATCCTCTTTCCTTTTGATATAATTTAATTTTAGACCCAATTTCGTTAATATACAAGTAATTTCCTTATAACAATTTTATGAAATCTGTTCTGTCGGATTTACATGTATCATAATGTGTTTTGTGTCCGGAAAATCCTTTTCAACATTGTAATGCACCTTCTCCGCGATTGTATGAGCTTCCCGGAAGGTTTTATCCGCATCCACACTAATTTCCAGATCAACATATACCTTATTACCAAACATTCTGGTGCGGAGCACATCAATCCCCACCACGCCCTTCTGATTTAAAACGTATTCCCTTAACTTTTTTTCATATTCTTCACCGCAGGAGGTATCCAACATCTTTTTTACGGCATCCAATAAAATACCAGATGCCACCCTCAAAATAAAAAGACAAATAACAACGCTTGCAACTGCATCTAATACGGGAAATCCCAACATTGCACCGCCGATACCAATCAACGAGCCAATGGATGCGAATACATCCGAACGATGATGCCATGCGTCTGCCATAAAGGCTGCGGAATTGAGAATCTTTGCGTAATGCATTGTATACCAATACATTGCCTCTTTAACTACAATCGATATCACTGCGGCTGCCAATGCAATCACTCCCGGAATCATAAGCTTTTCATAATTTCCCGAAAAAATGATCTGCAGACCAACCTTTCCGATCCCCAAACCCGTAACCAAAAGTATCACTCCCAAAATCAGGGACGCAATACATTCCAATCTTTCATGACCATATGGATGTTCCTTATCTGCTCCCCGTCTGGACATCTTAGCTCCCCAAAATGCAACAAAGGTAATCACAACATCTGACAAAGAATGGATCGCATCAGATAACATTGCTCCCGATTTTCCAACAATACCGGCAAACAATTTAAATACGCAAAGTACAATATTGCCTATCATCGTCACCAAAGAAATCTGCTTGATCACTTCATTTTCATCCAATGTGGTTGGTATTTCTTTTGCCATAAAAGAATCCTCCCTATTGCAAATGATATGTATCTCCTATATGTATCTAATTGTTCCTGTAACAACAGCCATTCAGCAAGGCATAAAAAACACACCTATGGAACACACAACTGTCCCACAGATGCGAATCATTCCATCTGCTGCTGCCAGCATGCAGCCCGGCTTCATAAACATATCGTTTACAGCCTGATCAGTTTATATTGATATGTAATGCAATAAGCATCTTATATATCATATGAAAGCATTCACAGATCAGTGAAAGAATTTAACCCAGAATTCCCAGATGTTCCAATAATATCTTTATCCCCAGAAGCATCAAAATGATACCGCCTGCAGCCTGCGCCTTCTTTTCAAATTTATTGCCAAAGATGCTTCCCACCTTTACGCCCACAGCAGACAGGATAAATGTCGTACAGCCAATCAGTATTACTGCTGTCCAGATATTCACATCACCTGCCATCGCAAGGGAAACGCCGACTGCCAAAGCGTCAATGGAAGTTGCAACCGCCATGACAAACATCGTCTTAACAGACAAATCCCCAGAGTCCGCCTGTCCCTCTTTCTTTGATAGCGCCTCCCGAAGCATATTCGCCCCAATAATGAATAACAGACCAAACGCTACCCAATGGTCATAAGCAGCAATTGCGTCTGCAAACATTCTACCCGCCAGAAAACCAATCAGAGGCATCAATGCCTGAAAACTGCCAAACCATCCGCCACAAACCGCCATACCCTTCACTGACGCCTTTTTCATAGATAAACCTTTGCATATGGAAACAGCAAACGCGTCCATGCTCAATCCCACTGCCAACAACAGCAATTCTATTAATCCCATAAAAACTCTCCCTTATCTTTCTTGTATGACCACACTCCATGCCGATAACAGTTTGTCCATAGAAAACGCAGCATTTGCAGGACTTGTGGATGGAAGCTTTGTAATCTTTCTTTGACATGCCGGATAACAATACTGCATATACAGCTCATATGCTTTGCCGCCGTTCGCATAGATCCTTTCGATCGGCGCATGATCTAAGATCTTATTCATATCGTTGGGAATCACATTTTTGATGGAGCTGTCGCTGGAACCAATAATGTCGCATTGTGCAATCACATCCCAGATGGCGATATTGTGATCATACAATAACTTCTTTTTTTCTTCTATCGTCTGCGGCACAGCCGCTGTTCCCACCGATTCTGCTCCCGGCACTTCGCTTTTCTGCACCTCGCTTATTTTCTGCTGATCATACTGCCAGCACAGCGTAGCAATCAGTTTCCAAAAACGGTTCTGGGGATGACCATAATAAAAATGATTCTCCCTTGACTTCACCGAAGGCAGGGAACCTAAGATCAATATTCTCGAATTTCTATTATATACTGGTTCAAATATATGTTCAACTGTCTGATATTCTGAACTATCTTTCTGCAATGTCATCTCCTCAAATTTTTCCTCTATTCCGCTTTTTATAATATTATCTTCTCCATGTCTTCCGGAACATAAAGTTTGCCATGATAATATTTTTGCCCCTCCGCCAGATACATTTCCCTGCGTTCTTTGATATTCCGATCCTCCGTATGATAAAGAATCAGATGATCTATATCTAAGCGTTCCGCAGTCTCGCAGGCATCCTTGACCGTAGAATGATTTTTTTCATAAGGTCGAAAAATATCTGCCTGGGATGACAGACAAAAGGCCTCATGCATCAGCCATTTGCTCCCTTTTACATAAGCCTCATTGCATTCATGATATGGCTCGTCCCCACAACAGGTCAACCGCTCTCCCTCTGCAAGCTCCATCGAAAATCCAAACTGCTTGGCTTTATCAGAATGGATATCAAAAAATGCCACATCCTTCCCTAAGATTGTCCGATGTTCCCCGTCTTCCACCGCAATTAAATGAACCCGATCCCCCAGATAAACAGCCTGACGCTCCATCAATAACATCCGGCAAATGGAAGAAATCATCCCCACTACTTCCTCATGGGCATAGATAAACGCATCCCCTTCATAGCTTCCGTTTCTTATATTCTGACAGATGACCCGGATCATCCAGAGGATTCCCATCAAATGATCCATATGCTTATGGGTGACAAACATCTGATGGATACTGTTACAATCAATTCCAGCTTTTTTTAACTGCTGTAAAATTGCATTGCCGCCTCCTCCATCCACAAGCAAATTTTCTTGAAGCTCTTCCTCCTGCAGCAAAAAACAGGTATTATAGCATTCCGTCACTGTAGCGTGTCCTGTGCCCAACATAATCAACTGCATTTTATCTATCCTTTCCCGCCTCTGATGATCTTATCAGTCAAACAGGCTTATCTGTTTCTCTTTTAGCGATGTTACCTTTCTTTCCTTCACTTTGTCTTCTTCTGTAACCGCTCCGCATAATAACGGAGAATTTAAATTATATTTACTGCAATTTTTCACAACACTTTCCTGACTATAATTAGCATAACAATACTTACAGCCGTTTTTACAGGTATTATAAGTTCCGATATCCACGCTTTCTATACATCCGCATTCCGGCCTTTGATTCTTATCTTTTCCCGCCTTTATTTTATAACCTGTGATATCCTCTATTAACTTCTTATCAATACAACAATTATGCTCAATGCCGCAATCTGATAAATCCATGCTCTCAGCGCAGCTGCCAATCGCCATTCCGTTTTTTCCTGCTATTCCACTTAACGTTTTACAAAATTCCTTTAATGCTGGTCCATCCATATCATAAGCATTGACAGCCTCCATATTTTTTAGATTCTTAGCATAAAGATCAACAAAACTAATTACGCTTTTATTCGTATAACCGTTCAACGCGCCCGCGATCTGTTCAAATGCTTTGATATGATACTCCGGCGTGTAAACTTTGGTAAATATGATTGGGTCATATCTCCAGACCACCTTATCCTTACCGATCTTCCCAGATAACTTTTGAAAGATCGGTATCATGATCTCTTTTTTATGGGGAACGTTACATTCCATATCCTGTCCATATCCTGTCAGCGTAAATTGAAAATAATACTGATATGCAGATAGCTCGTCCAATCTCCCAATCATCGGCTCCGGATTTTTCGTCCAAAATACAATACAGTCCACCACTTCGGGAGAGATGTCGATCTTACTGACCTGATGCGGATTCATAGGATTTCTTACATATACGAAGCCTTCTTTTATCCTATGGAAAAACCAATCCGAATAATAATTTGGAATATCAGTTCTGCGGCTGACGCTTAAGATCAAAACATCTTCCTCCTCAATATATATAGAAAAGTCCCATAAACATCAGTCAAACTATAGATTTGCTTTGTTTACAGGACTTATCCACATCATCTATTATTTTAGGAATTTATGATTACACTACTCCCTGAGCCAGCATTGCATCAACAACCTTCTCAAATCCAGCAATATTAGCACCCGCTACATAATCACCAGGAACATTATACTTCTTAGCTGCATCATCAGCATTGTGGAAGATGTTGATCATGATGTTCTTCAGCTTGCTGTCCACTTCCTCAAATGTCCAGGAGAGACGTTCGCTGTTCTGGCTCATCTCCAATGCGGAAGTTGCAACACCGCCGGCATTGGAAGCCTTACCCGGTGCAAACAGAACGCCGTTGGACTGCAGATACTTGGTAGCTTCCAGTGTAGTAGGCATATTCGCACCCTCTGCAACTGCAAAGCAGCCGTTTGCAACAAGTGCCTTTGCATCATCAAGATCTAACTCGTTCTGTGTCGCACAAGGAAGAGCAACATCACATTTTACTGTCCATACGCCATGCTCACCATTCTTCTTCTCGTGATACTCTGCGGAAGGTCTCTGTGCAGCATACTCTGTCAAACGTGCGCGTTTTACTTCCTTGATCTCCTTCAATAATGCTACGTCAATTCCTTCGGGATCGTAGATCCATCCTGTGGAATCAGAACAGGTAACCGGTTTCGCACCAAGCTGCTGTGCCTTCTGGATTGCATAGATCGCAACATTACCTGCGCCGGATACTGCAACTGTCTTGCCCTCTAATGACTTACCATTGGACTTCAGCATTTCGTCTGTGAAGTACAAAAGTCCATAACCTGTTGCCTCTGTTCTTGCAAGGGAACCACCATAAGAAAGTCCTTTACCTGTCAGAACGCCTTCATAAACGCCCTTGATTCTCTTATACTGTCCAAACATATAGCCGATCTCTCTTGCTCCGGTTCCGATATCGCCTGCCGGAACGTCTGTATCAGCGCCGATGATCTTGCAAAGCTCTGTCATAAAGCTCTGGCAGAATGCCATAACTTCTCTGTCCGATTTACCCTTCGGGTCAAAATCAGAACCGCCCTTGCCGCCACCGATGGGAAGCCCTGTCAGGGAATTCTTAAAAATCTGCTCAAATCCAAGGAACTTAATAATACCTGTATTAACGGAGGGATGAAGTCTGAGACCTCCCTTGTAAGGTCCGATTGCAGAATTAAACTGGATACGGTAACCTGTGTTCACCTGAACCTGTCCCTTATCATCTACCCAGGGAACACGGAATTTCAACTGACGCTCCGGCTCCGTAATTCTTTCCAGAATTGCCTCTCTTCTATACAGATCTTCATTTGCTTCGATTACAGGGCGAAGTGAGTTCAATACTTCATCAACTGCCTGTAAAAATTCCGGCTCGCTGGCATTTTTTCTCTTTACCAGTTCAAGTACCTCGTCTACATAAGACATGTTTTTTTCCTCCTTATAAATATTACATTTTATATCCAAAGAAAGCTTCTGTTACAGCTTTCATTTGTACGATACGAATATCTTTTTTCCCGGGGTTTCCTGTTCCTCTTCCGAGATTTCCTATTTCTCCCCCGAGGTTTCCTGTTCCTCTTCCGGGATTTCCTGTTCCCTGTGACTTTCTATCCACTCTTTGCATTTGTCCCAGTCCGTATCCACAAAAGCCGACTGATACAGTCTTATCACCGATTTATCCTGCATATCCAACCATATTTTATCTCCGCGTTCCCTGATGCCGACAATATCCGAATAGGGGTACTTTATTACCAGAACATCTTCCTCTGATATCGTGATACAATCATCTTCAAACAGGATCGTCCTGACCACTCTTTCTTTTTGAAACTGCCTTCCATCGTCTTAAACTGCTGGTATACAAGCACCAGATTTCTGAAAAAAGCCATATATGCGGCAAAAACAGCATCTATGAAAAACAGAATCTCATGGGACAACATTCCCATAATAAGGCTCGCCGCCAAAAGAATGCACCAAAAAATCATCAAATACAGCCTTAGCCTTACTTTCTTTACATTGCCCTCGAACATCCAGGATCTGTATAATTTCCAGGTAACAAAATATTCATTTTTCATGCGAACCTCCAATTTTTATTGTTTGGAAAGGAACTCATGGATTCCCCTTGCGCCTGCCCTGCCTGCACCCATGGCAAGGATAACGGTTGCTGCACCTGTTACAGCGTCGCCGCCTGCATAAACGCCTTCCTTGGAAGTCTTTCCGGTATCCTCTTCTGCAATAATACATTTACGCTTATTGATTTCCAGTCCCTTCGTTGTAGAAGAAATCAGCGGATTCGGAGATGTACCAAGGGACATGATCACCGTATCTACATCGATCACAAACTCAGATCCCGGTACCTCCACCGGTCTTCTTCTTCCCGATTCATCCGGCTCGCCAAGCTCCATACGGATACATTTGATGCCGCTTACCCAGCCGCTTTCATTCGTCAGGATTTCCACCGGGTTAGTCAAAAGATCAAAAATAATGCCTTCTTCCTTTGCATGATGGACTTCTTCTACTCTGGCGGGAAGTTCTTCCTCGCTTCTCCGATATACAATATGCACTTCTGCACCCAGACGGAGAGCCGTTCTTGCCGCATCCATGGCAACATTGCCGCCGCCTACCACAGCTACCTTTTTACTCTTCATGATCGGCGTTGTGGAATTGCCGTCAAATGCTTTCATCAGATTGCTTCTGGTCAGATATTCATTGGCAGAGAATACGCCGTTGGCATTTTCGCCCGGAATCCCCATGAATTTCGGAAGTCCTGCACCGGAGCCTACGAATACCGCATCAAATCCTTCTTCCTCCAAAAGCTGGTCGATGGTCGTAGATTTTCCGATCACAACGTCAGTCTCTATCTTTACGCCAAGAGATTTTACATTATCGATTTCTTTCTGAACAACATCTTCCTTTGGAAGACGAAACTCCGGAATACCATATACCAGTACGCCGCCCGCCTTGTGCAGCGCCTCAAAAATTGTGACATCATAGCCTAACTTTGCCAGATCCCCCGCACAGGTCAGTCCTGCCGGTCCGGAACCTATAACAGCCACTTTCTTGCCGATTTTCTCTTTGGCAGGTTCTGGTTTGATGCCATTTTCCGCCGCCCAGTCAGCTACATAACGCTCCAGCTTACCGATGGAAATCGCTTCCCCTTTGATACCACGGATACATTTCCCTTCACACTGGCTCTCCTGTGGGCAGACACGACCGCAGACAGCAGGCAGCGCAGAAGATTCGCTGATAACCTTATAAGCTTCCGCCATATTGCCGTTCTTGACCTGTTCGATAAATCCCGGGATATTGATCGATACCGGACAACCTTTGATACACTGTGCATTCTTACAGTTGATGCATCTGGTCGCCTCACACTTGGCTTCTTCCTCGTTATATCCAAGACATACTTCTTTAAAATTAGCTGCCCGTTCCTTTGCATCCTGCTCACGGACAGGAATCTTCTTCATTACATCTACTTCCATCTATTTTCCCCTTTCTTAAACCATCTGCTATCGTTTTCTATCTCTTCACAAAGCAACCTTTGCTGCAACTCAATAGCTATGAAAAACGCCGCTTTTGCGTTTTTCTGTGTGAAACTTAGCACTTCTTCGCGAAATAGCCTTTGCTATGAGCGTTAGAAGTGCTTTTCACACTAATTGCAGTTTCCGCATCCGCCGTGGTGGGTATCCCCTTCTTTCGCAGCAAGGAATGCTCTGCCCTCCTCAGTCTTATACATCAACTGACGTCTCATCGCCTCATCAAAGTTTACCTTGTGACCATCAAATTCCGGTCCGTCAACACAAGCAAATTTCACTTCGTCGCCCACAGTTACACGACATGCGCCACACATGCCGGTGCCGTCAACCATAATCGGATTGAGACTGACGATCGTGGGGATATTCAGATCCTTCGTCATCAGACAGACAAATTTCATCATGATCATCGGTCCGATGGCAACGCAGGTATCGTAATGCTTTCCTTCCTCAACAAGATCTTTAATGGTCTGTGTTACCATACCGCTTCTTCCATAGGAACCGTCGTCCGTGGTGACATACAGGTTGCCTGCAACCGCCTCCATCTCTTTCTCTAAGATCAGTAAGCTTTTCGTCTTTGCCCCGACAATGACGTCCGCATCGATTCCATGCTCATGAAGCCATTTTACCTGCGGATATACCGGAGCAGTTCCTACGCCGCCCGCTACGAATAAGATCTTTTTCTTCTTTAACTCTTCAATCGGCTCATGAACAAATTCAGAAGGACATCCCAGCGGTCCTACAAAATCAGCAAAGCTGTCGCCTGCTTTCAATCCCGACATGATCTGCGTTCCGGCTCCCACGATCTGAAATACGATGGTGATTGTTCCTTTCTCCCTATCATAATCGCAGATCGTCAGAGGAATCCTTTCCGCTTCCTCATCCGTCCTGACAATCACAAATTGTCCCGGTTGGCAGGATTTTGCAACTCTCGGCGCCTCGACGTCCATCAAAAAGATGTTGTCTGTCAGTTCTTCCGCCTTTAAAATTTTAAACATAGACGATACCTTCCTTATTATTTATTTCTAAAAATCCTAGATTTCTACACAACCTATAATTTCAGCATTAATATTTTACATCAATCTATATCATCAGTCAATTCGTTGCTTTCTACTAAATTATGCAGAACACGGCTGATTAATTTATGTAATTATTCCTTAAATCTGCTTGAATCCTATCTATACAC
>CAMWHY010000008.1 GCA_947174185.1 uncultured Lachnospiraceae bacterium | reverse complement strand
TTGCTTCACATTAATTTTAGAATATACCTTGGCATAGTTAAAATAATATGGTAAAATGAACGAAAAAGTGAGATATCAGAGATTTAGGGAAGAGGAGTGAATGACAGCATGCGGATCGGCGGCATAGGTTCGTTTGGATTACATAATTATAGAGTTTCGGCAGTGTACGGCAATCCGAGAAGTCTTCAGCCTGTGAAAAAGATTGGACAGGAGACAACCCGCGGGGAAACGACAGCAGTTGTGGAAAAGATGGATCAGCAGCCTTTACGGAACGAGACGAAAGATCATCTATTGAAGCAGCCGGAAGCGATGGATTATCAGGATATCATGGCACAGATGAGAACAATGACAAGATTTAGCGCGGATACGATTCCGATGGTATCTGCAGTATAAAAACCAAAAACAATAAAAGGGGATGCTTCCCTAATGGGAGTATCCCCCCTTTTCTTGCTAAAAGAATATCATGGAGCAAAGAATATGAATAGTACCTTTAAGCGGGTAGAGAAAAAGTATCTTTTGACAAAGGAACAGGCTCAGGAACTGTTTTCCCTTCTGGGGGAGCGTGCGGTCTTAGATGCGTACGGCCTGCATACGGTCTGCAATATTTATTATGATACGGAGAACCATGAGCTGATCCGCCGTTCCATTGACAAGCCGGTCTATAAGGAAAAGCTGCGGCTTAGAAGCTATGGTATTCCCACAGAGGATTCCACGGTCTATCTGGAACTGAAGAAGAAGTGGAAGGGAACGGTTTATAAACGTAGGATTGAGATGCCATTACATACGGCGAAAGCATATCTGGAGCAGGGCGTTTATCCCGGAGAATACGACTGTCAGATTTTACAGGAGATCGATTATGCACTGCATTTTTATCCGTTGCAGCCAAGCCTGTTTTTGGCATATGACAGACAGGCGTATTATCTGGCGGAACAGGACAGCGTCAGATTTACGATAGACCGCGGGATCAGGAGCAGGGAGGATGCGCTTGACCTCTTGGCGGGAGATGAGGGGGAGCTGTTCTTTGATGAGGATATCAGAGTCTTAGAACTGAAAGCGCCGGTTGCCCTGCCGAAATGGTTTGCATCGATGTTGTCGGAACTACAGATTTATCCCAATTCTTTTTCAAAGTATGGCAGTATCTATAAGGGGAAGAACGGTCTATCCATACCTATTTAAATGGAATGGAAAAGAAATATATATAAAAGAACAACAACGAGGAGAAGGATATGTTTACAAGCATACTTAATGAGGCGGAAGGTCTGATGAGCGTTTCGGAGCTTCTGATCTGCACCGGGGCGTCCATTGCCTGCGGCTTTATGATTGCCCTGATTTATATGTACCGGTCCCACTATACCAAGAACTTTGTTACAGCGCTGGTTCTGCTTCCGGCATTGGTTCAGGTAGTAATCATGATCGTCAATGGCAATCTGGGTACGTCCATTGCAGTTATGGGAGCATTTGCGCTGCTGCGTTTCCGTTCGGCGCCAGGCAATTCCAAGGATATGACGGCGTTGTTTTTTTCTATTGTTGTAGGGCTGGCAAACGGTATGGGATATCTTACGTTCAGTATATGTATCGTGGCTGTTGTGGGACTGGTATTTTTCCTGATCAATGCAACTCATTTTGCTGAATCAGGAAGGAAGTATAAGACGCTGAATGTATTGATTCCGGAAAATCTGGATTATGAAGATGTGTTTAATGAAATATTTGAGCAATATCTGGTCTCTGCAGAACTGATAAAGGTCAAAACTACCGATCTGGGAAGTATGTTTGAACTGAGTTATGAGATCGTCCTGAAGGATCCGAAGAAGGAGAAGGAGTTGATTGATGCGATCCGCTGTAGAAATGGCAATTTGACGATTACCTGCAGTAAACCGCAGTCAAAACCGGCAGAAGAGTTGTAAATGAACCTGTTCTCATTATAAGAGTTGATAAAATCCCCCGTCACTGTGAAGCGACGGGGGATTTCATTGATAATTTTGTATTGATCATATTATGAAATGTATGACATATTATGTTATGGCTGCTGCTCCATAGAACGAAGCCTGTTAGCCATCTGGTTCAGATTGTTAATGATCTGTCCGACCTCGATGGTAATCGCATTATTTTCTTCACTAACGTTCAGAGTTTCCGTAGAGTGGGCGGTGACTTCTTCTGTAACTGCGGAGATGGTCTCAATGCCTTTGACGATAACTTCGTTGGCGCTTCCCAGTTCCTTGACCATCTGTCTCATCTGCCCTGCCGAAGTGGCAACCTGTTCTGTCTTTTCTGCGATGGTCTCGAAGTTTCTTGCCGTGTTGTTGGCAGCTTCATTTTGTGCCTGAATATTATGTATCATGTTTTCTATGACCTTAACTACTTCAGTAAGTTCATTGGAAATGTTGCCGATCAGAGTCGTAATGTCAACAGTAGCATTTTGGGTCTGCGTTGCAAGATTGGAAATTTCGGAAGCAACAACGGCAAAGCCTTTTCCGGCTTCTCCGGCACGGGCTGCTTCAATGCTTGCATTTAAGGAGAGCAGACTTGTTTGTGAAGTGATATTGTCGATCATATCAATGATTGACTGCATCTGGTTTGTATATTCATTTAGTTCCGCAAGTTCTCTGGAAACACTTTCATTAGCTTCATTGGAAACATTGACATATCTGATCAGGTCATTAATACTGTGTTTTGAATCATTCAGCTCCTGCTGTGTGGATCTGATATTTTCTATAATAGAAATAGAAGACTCGCTGACCCTTTGGATACTCTGCTGGATCTCTTCCGTTTGTTCCATCTGCATCTGTATGGAATCCACAGTTTCATTGTTGCCCTGTGCAACTTCCTGCATGGAAAATTTGGTTTTTTCAGCGGTAGATTCCAATATATTCATTTTTTCTGTAACAATCTGGATGGAAGAACTCATCTGATCTGCAATCTGCAGGATCTGCTGCATCATATTTTTGGTGTGTTCTTGTTCTGATTCTACCAGCTCCAGACGGTTTTTATTGATCTTATCAGATACAATTGTGGACATATACAAAAATAAAGAAAACAGGACGACAGAACCGATACGGATCTCAATATCCGGAAGCAAATCTTTGGTTATGTCGCCAGAAAAGCCCATAACTGCAACCTGGATGATATTGCCCAGTGTGACGACCGCAACATAGTAAACAGATAAACGGACGTTGTTATATGAAATTAATAAGACTGCGATCATAAAACCGTATGTATAAGCTACCGGCGAAGTGGTTGTAAACAAGATATAAAGATAAAATACGGTAAAGCCTATGGTCATCAGATACGGTATCGTGGGCGAATTTTGATTCCTTTTATAGATAATGATACAGGCAATCAGCGGAATCAGTGCGAGTGCGCAGAATGCGATGTAGTATGGTATGTCCCTGTCTCCCTTAATGACTTCGACCAGATAGCAAATTACCAGAACAATGTTCATAAGCGAATATGCGATGACGCTTGTTCCGTTAGCACGTTGCATATCAGATAAATTCTTGTAATTCATTGTTGCGCTCCCTTCTTAATTTCAAAATTTAGCATTTTAATAAAAATATTTTTCGTTTAAACCTTTTATAGTTTAACACATTACCACAGAAAATTACAGATATAAATTGCATTTTCTACTTAGATTATTTGAGTTGATTAATGATGAGCCGGAACATCCGGCATACGATTAATGGTCATTTGGTGATCTTTATAGTCGAATCGTGCTTTGGGGTTAAGAGATTATTCATAACCTCCGATATAAAGAATAACAGAAGTTTTTCAGAGAGAATCTTTTGTGGAAAATCTGTCCGAAATGGATTTCGGCATTCTGCATTGGACATGGATAGTCGGTATACAGAGTTATTTTCCTTTCGTTGGGAGATTGCATATCTATCCGTGTTTTCCAGATTGATGGAGGACATGTAACGCTTGTCTCAAGCGGAATCCGTTTCTCAATTTAGACAGAGCAAGTTTGCCCATGTGTTATAAATGCAGGGTGATTGCGTGTTTTATCATGCAGTGAGACTGTGTATCAAACAGGGCTTATGAAAAATGAAGACAGGAGGAATCATTATGAGTGTAGGTGCAGTAACGGGCACAGCTTCTTCAGGCGTTTATTCAGGCTATGAGAAGGAGCAGACAGGGAAGACGGCTGAAAAGACTGCGGAAAGTAAAGAGACCAAGGCAGTAGAGGAAGCCGCTGTATATGAAAAATCAGAAAGCAAAGAGAAGACTGACGCAACTTATTCGGTCAATAAGATGAGCAAGAGTGATAGAGCGGCTCTGGTGGATCGGCTGAAGGCTGATCAGGCAGCCAGAGAACAGAGCTTACTGAAAATTGTGCGCCAGATGGTGAGTGGTCAGGGGAAATCTTACAGTATAGCTTCCGGGGATGAATCCTTATGGAGAGTGCTCTCCAGTGGTAAATTTACTGTAGATGCCGCTACGAAGTCGCAGGCACAGGCGGATATCGCAGAGGATGGATACTGGGGCGTAAAGCAGACTTCCCAGCGCCTCTTTGACTTTGCAAGCGCGCTTGCAGGAGACGATGTTGAGAAAATGAAAGAAATGCAGAAAGCCATGGAAAAAGGTTTTAAAATGGCAACGGGAACCTGGGGCAGAGAACTTCCGGGTATCTGTAAGGATACGATGGATGCGGCCAGACAGCTTTTTGAGGATTATTACGCATCAAAGGAGTAGGCTTCAAACGCTGATAGGGAAGCGCGGAGTACTGATGCGGCAAAGGTTTGATAGGCAGTGCGATATTGCCAGTTATTATTTACGGCTGCACTACTTAATATAAAAAGACGGCGGCAGTTATCACACAAGATTCTTGTGGTGGTGCTGCTGTCTTTTTATTTTAGGAAATAAAAATAAAAAATTAGCACTCACCTATTGAAGTGGCTAACAATTTGTGGTATATATATTATGTAAAGTGATAAAATAATCTAACAGGAAGTAGTTACGGGGCTGAAATGTTATGGGCTGCGTATACAGGCGGGCATAGAAAGGCAGGGTGAGGGTATGAATATATCAAAATTTACGAAAAATTCCATGCAGGCGGTAGAGGATTGTGAAAAGCTGGCTTATGAATACGGGAATCAGGAAATTGAGCAGGAGCATCTGCTGTACGCACTTCTGAATCTCCCGGACAGTCTGATCTTAAAACTGATTGAAAAGATGGAGATTGACAAGGAACATTTTATTGGAAGGGCGGAACAGGCTCTTGCAAAACGCGTCAAGGTACAGGGCGGACAGATCATGGTGGGGCAGGATCTGAATAAGGTGCTGATCAGCGCTGAGGATGAGGCGAAAGCCATGGGGGACGACTATGTATCCGTGGAGCATCTTTTTCTTGCGATGTTAAAGCATCCGAATAAAGAGATCAGGAAACTGTTTCAGGAATACGGACTGACAAGGGATCGTTTTCTGAATGCGCTGATGCAGGTCAGAGGAAATCAGAGGGTGACAAGCGACAATCCGGAAGCGACGTATGATACCTTGGAAAAATACGGGCAGGATCTGGTGGAGCGGGCGAGAAACCAGAAGCTGGATCCGGTGATCGGCAGGGACGGCGAGATCCGCAATGTGATCCGCATCCTGTCCAGAAAGACAAAAAATAATCCGGTATTGATCGGTGAGCCTGGCGTCGGCAAGACGGCGGTGGTAGAGGGGCTGGCACAGCGTATCGTCAGGGGCGACGTGCCGCAGGCGTTAAAAGATAAGCAGCTCTTTGCACTGGATATGGGCGCGCTTGTGGCGGGCGCAAAATATCGCGGTGAGTTTGAAGAACGTCTGAAAGCAGTTCTGGATGAAGTGAAAAAGTCGGAGGGGAAGATCATCCTCTTTATTGATGAGCTGCATACCATCGTGGGCGCAGGAAATACGGAAGGCTCTCTGGATGCCGGCAATATGTTAAAACCCCTTCTGGCGCGGGGCGAGCTGCACTGTATCGGTGCAACCACATTAGACGAGTACCGTAAATACGTGGAGAAGGATAAGGCGCTGGAACGCCGGTTCCAGCCGGTGCAGGTGGATGAGCCCACAGTGGAAGATACGATATCTATCCTGCGGGGATTAAAGGAACGATATGAGGTTTTCCATGGCGTGAAGATCATGGATAATGCGCTGGTCAGCGCAGCAATACTTTCCCACCGCTATATTTCCGACCGTTTTCTTCCGGACAAAGCTATCGATCTGGTGGATGAGGCATGCGCCCTGATCAAGACAGAGCTGGACACGATGCCCACAGAACTGGATGAAATGCAGCGTCGTATCATGCAGATGGAGATCGAGGTAGCTGCCTTGAAAAAGGAAGAAGATCATCTGAGCCAGGAACGGCTGGAGACGCTGAAGAAGGAGCTGGCGGAGGCAAAGGAACAGTTTGATAAGGATAAGACCCAGTGGGAAAATGAAAAAGGTGCGGTGGAACGGCTGTCCAAGCTCCGTGAAGAGATCGAATCCGTGAATAACGAGATCCAGATCGCACAGCGGGAGGGCAATCTGGAACGTGCCGGGGAGCTTACTTACGGAACGCTTCCCGCGCTCAAAAAACAATTGGAGTCGGAGGAAGAACTTGTAAAGAAGAAAGAGGCTTCCATGGTGCATGAAAGCGTCTCTGACGAAGAGATTGCACGGATCGTATCAAGGTGGACCGGTATTCCGGTAGCAAAACTCACGGAATCGGAACGGAACAAAATTCTACATCTGGATGCGGAGCTGCATCAGCGTGTCATCGGGCAGGAGGAAGGCGTGACCAAAGTGTCTGAGGCGATCATCCGCTCCAAAGCGGGCATAAAAGATCCGGGGAAGCCCATCGGTTCTTTCTTATTCTTAGGACCCACCGGCGTGGGAAAGACAGAGCTTGCCAAATCCTTAGCCCGGACATTGTTTGATGACGAGGCGAATATCGTCCGGCTGGATATGAGTGAATATATGGAAAAGCATTCCGTGGCAAGACTGATCGGGGCGCCTCCGGGATATGTGGGCTATGATGAAGGGGGACAACTGACAGAGGCGGTGCGAAGAAAACCTTACTCGGTTGTACTTTTCGACGAAGTGGAAAAGGCGCATCCGGATGTATTTAACGTGCTTCTTCAGGTGCTGGATGACGGCAGGATCACAGATTCCAGAGGAAGGACAGTGGATTTTAAGAATACGATACTGATCATGACGTCCAATATCGGCGCGCCGGCACTGTTGGAAGGGATAGATGAAAACGGCAATATCAGTGATGCGGCGCAGGCGGAAGTCATGGAGGAACTGAAACTGCATTTTAGACCGGAATTTTTAAACCGTCTGGATGAAGTGATTCTGTTTAAACCGTTGACAAAGGAAAATATTGCAGGTATTGTAGATCTGATTATCGAGGAGCTTAACCGCCGCCTTCTGGAGAAGGAGATCAGCGTGGAGCTGTCAGCAGACGCAAAAAGTTATATTACGGAGCATGGCTATGATCCGGTGTATGGCGCAAGACCGTTGAAACGTTATATTCAGAAGACTGTGGAGACATTGAGCGCGAAGCTGATCTTAGCGGATGAGATCCATGCAAGGGATACCATTCTGATCGATGTGCAGGACGGGGAGTTGAAAGCCCTGTGCAGATCATAAGTAGTGCTACAGAATATTACGGAATCATAAGGTTGAATAATTCTCTGTAAAAAATGTTGACAATCTTACGGGGATTCGATATAATAGCAAAGCAGGTTGAAAATAAGGTCACAAACTACTTTGCTATTCTGGGGTCTTAGCTCAGCTGGGAGAGCATCTGCCTTACAAGCAGAGGGTCATAGGTTCGAGCCCTATAGGTTCCATTGTGGCGAGATAGCTCAGTTGGCTAGAGCACACGGTTCATACCCGTGGTGTCGAGGGTTCAAATCCCCCTCTCGCTACTTGAAGAAGTCCAGAAACCTTGGTAAGCCAAGCATTCTGGACTTTTTATTTTTTGATTTTTAAAATACAAATGTGGCGAACTGATAGCTTAAATAAACTGGAAAGTAATATGTGAGTGGTGATTATGGTCGTTTGGTGCAATAATTGGGAGTTTCGTGCAATGAAATTTGATAAGGTTCCCTATAATCCAATATTATGTTTGATGGGAGGTTGGTACGATGAAGATAGTAATCTGCGATGACAAGGAGGATGACCGCGGTACACTTAAGGCGCTGCTGGAAGCCTGCGGTCAGGATTTTGAAATAAAGGAATACGGCTCCGGGAAAAGTCTGTGTAGGGATATGGACTATATACGGAAATGCCGCATCGTATTCCTTGACATCAACATGGATGGCATGGATGGCTTGGAGACAGCAAGACAGATAAAGGCAGAATGCCCGAAGGTGCATATCGTACTGGTCACTGCTTATGTGAATTATGCGCTGGATGGATACAAGGTGAAGGCGAGCCGTTTCCTTTTAAAAGATGACCTGGATCAGACCTTGCAGGAATGCATGGATGATATCCTTTGGGAAATCCAGCAGGAGGATCGGGTGGTGGAGTTCGGCTTCGTGGAGGGGAATATGCGGCTAAAGGTGGACGACATCATCTATATTGAAACGAGTAAACACAAGAATGTGTTTTACACGCAGGGAAAGACATTCAGCATTTATAAAAAGATGGATGAGCTGGAAGAGGACTTGAAGGGAATGGGCTTTGTGCGGATACACCAGAGCTTCCTTATCAACATGAAATACATCGAGAGGATCAGCAGCTATATCATGGTCCTGACCACGGGGAAGGAGATATCCGTACCGAAATCAAGGTATCAGGAAGTGAAGCGGCAGTACACATTGTACAAGGGGGCGGAGTGATTATGGAAATAGAAGAAATAGGAATGTGGATACTTTCTTTATGCCTCATAGCGATAGAGACGTGGGGGATCGTTTACTTTTTTGATATGTTTATGAAAAGGAAACGGAAGGGATGGCAGGATAAGTGCAGATATATTGTTCTGTACCTTGCTAACTTTGTCGCTGCATTTCCGGGGGAATATCTGGGGCCAATGGGAATCAAGATTACGCTGGTAGTCTTGGTATTCACAGCATTCTGCGCGGTGTTTTATAAGATGGAGTTAAAGCAGTGTATTTTCTTTTTTGTACTGTATTATCCGCTGTTGTATTTGATAGACTTCTTTTCACTACAGGTTGAAAACATACTGATAGCCAAGGAGGAAGAATATGCGTCCGGCATTATCTTTCTGGGACTGCTCGCAAAGCTGGTCTGGGTTTTCCTGCTATTTATATTGCAGAGGATATGGAAAGGGAAGAAAAATAATAAGGAACTTTCCTATAAGGAATGGCAGAAATTCTGCGTAGTGCCGCTGTTCACTGTGGCATCCATGCTGCCTATGTATTCTTTTTACATCCGCGAAAAAAAGGTGCAGGCAATCTATCTTTTTATTGCGGCGGGACAGATCATGATAAACTTCCTTGTGATGGCGGTGATGAAGAGCATCCGTGATAAGGGGGAGCTGTTAAGGGAAAACGCGCTGTCAGACCAGAAGAAGGAAAGCCAGCTTGCGCATTACCGGGATATGCAGGCGGTCTATGAGCGGCAGGGACGGAAGATGCATGATTACAAGAACCAGATAAGGACGATACAGGTGCTGTTAAAGGAAGGGAACACGCAGGCTGCTGCCGCGCTTGCAGAGAAGCTGACGGAGAGTATATCCGTGGAGATGTCGGCGGTCAATACGAACCATCCTGTCGTGAACGCAGTCCTGAACCAGAAGTTCCATGTTGCGAGGGAACAGGGGGTGTCCATGATTTTCAGGGTAGGCGACATGAGCGGGATGCGGCTGGATGGGGAGGAGACGGTAATCCTGCTTTCCAACCTGCTTGA
This sequence comes from uncultured Lachnospiraceae bacterium, assembly GCA_947174185.1. Taxonomy (GTDB): domain Bacteria; phylum Bacillota; class Clostridia; order Lachnospirales; family Lachnospiraceae; genus NK4A136. Next base: position 31,205 of record CAMWHY010000008.1, on the reverse strand, counting down.
CAACGCCATCCATGAGTGCGTGAAGGTCGTAAGCGCAGGACGTAAAGCCGTCATAAATATTAAGCTGGTGCAGGAGGGCGAAAAGATGATCTTTTCCGTAAAGAATCCCGTGGCGGAAAAAGTGCAGATCAAGGACGGCATTGTTCTGGATTCCGACGGAGAGATGCACGGTGTGGGTCTTATAAACGTAAAGGCTGTGGTGGATAAATATGGTGGCGACTTTGCAATCTCCTGTGACCAGGAAAAGTTCCAGACGGTGGTGATTTTATAAATGTTATGGTCATTTCGTGCAACAAAATAGTCATTTGGTGCAATTCAGGTTGGAAAACAGACGGCACCGGGGTAAATTTTATATGCAGGTCAAAGTTGGCAAAAAAATTACAAAGGAGTCTGTTTAGAAATGAATTTTATAAAAAAGAATTATGAAATTTTTATTGTGAATTTTATTTTTCTGGGATTTATAGTGATTACCTTGTTGGCACAATTCGGGGTACATATTAAGGTTGAAAAGCGTGTGGAGCTGATCCCTGTTAAAATGGAATACCGTAACTCAACAAGGTATATTAAGCTGGAGTATGAAGATGACCCACAGGAGTCGTTTTGGGCTCCGGCTTTTGCTGTGTTTGGAAGAGCCAGTGAATATGAGATCAAAGGTATGATATACGATGGTGATTCTATAAAAAGAAATGTATTTATTAATACAAACTCCCACAAGGTTATAGGTGTGACCCAGAGTGGCAGATCGATATTGTCTTTGTATTATTATAACAGTCAGATGTTTCGATATGGAATATTGATATTGATTATAGGTGATATTTTTATAGTTATGGTTAAAGCCATTCATAATAAAAAAAGTAAGCAGACAATTGACACGAGCAAATATCGGTATGCTCCGGAGGATAAGAGAGCGCTGGAACTGCATGAAATCATCTTTCAGTTGAGGGAATTTTGGGGATTGAATTTTATTATTATCCTAATTTGTTCAATGATGGGTATTATTTATTCATTTGCTCTTGTTGCTCTTTATTCGACGGAGGTCATAACAGAAATAGGTTTGGGTATAGGGATTGTCATTTTATGCATTATATTTGTGATGATTCCTTTGGGCATCATTACATTGATTCGAAAGAAGGCTAAAAAGAAGGATGAAAAGGATAAAATCATCAAGAACGCAAATACATATCTGTCAAATGTCGGGGAGGATTTTTTAGAACAGCTACAGGCAGACTTAAATAAGGGTTTGCCGTTTATGAAAAAACATAACCTGGTAATTTCAGATCGTTATATTATTGGTTCACTAGCAGGTGCGTCGCTAAATCCCATGGTATTCGATCCGATTGCTATTCCAAAGGAACAAATCAGGGAAATCGCTTATGTGTACTATACGTGGGGAACTCTTAGGTATCGGTTTATAGTACAGGATGTTTATTTCCGCCTGAAAAACGGGAAAGAAATCGTGCTGCCTGTAAAGGACCGGCATAATATAGGACTGACACTGAAAGCCTTGGAGGATTGCAGGGTTCCAATCATAGATATAACGCAGGAGAAAAAGAAATAGCAGGCGAGAAGGAGGGTTATTAGAAACAATGCAAAAACTTTCATTGCAGTGGCTTGAAGATGAATTGAAGAAAATTTTTAAAAAGGAGCAAATTTAAAAGATATGTTATCGGTTAAGGAAAATCAAAATATTAGGACTATGGTTTTATAAGAATTTACATAGTATATTGAATCATAAATTTATTTAATATGGAGGAAATAATTATGACACCACAAGGAATTGCTATCGTTGCAGGATTATTTATTTTTATAATCGGCGCTGTAATATATGAAAAGACGGTTGGTAAAAAAATCATTGATGAATTTCTTAAGGACGTAGAGGAAAAATATCCCCCCAAGGATAAATTTGAGTCTGCTAATTCTGCTTATGGGTCTGCTTATGTTACCGAAAAAGGGGAATTATTGTTTCTTTGGCCCTCCGGATGGATGCCGGCATATAAAAAATGGAATTTAAATGAAATTGGGTATATTGCTACCTTTAAAGGAGAATTTGGTATTTGTGACAAGGATGAAAAAATTATGCGTGGAGAATATTTAGTAGCCCCTAAGTATGATAAGCCCATGCTGCAAGGAAAGGCGGATGTTAATTTTAATATCGGCATAGGCCAGATCGATGGTTTTGTGGCATTTGTAAAGAAACATGGACCGCATATCCAACACACTGTTGGTGGAAAGGTGGTTCAGGATTAATGAGAACCATGATGTATCTTATTTCTAAACGCAGAAGCTGGACTACATTTGGCTCAATCTTAGTGACATTGGGCATTTTTGCAATTTTCATGGTGGTTTTTCTTGGTGTTGAGGATAACCATGTGTCAATGATTGGGATAATTGTGGGAATAGTGGGACTTCTTATTGCATTTCTGGGAATCAGGATCATCATCTGGGACAAAAGCTTTGACGCTAAAATGTCGCGGATCGATCCCAATCTTGACTATCATTTTTTCCTGTCCTTCAGGGGGATGGAACAAGAGGTCAAGGACTTTTCCAAAATAGAGGAAGTGCTGAAAGCATTTGACTTGGGCAAAGAAGCGTGGGATCTAAAGATCGTACCGCCCATGGGGACGCTTTCGGAATGGAAGGGATACTATAATGACAAAGAGAAAACCTGGGTGATGGAAATCGCCTTTGTTCGTGAAGAGGGGATTCAAAGATGTGTGCGTCGCTGCGTTTCCGACGGAATGGTAAATTTGAATCGTAAAGACTTAAAAAAAATCATGGTGGATAAAAAGAAAGCCGACTTACTACTTTTTGGCAGAATTGATTGAGAACGGGGCAGACTGCAAAAATAATTTTCGGAAACTTTGTGCAAAATGCAAAAAAAATATTTATGATACTTTACTATTTTCTTTCTCTGAATTTATGATATAATATTTGCAGGCGAAAATGAACGCTAAAGTGCAGCATTTATTTTTGCATTAAGAAAAACAAACTCGTTTGTTTAAAAGCGGCATTTTCATCCGGATTTGAGTCGCAGCGAAAGCGGCGTTTTTCGATTTTATTTGAGCCACCGAAGGCGACATGGAGGTTAGTAGTAATATTATACATAACTGACAGGAGAGTAAGCCGATGAGAAGTTACATACTGATTGTTGATGATGATGAACAAAACCGTGAACTGCTGAAGCAGATGTTTGAAAAGGATTATGGCATTTTAGAGGCGACGAATGGAAGGGAAGCAGTTACACAGCTTGGCATACATATGAATGACATTGCGGTCATCCTTCTGGATCTTGTAATGCCGGTGATGAACGGATATCAGGTGTTGCAGATCTTAAATTCCAGAAAAGTTCTGGAGCACATTCCGGTAGTTTTGATCACGGCGCAAAATGATGAGCAGACAGAGTTTTCCTGTTATTCCATGGGTGCAAGCGCAGTCATATCCAAACCATTTGTGGCGCAGACGGTGATCCAGCGGATCAATAACTTGGTAGAAACGTATCGAAGCGCGGATGCGCTGGCGCATAAGGTGGAAAAACAGAGGGCAAAACTTCACGAACAGGAACGGAAGATGGAGCTCTTTAATGAGAATCTGATCGATGTGGTCAGCAATATTGTCGAGTTCCGGGATCTTGAATCCGGCGAGCATGTCAAACGAGTGAAAGGTCTGACGCGGATCATGGCGGAGGCATATATGGAGCTGTTTCCGGATTCTGGTCTGACACAGGAAAAGATCAATGTCATCGTTCGGGCATCGGCACTTCACGATATCGGTAAGATTGCCATACCAGATGGGATTCTTTTAAAGCCGGGCAAGTTGACTCCGGAAGAATTTGAGATTATGAAAAGCCATACGACCAAGGGCTGCAAAATATTGAAATTGCTGGATATCGTGCAAGACAATGAGCAGCTTACGACATCTTATGAAATCTGTCGTCATCATCATGAACGATATGATGGCAAAGGTTATCCGGATCAATTGAAGGGGGATGATATTCCTTTGTCCGCACAGCTGGTATCAGTGGTGGATGTTTACGATGCGCTGGTTTCGGAACGCGTCTACAAAAAAGCATTAGATAAAGATACTGCATATCAAATGATTATGGAGGGTAAATGCGGTATCTTTGCACCGAAGATACTAAAGTGTATGGAGTATGCAAGGACAAGGATCGAGGGATTTGCGGATAGCCATAAGGGATGAGTTATATTAAAAATATCTGCTTTAAATAAACTGAATATAGAAAGGAAGGAATTATGACAGACGAAGCAAAACAGGAACTGCTTAATGCAGGTGTGGATTTAGAAGGTGCTATGGAGCGTTTTTTACATAATGAGGCCATGTATGAAAAGTTCCTGAAAAAATTTTTGGCAGATCCTAATTATCAGGAACTGGTGGCAGCAGTTGAAGAGAAGGACTGCAATAGAGCATTTACAGCCGCTCATACATTAAAAGGAGTATGCGGCAATCTTGCACTTCAGGGGTTATTTTTTGCGATCCGCGATCAGGTAGAATGTTTCCGGTCTGGAAAATTTGAGGAGGGGGCAGCCATGATGCCGGCGGTTATAGAGGAATATGATAAGATCGTATCAATGATTAATAAAACTTTTCCGTAAGAGTTTAATGATCATTATGAGGGGATGGAGGTTACAGCTATGGCGATGTTAGAGTGCCCGGGTTGTAAGAGGATTGTTGATGATACTGCAAAAACATGTCCGGGTTGTAAATATAATATCAAAAAATATGTAAAGCAGATGCATAAAGATACAAAAAAGAGTGGTAGGAGTAATGCGTTTGGTTCAATCGGTTTGAATTCCATATATAATGCAAAACCGGTTGCGGCAATGAATACCCCTAAGTTGGATTTTGTGGCAAGAAAAGAAGCTACAGAACAGCCGTTATTCGAATCGCCATCGTTAAATCAACCTACAGTGAAACCAGCGGTCATGCCGAGTGAGGAACCGATGTTTGAATCACCGTCATTGAATCAGCCGATGGGACAGCCGGCAACACCGCCGATGTTTGAATCACCGTCGCTCAATCAGCCGATGGGACAGCCGGCAGCAGAGCCGATATTTGAATCGCCGTCGCTCAATCAGCCGATGGGACAGCCGGCAACACCGCCGATGTTTGAATCACCGTCATTGAATCAGCCGATGGGACAGCCGGCAGCAGCACCGATATTTGAATCACCGTCGCTCAACCAGCCGATGGGACAGCCGGCAGTAGCGCCGATGTTTGAATCACCGTCGCTCAATCAGCCGATGGGACAGCCGGCAGAGCCAATATTTGAATCACCATCGCTCAATCAGCCGATGGGACAGCCGGCAGAGCCGATATTCGAATCACCGTCGCTTAATCAACCGATGGGACAGCCGGCAGAACCGATGTTTGAATCGCCGTCGCTGAACGGTAGTATGGAGAGTCCGCAGTCTAATGCTCCAACGTATGCGCCGAATCCATTATTAGGAGCGCCGGCTCATCAGTTCAATAATGCTCCCCAGCAGAATGCGGCTGTATATGCTGCCAATCCGTTATTGGGAGCGCCACGGCAGCAAAGCTTCCAGCCGAGTTATGGGGCGCCGCAGCAGCAGAGTTTCCAGCCGAGTTATGGGGCACTGCAGCAGCAGAGCTTCCAGCCGAGCTATGGAGCACCGCAGCAGCAAAGCTTTCAGCCGAGTTATGGGGCACCGCAGCAGCAAAGTTTCCAGCCAAGTTATGGAATGTCACAGCAGCCTGCAACAGGACCTGGCGCAGCCAATCCCTTACTAGCCGGCAATCCCCTTTTGGGACCCCGTACGCAGTAATGGATGAAGGAGTTTTATCAGAGTAAATAATCAGAGTATTTAATGAAAGGGAATGATCATGATGATGGTTCCCTTTTTTGCTACAGGCGGCATGACCTGTTTACATTGCATATTGGTCGGAAATTTGTTATACTGATTGTGTTGCTTTGGCTTTATTGTATGGAGGCTGTCCATGGTTAATGGCGTAAATAATAACAATATCAATTCCTATAGAAATCATTCGGTAAGACCATCTAAAACAGACATGGATGCACCCCCGTTTTTACTGCAATATGATGAAAAAGGGGTCGTCTGGGATCATAAGGACCAGAATGATAAAGAGAATGAAAAGAAAATAAAGGAAGCCGGGGAGAGTCATAAAAAAGCAGCAGATGTAAAGTCTGTCTCTGCAAAAGCGCATTCCGTCAATGATACCTCGTCTGTCATGAAAGATACTTCCAAAGCGGAGGGGCAGGCAGGGGAAGATCTGTTTCGTAGTATTCTAAATGGAGTAAAAAATTTTTTTGTTGGAATTTTTAATTTCATCTGGTATGGAGATGACGGAAAAGCAGAACAGACACAAAAAACAGATGAAGAACACCCAAGGGTTCAGACTGCGGACAATTTTGGAACAGAGCCGGTCAAAAGCACATCCGCTGCGGCATCCGCCGGGGAAGATGCGCAGATGGACAAAGATGCATTGATCAAGGAGCTGATCGCACGGCATGATACGAAAGGTGTTGTAGATATCCTGACAAAAAATCATACCATTCAGCCGGCTCGCAATTCCACTTTATTGACTTATTATAATCGTCATGGAAAAATCGTTGAGCTTAATCAGACGAATACCGGAAGGATACTTCATGGTGACCGTCATACAAGGAGTATGTGACTGTAAAGAGGATAAATACTATATTTTGCTTAACATTAAACTATATTAATGTTATAATATGATAAGCTGTGAAATGGAGAAAACCTTGTAACATCAGAGACTTGAGGAAGAAAGGAACATTGAGTTTATGCAGAAAAAGTTAGAACAGACAGTGGATGTATTACAAAAAACGCGTTATATGTTAAGACAGCAGGAGATGCTTCTGGAGGTGTTTGATGAAAGTCATACATTGGTTTTTTGCGATGCAATCGGTATCGAGCCGAAACACAGCGTGGGAGACGGTGCGACAACTGAAACAGAAATGCTGGAAAAGGTACTTCGTACCGGGGAGTCTGTTTGTGATGATGGAATTGATGAAACCGGAAAGAAGTATGAGATCACATATGTTCCGGTGGAGGAGGATGGCACGGTAGTCGGCTGTATCGTGACAACCTATGCAAAAAATGATAATGATCTTGCAATGGAAAAAGCAGAGATTTTTATGGATGCCATAGATCAGATCAATAATGCGATAGATATGATGACGATTCATTTTGAAAATCTGTTTGACAAGCTGCAGAGTATGCAGGAGAAGACAGGGAGCATTAGTAAGGGCGTAGAGAATACCTCTACAGTAGTGTCAAAGATCAAGGCCAATGCTTCTAAATCGAAGATATTAGCGTTGAATGCTTCCATTGAGGCAGCCAGAAGCGGAGAGGCGGGCAGAGGATTTACCGTAGTTGCCAAGGAGATGGGCGAGATGGCGACTGCCAGCGGTACTTCTGCAGTGGAGATCAATACGGCGTTACAGTCAATTTTTGCGGATCTGAATGAAATTACGACTTCGATCACGGACGCCAACGGTCTGGCAGAGAGGCAGACCAGTTCTATTCAGGAAATCGAAGATTATCTGAGGGCAGCGCTGCAGGCGGCAATGGAGCTGGGCGAGGTATTGCAAAAATAGCGTAAAAAGACATTTTTGCCGGGATTTGGGTCACAGCAGAGCTGCGACGTAAAGGATGGAGTGAGCTATGCGTATCGGAATGGGATATGATGTCCATAGATTAGTAAAAGACAGGGACCTGATCTTAGGCGGTGTGAAGATTCCCTATGAGGAGGGACTGCTTGGTCATTCGGATGCAGATGTCCTTCTTCATGCAGTTATGGATGCGCTTCTTGGTGCGGCGGCGTTAGGGGATATCGGGCTGCATTTTCCGGATACGGATGAAAAGTATAAAGGGGTATCCAGTCTGAAGCTTTTGGCGGATGTAGGAAAGCTGCTGGAAGAACACTGCTTTATGATCGAAAATATTGATGCTACGATTATTGCACAGGCACCGAAAATGCGCCCTTATATAGATCAAATGCGTACCAATATTGCAGATGTTCTGCAGATCGATATTTCCCAGATCAATGTAAAAGCTACGACAGAAGAAGGATTGGGATTTACCGGTCAGAAGGAAGGAATCTCGGCGCAGGCGATTTGTATGTTAAATACTCCCAGAGAGATATATGCACAGCGCATTGTCTGTGATGCGGAAGATAACGATGCGTCCCGTGGCTGCGCAGGGTGCGGTGGATGCCCGAAAATATAAGCGGAGTATATAGGTTTATATCTTGGAAAGGAATAAGGATCAATGAAGATTTATAATACATTAACCCGGCAGGTGGAAGAATTTGTGCCAAATGTGGAAGGGAAGGTGGCAATGTATACCTGTGGTCCCACCGTCTATCATTATGCGCATATTGGCAATCTGAGAAGCTATATTATGGAAGATATTCTGGAAAAGGCACTGCGTTACGCCGGATATGATGTGAAGCGTGTCATGAATATCACAGATGTAGGGCATCTTTCTTCGGATGCGGATACCGGAGAGGATAAGATGTTAAAGGGTGCAAAGCGTGAAAAAAAGACGGTTATGGAGATTGCAAAATTTTATACAGATGCCTTTTTTGACGATTGTGCAAAATTAAATATTAAGACACCGGATGTGGTAGAACCTGCGACAAATTGTATCGACGAGTTTATTCATATGATCACAGTTCTTTTGGAAAAGGATTATGCGTATATTGCCGGAGATAACGTTTACTTTGATACTTCTAAGTTAAAGGATTATTATATCTTTTCCAATCAGAATGAAAAAGAGTTGATGGTAGGCGTGCGTGACGATGTACAGGAAGATACGAATAAAAGAAACAAGAGCGATTTTGTACTGTGGTTTACAAAGTCCAAATTTGATGATCAGGAATTGAAGTGGGAAAGCCCCTGGGGTTATGGTTACCCGGGATGGCATATTGAATGTTCCTGCATCAGCATGAAGCATCTGGGTGAATATATGGATATTCACTGCGGCGGCGTGGATAATATCTTCCCGCACCATACCAATGAGGTGGCGCAGAGTGAATCTTATCTGGGACATAAGTGGTGTAATTACTGGTTTCATGTGCACCATTTGATCGATAAGGATGGAAAGATGAGCAAATCCAAGGGGGAATTTCTGACGGTTTCCCTGCTGGAGGAAAAGGGATATTTGCCGCTTGAGTACAGAATGTTCTGTCTTCAATCACATTATCGGAAGCCGCTGGAGTTTTCCTATGAGGTATTGGATAATATCACGGCAGCTTATACGAAGCTGGTGAAGAAGATTGCGGAACTGTCGGAGGACGGGGAAAAGGATGAGGAGGCATTTCAGAAATTCCGGGAAAAATTTAATGACGCGTTGTCCGATGATCTGAATACGTCCATGGCGCTGACGGTGGTATATGATATGCTGAAGTCGGATATTTCCGATCAGACAAAACGGCTGCTGGCAGAAGATTTTGACAGGGTGTTGTCTTTGGATCTTTTGACTGCCGCAAAGAAGCTGCAGGCAGACAATGCGGTGGATGCGGAATTGGAAAGCTATGTGCTTGCGAAGATTGAAGAACGTAAGGCTGCCAAGAAAGAAAAAGATTTTGTGAAGGCAGATGCAATCAGGGCAGAGTTATTGGAGAAAGGCATCGTTCTGGAAGATACCAGAGAAGGAGTGAAGTGGCATAAAGCTTAAAAGACTGACTTCGGGTATGGGCGGCAGAAATAGGCGCCATACGGGAAAGATAAGATGCCTATGGAGATGAGAAATGCCGGAAGAAAATATATTACAACAGATGAAAGAGAAGTTTCAACTGGGGGAGCAGGAACTGAATTCCTACTCCCCTTTAGTGCTCGCTTACATGGGAGATTGTGTTTATGAACTTATTGTCCGTACGATCCTGGTGGAGCAGAGGAACTGTCCGGTGAGAAAATTGCATAAAAAGGCAACGGATTATGTGAAAGCTAAGACCCAGGCTGATCTGATCATGGCGGTGCTGGAGGATTTGACGGAGGAAGAAAAGGATGTATACCGCAGAGGCAGAAACGCAAAATCACACACGGTTCCAAAGAACGCAAGTTTGGGAGATTACCGGAAGGCTACCGGAATGGAGGCAGTCATCGGATATCTTTATCTGAAGAAAGATATGGAACGGGTGCTGGAACTGGTCAAGCGGGGATGGGAGCGTACCGGTCTGTGGGGAATGCAGCAGGATGTGGAAGACGACGGGGAGATAGGAAGGTGTAGATGACATGGGATATACAGAGATGATGATCGAGGGAAGAAATGCCGTCATAGAGGCATATCGGTCCGGAAAAACCATTGATAAGATATTTATTCTGGACGGTTGTCAGGATGGACCGGTGATGACGATCAAACGGGAAGCGAAAAAGCATGATTCCCTGATCAAGTTTGTCCCGAAGGAACGTCTCGATCAGATGTCGCAGACAGGGAAACATCAGGGTGTGATCGCATATGCGGCGGCTTATGATTATGCGGAGGTGGAGGATCTTTTCAAGGAAGCGGAGGACAGAGGAGAATCCCCCTTTCTTTTTCTGCTGGACGGAATAGAGGATCCGCACAATCTTGGAGCAATCATCAGAACGGCTCATCAGGCGGGAGCCCACGGCGTCATTATCCCGAAAAACCGCGCGGTGGGATTGACTGCTACGGTGGCAAGGACATCGGCGGGGGCGCTGAATTATATAAAAGTAGCTAAGGTAACGAATCTTTCAACCACGATTGAGCAGTTAAAAAAGAAAGGGATGTGGTTTATCTGCGCGGATATGGATGGAGAGATCATGTACCGGCTGGATCTGAAGGGGTCGATTGGTCTGGTGATCGGCAGTGAAGGAGAAGGGGTCAGCCGTCTGGTAAAGGAAAAATGTGATTTCCGTGCTGCGATTCCCATGAAGGGAAAGATCGATTCTTTAAATGCGTCTGTAGCGGCTGGCGTGCTTGCGTATGAGATCGTAAGGCAGAGAATGGAGTAGAGAGGCAGACTGCGATATGGAGTGTGGTATGTTAGCATGAGGGATATCAGAATCTATGAAAATCAGACAGATGAAGAATTGATCACCCGTATCAGGGACGGTGAAGCGGAGATCATGGAATATATCATAGAAAAATATAAGGCGCTTGTCCGGAAAAAGGCACAGCGGATGTATATCCTGGGCGGGGACAATGAAGATATTATTCAGGAAGGGATGATCGGTCTGTTTAAAGCTGTCAGGGATTATGATGCGGGACGGGATGCCAGTTTTTTTACCTTTGCGGATGTCTGTATTTCCAGGCAGATGTATACTGCGATCCAGGCGGCTGACCGGAAAAAGCATTTTCCATTAAATCATTATATTTCTCTCTATGCTTCGGCGCAGATGGATGACGGGGCGGGGGAGGAGATGCAGTTAATCAATGCGTTGGAGGCCCCGTTGGAAAAAAATCCGGAAGAACGTATGATATCCCGGGAAAATGTGGAACGGATAGAAAAGCTCATCAATGAGGAATTGAGTCCGCTGGAACGACAGGTTTGTGATCTCTGCATGGTGGGGCTGAATTATATTGAGATTGCGAAAATACTCGGCAGGGATGAAAAATCTACGGATAATGCCTTGCAGAGAGTAAAAAATAAAATTAAAAAAGGACTTGGCAATTTATAAGTACCAAGTCCTTTTTCTTTATTGTGGAGTCTCTTCGTTGGAGGCATCTTTATCATTCTTATTGTCGTTTTCTGTTTCCGTATCCCCATTTAGTTTGGGAAGAAACATCCTTACGGATTGGATGCGGTTGTTTTCAAAGCTTTCGACGCGCAGTCTGGTGCCGTCTTCCAAGATGACTTCCTCGCCGACAGTAGGCAGACGGTCGTCCAGATGTTCTATGACGATGCCGCCGATGGAGTCGTAGTCATCGCTGTTCAGCTCGGTCTGAAGTTGATTGTTGATATCGTCCAGTTTCATGCTGCCCTCGATCAGGTACTCATGATCTCCGACGCACTGCAAAAGTTCTTTCTCATCTTCATCATACTCATCACGGATCTCACCGACGATTTCTTCCAGAAGATCTTCCATGGTGATCATACCTTCTGCTGCGCCATATTCATTGAGCACAATGGAGATTCCGGCGGTCTTTTCACGCATCTCGTTCAGGAGGTCAGGTATTTTCTTGTATTCATATGTATAATATACGTCGCGTATCACTTTTCTGATCTTAAATTTATCCATGTCGTCGATGAGGATCAGATCCTTGATATTGACGACGCCAATAATGTGATCCGGAGTATTTTCATAGACAGGGATTCTTGTATACATGCTTTTTCGGAATGCATCCAGAAGCTCTTCATAGGAAGCGTGGACATCGATTTCTACCATATCGATCCTTGGGATCATGATATCCTTTGCCACGGAGTCTGAAAAGTCAAATAAATTATAGATCATTTCCTTTTCTTCGGATTCAATGACACCCTCTTCGTGACTCGCATCAACATAGGAGAGCAGTTCACTTTCTGTAATGCTGATGACTTTCCGGTTCGGATCGATGCCGAGGATGCGCAGGATAGCATTGGATAGCTTATCAACCACAAAAATGACCGGCGTTAATAGCACGCATAGACCGTGGATGACAGGTGCATAGGCAAGGGTAAGTTTTTCGTTATTTAATTTTGCCCAGGTTTTTGGGATGATTTCACCGAATAAAAGAACAAATATAGTCAAAGTGCCTGTGGCGATACCGATTGCCCAGCTGCCGAAAACATTTGTGGCAAAGATGGTGGCAATAGAAGAGGAAGCGATATTGACGATGTTATTACCGATCAGGATCGTGCTGAGCATCTTGCTGTATACCGATAGGATCTTTAATACCAGTGCGGCTTTTTTGTTGCCTTCATCAGCGAGATTCTGCAGCCGTATCTGATTGACTGTGGAGAATGCGGTTTCTGCTGAAGAAAAAAAGCCCGACAGAATTAACAGAAAGATAATGATAATAAGTTGTATCCATTCGGTTTGGTCCAAGATCTGGTTCACCCCTTTTATAATAGTTGATTTTATCAAAATGGTAAATAATCCGGACGAGTCTGTTTTATGCCCTGCTGATTATTTATTTAATAATAAATTATAAAAGATATCTGTGAAAAGTCAAGTTTTAATAAAGTTATGAATATACATTAAAAAAGATGGATTCTGAACAAGGCGGAGGGGAGCAGAGATTTTGGAAAATAAGGATTTGAACCTGCATTTATTAAAATATTTATTGATTTCGTATGTGATTACGGCAATGCTGCTGATCAGCATGTCATTTTTGTTATATTGGTTTGATCTTTCGCCCGGAGTGGTATCCGTAGGGATCATTGCAGTCTATGTCGTATCCTGTCTGATTTCCGGAATGCTTGCCGGAAGCCGCGCCGGACATCATCGCTTTTTATTTGGTCTGTTGATGGGATTGGCATATTTTCTTTTACTGACGCTGATTTCCATGATCGTAGACGGTTCTGCATTTGAAATAGATAGAGAATTTTTGACCGTATTGTGCCTGTGCAGCGGTGGTGGAATGATGGGCGGCATGATTTCCAGATAGATGATCAGGAAAAAGAAAAGATAAGATAAGTAAAAAAATGCTTTCTATTTATGGAAATATGTGGTACAATGTTTTATGTTCTACGAGATGGACAGAAGATATCATTAATATTTATGGACAGAGTGGAGGAAGAAGAGTATGAAGCATATTAAAACATTAAATACGAGGGATTTTAAGAAGAGCATGAAGAAGGGCGGCTGTGGAGAGTGCCAGACTTCCTGCCAGTCAGCATGCAAGACATCCTGTACCGTTGGAAATCAGAGTTGTGAGCATCAGAAGTAATTCATAAGAATATGAATGTTTTGGGGAGCAGCGGTGATGAGTCGCTGCTTCTTTGATAGAATACAGACATGTTTCATGGCATTGTCTTTGTTTTCATAAGGCAAAAAACAGTTACATGTTAACGATACGTATATAGATAAGGATAATATATTATGATTCATCAATATCAGAGTAATGGTTATAATATTGTATTAGATGTCAATAGCGGAAGCATTCATGTGGTGGATGATGTGACCTATGATCTGATCCCTAAAATAGAAAAGGATCTGTCGTCAGGGATGGATGTGGATGCGATCAGAGAAAAGTATGCAGGTTCTGAGCTTGCGGAACCGTTGGAAGAGATTCTGGAACTGGTGAAAGAGAATATGCTCTTTACAGATGATATTTACGAGAATTATATCGACCAGTTTATGAAACGGGAGACGGTTGTCAAGGCAATGTGTCTTCATGTGGCTCACGACTGTAATCTGGCGTGCCGGTATTGTTTTGCAGGAGAAGGAGAGTATCACGGAGACCGGGAGCTGATGAGCCTGGAGGTCGGTAAAAAGGCGTTGGATTATCTGGTAGAGCACTCCGGAAACAGGGTCAATCTGGAAGTGGATTTTTTTGGGGGAGAGCCGCTGTTGAATTGGGAGGTTGTGAAGCAGCTGGTTGCCTATGGACGCAGTCTGGAGAAGCCTGCAAATAAAAAATTCCGTTTTACACTGACAACGAATGGAACGCTTTTGACAGATGAGATCATGGAATTTGTCAATCAGGAAATGAGTAATCTTGTCCTCAGCATCGATGGACGCAAAGAGGTAAATGACCGTATGCGTCCCAGCCGGGGAGGACAGGGAAGTTACGAGAGGATACTTCCAAAGTATATCAAGGCAGCGGAATCAAGAGATCAGACCAATTATTATGTCCGGGGAACTTATACGCATTATAATACGGATTTTTCCAAGGATGTGCTGCATCTTGCCGACCTTGGATTCAGACAGATCTCTGTGGAGCCGGTGGTTGCACCGCCGGAGGCGGATTATGCCCTTAGGGAGGAAGATGTTCCTGTCTTACTGCAGCAGTACGATGAACTTGCCGTAGAGATGCTGAAACGTAAAAAAGAAGGCAGGTCTTTTAACTTCTTTCATTTTATGATCGATCTGGATGGGGGCCCCTGTGTGGCAAAGCGCCTGTCGGGCTGTGGTTCCGGCTGTGAATATCTGGCTGTGACGCCGGGAGGAGATTTTTACCCATGCCACCAGTTTGTTGGGCAGAAAGAATTTCTGATGGGTAATGTCTATGATGGAATCACCAATGAAAAGATCCGCAGTATGTTCCATGAGTGCAATGTTTATTCCAAGGAAGCGTGCAGGAACTGCTTCGCTAAATTTTATTGCAGTGGTGGATGCGCGGCAAATGCGTATAACTTCCATGGAGATATCCATGCTGCCTATGAGATTGGATGCACACTGCAGAAAAAGAGGATCGAATGCGCAATTATGATGAAAGCGGCAGAAGCGGACATGCAGGAGCAACTTTCCGAAAAAAGCATATAGATTTGGAATACGAAGCTGGATAGGAAAAATCCATGAATACAGACGGGAAAGGAATGGTTAGAAACATGAAAAAAGGGACAGGTTATCTGAGTTTTCTGGCATTTATCGTCATTACGGCGGCGCTTGGATATATTGCTATGTTTGGCGTCGGCCCGGAAAAAACAGGTTCCGTAGAACAGATTAAATTGGGACTTGATCTGGCGGGCGGTGTCAGCATTACCTATGAGGCAGTCGGTGAAGAAACGCCTACCGCAGAGGATATCAGTGATACAATCTATAAACTGAGAAAGCGTATCGATAAATTCTCTACGGAAGCACAGGTGTATCCGGAGGGGGACAGGCGTATCAATATTGAGATCCCTGGGGTGACGGATGCCAATAAGGTATTGCAGGAACTGGGATCGCCGGGATCGTTATATTTTATTCAGGCGACGGATCCGAACGGTGAGATGAATTATCAGAACATGACGACCGGAAGCGGTCTGCAGGTTTATTCGGAGAATGATGTTTTATTCTGCCCTATGGCTAATGCGGCTTATCTGTATGATAGGGAAACGGATGAGATCATGGTGGACGAAACCGGCAGTCCGGTTCCCTATGAAGTCGAAAATCAGACGGCGATAAAACCGCAGTACGAGCTGACCAGAAGCATTGATGAGATCGTTGCGGACGGCAGCGCCATTTTAAGTGGTACAGACGTGGTATCTGCCAAGGGCGGCGGTTATACGGATGAATATAGTAGACCGCAGTATGTTGTCAGTCTTGTTTTTAGTGATGAAGCGGCGGTCAAATTTGCAGAAGCTACCGGAGCCGCAGTAGGAAGACCGGGGCTGCATGGCACGATTGCGATTTATTATGATGGAGAAGTGTTAAGTGTGCCGAATGTAAATTCCAGAATCGAGGGAGGTCAGGCGCAGATCACAAACATGCGTGATATTGAAGAGGCAAATCGACTGGCACAGAGTATCCGTATCGGAGGTCTGAAGGTTGAACTTCAGGAATTGCGTTCCAATGTGGTAGGAGCTCAGCTTGGCACGGATGCCATCAAGACCAGTCTGACAGCAGGTGTGATCGGACTTATATTGGTGATCCTGCTGATGATATGTGTTTACCGGATTTCAGGATTTGCAAGTTCTTTGGCATTGGTTTTATATGTTATACTGATGCTTCTTAGTATCAATCTATTTGAAGTAACGCTGACGCTGCCTGGTATCGCTGGTATCATTCTGTCCATTGGTATGGCAGTGGACGCCAATGTGATTGTGTTCGCCAGGATCAAAGAGGAGATCAAGGATGGAATGACCGTCCAGTCTGCAATCAAATCCGGATTCTCTAAGGCATTTTCCGCGATCATCGACGGTAATATTACGACGCTTATTGCCGCGGTCGTGCTGATTGCGATGGGAAGTGGAAGCCTGAAGGGCTTTGCTTATACGCTGGCGATGGGTATTGTCATATCCATGTTTACGGCGCTGGTCATTACCAAAATGCTGATGAACAGTCTTTATGCAATGGGATTTAAGGATGTCAAATGGTATGGTGCCGCGAAGGACGGCAAGACGTTTGATTATGTGGGAAAAAGAAAGACTTTCTTTGGAATATCCGGCGCAGTCATATTAGTTGGAATCATTATGCTGTTTATCAATAGGGCGTCGATTGGTTCTGTATTAAATTACAGTCTGGACTTTATTGGTGGTACGGCGACAAGCGTTACTTTTGACAGTGTGCCTGACAGGGAAGAGATTGATGGAGTGATTGTTGCGGGACTGGAGGAAATTACGAAGGATGCCAATGTATCCTGGCAGACCGTGAACGATACGAACGAGATCATCTTTAAGACCCGGGCGCTGGAAAAAGAGGAGCGTGAGGCGTTGGAACAGCTTTTGGCAACGAATTTTGGAGTAACGCCTGGTAAAATCGAGATGGAAACCATTGGTGCGACTGTTTCCGGAGAAATGCGACGGGAAGCTATCATGTCTGTTCTGATAGCGACGCTTTGCATGATGATCTATATCTGGTTCCGGTTTAGCGATATTCGTTTCGGTGCCAGTGCGGTGACAGCACTTTTACATGATGTTATGGTCGTCCTGACATTCTATGCAATCATCAGATTGAGTGTCGGCTCTACGTTTATTGCCTGTATGCTGACGATCGTCGGGTATTCGATCAATGCAACGATCGTAATCTTTGACAGGGTGCGTGAGAATAAGCGTGCTATGGGACGCAGGGAGACGCTGAATGACGTTGTGAATAAGAGTGTGGCGCAGACGCTTTCAAGGAGTATATTTACTTCTCTGACTACATTTATTATGATTGCAGTGCTTTACATTCTGGGTGTGTCATCCATCAAAGAGTTTGCGCTTCCGCTGATGGTCGGTATTTTATGTGGAACGTATTCTTCTATCTTTCTGGCTGCACCATTATGGGGGCTGCTTCGGGATAAATTCCCGCAGACGGAAGAAGATGATGACTGATTTTGCGTATTCCGGTTGATGATTTAGGCAATTGTGTAAGAGGATGGATAAGGATATCAAAAAGAAGGGATCAAAAAAGCATAAAGTTGGAATGTGGCTGGTGGTTCTGTCTGTACTGATTGCCGCATTTGCTGCATTTGCTGCAGGAGTATATCAGGGAAGGATAAAACTTGCCCTGAAGATGGCGGAGAGATATAACGTAAAGGGTGTGGATATCTCCTATTATCAGGGGGATGTCGACTGGCAGGTATTGGAGAACGGGCTTTCTTTCGTATATATGAAAGCTACGGAAGGGAGCAGTCATCAGGATATCCGGTTTGAGGAGAATCTGGCGGGTGCGCTGGAGACCGATCTTGCAGTCGGGGCTTATCATTTCTTTAGTTTTGAAAGCAGCGGTAAGACTCAGGCGGAGCATTATATCGAAGTCGTTGGAAAATGGGATGGCATGCTTGTGCCTGCCGTAGATGTGGAGTATTACAGCAGTTATGAGGATGTCATTGATGTGGAAGCAATCAGGGAAGAACTGCAGCTTCTGTTAGATGAGCTGGAAGCTTACTATGGATGCAAGCCGGTCATCTATACCACCATGACGGCATACCAAACGGTGATCAAGGGGGAATTCACAGAATACCCGCTCTGGATCAGAAATATCTATTATCATCCAATTTTTGGCGGTCGGAACTGGGTATTCTGGCAATATAGTGATAAAGGGATGCTGGAAGGATATTCAGGGGAAGAAAAGTATATCGATCTGGATGTCTTCAGGGGAGATGAGCAGGAGCTGGAAAATTATCGGATCTATGATTCGTCAGAAGAATAAGACAGTTTTGCAAGTAAAAAGGAAGTCCGGCGGACTTCCTTTTGTCTTTTATCAAATAGCGATCCTATCCATCAATCTATGATCGTTACTGTTTCCATCAGATAATTCGTTACTTTATCGGCAAGCGCCATCTGTGCCAGATAGTTGAAATGATATTGTGTCTCCAGTGCCTGGAAGGATGCGGTATCATGGCCCTGCTCAGAGTAGTAGTTCATCACTTCCTCTCTGGTATTTGTCATTCCCTCATTTTCAAAGACAGTCATCACGGCAAGATAATAGGCGACATCACTGGAAGCCATGGAATTTACGGATGCAAGGTATTCTGCTTCCGTGGCATAGCCGAACATTTCATATACTGAGTTGTATGCATTATATCCAAGAATTTCATAAAACATCTGGTTAGTTTGATTATACTGCTGTGTGTTCTGTGAGAGATAGATTTTCTCCACATTCTCCAGATAATCGGCAGGGTATTTCAATACTGTGTTATCATTGGTCAGCGAGTCGGTAATAGCTGTTCGTAAGTTTTTATTAAAATATTGTTGGATAAGATATTCCCGGTAGCCTTCAGCCGTGGTGGCTATCGAACTAAAATTGACTGCAACCAGTTCGTCTGTGAATTCCGGAGTGACATAGATGCCGTGGATCGTGATGTCATAGGTAAAGGTTACACCGGCAAAATCCGTGTCAGGATAATCGGCAGGATAGGTGATCTCTGTCTGGTAGTTGTCACCGGGGTTATGACCGATCAGTGTTTCATCAAACAGGTCGGAGACCATACCGCTCCCGATGGTATAATCTGTCTGTGTAGCTGCATTGTAGGAGACACCTCCGATGGAAGAAGTATAGGAAAGGCTGATCTTATTCTCAGAGGCCGTAACCAGATCCGCATCATCAGAAAGTTCGGCGAGCGATTCGCAGGTAGATGCAATTTCTGCGTCTATTGTTGCGTCATCTGGAAGAAGCTCTGCTCTGTTGTAAGAAAGATTCTTATAGTCAAACAGGATGTAATCTGCAGGATCAACATCACTGATCAGTCCTTCTTCCGTTAGATATTTTCCATAATTCAGCTGTCTGCTCTGATACATAAAATAGACAAGACAGATCACCAGGATGATCGTTACGGGGATCAGGATAGCGATCAGGTTTGCCAGAGTCTTTTTCCGCTGCTGTTCTTTTCTGGCATTTTCTATGTCCAGACGTTTCTGTTTTGATTTACTGATTTCATTTTTACTCATGGTAAGCCTCCATTTAAAAATGTTGGGATATAAAATAAACCGAAATTAAGTATAGCACAAATTTTATGGAAATAAAACAATAATCATTAACATTATCACACCAGAGTAGAAAAGTAATACAAGATATAGCTAAAATAAGAGGATTGATGTATAATGAATGAAAATGGAGGAGAAAGATGAATCAGTGGCTTCTGATAACCAAGGGCGCGGATTTTCAGTCGATTGGGGCAAAATATCATATTGATCCGTTGGTTGCCAGACTTATCAGAAATCGGGAAGTCGTGACAGAGCAGGAGATCGTTCAGTATCTTTATGGCGACAGTAAAAGTTTTCATGATCCTATGCTGTTAAAAGATATGGATACCGCGTGCCGGAAGTTGGAGGAGAAGATTGCGCAGGGGAAAAGACTTCGGGTGATCGGAGATTATGATATTGATGGCGTATGTTCTACGGCGATCCTCTTAAAGGGCTTTCAGTTTCTGGGGGCTGACGCTGATGCTGTGATTCCCCACAGAGTCAGGGATGGATATGGACTAAGCAGGGATCTGATCAGGGATGCGGCAGAAGCCGGTGTAGATACGGTCATCACCTGTGACAATGGCATTGCGGCGAAAGGGGAGATCGCCTATGCCTATGAGCTTGGCATGACTGTGATCGTTACCGATCATCATGAGGTGCCCTATGAAGAGACAGGTGGTAGAAAAACATACCTCTTACCGCCTGCGGAGGCGGTCATAGATCCTAAGCGGGAGGACTGTGATTATCCGTTTCCAGGCATTTGCGGAGCATTTGTGGCATATAAGCTGATATATGCCATGGTGGACGGAGGTTGTGCAGGGCGGCTTCTGAATGAGGATGGCTGGGAGAAGACCTGGCGTCAGCGGGAAGCAGAAATGCTGCAGTTGGCGGCGTTTGCGACCGTAGGCGATGTCATGGAGCTGAAGGATGAGAACCGGGCGCTGGTGAAGACAGGACTGAAGCTGATGTGCAATACGTCATATGTGGGTTTAAAGGCACTGCTTAGTGTTATGGGCAGATGGGGTTCGCCGGTGACGGCGTATCATCTGGGATATCTGTTAGGCCCATGCATCAATGCAACAGGGCGTATTGATACGGCATCCAGAGCGTTGGAGCTGTTGATGGCAGATCAGGAATCTGAGGCGATGCGCCTTGCCGGAGAACTGAAGGCAATGAATGACAGCCGAAAGGCGATTACCGAACAGGGAACATCAAAAGCAGTGGAACAGATCGAGCGGGGAGAACATGACGGATCTTCCGTATATGTGATCTATCTGCCGGAATGCCATGAAAGTATTGCGGGTATTATTGCCGGAAGGATCAGAGAGCGGTATCATCATCCAACGTTGATCATCACAGATGCGGAGGATGGACTAAAGGGATCGGGCAGATCGATAGAAAGTTATGATATGTATCGGGAATTGTCAGCGGTCAGGGATATTTTTACAAAATTTGGCGGCCATGCGCAGGCGGCAGGATTTTCCCTTCCGAAAGATAAATTGGCGGAACTGAGGCGGAGACTGAATGAAAATAGCAGACTGACAGAGCCGGATTTTAAAGAGAAGCTCCGTATTGACGCGCAAGTGCCGTTTTCTTACGTTACGCCCCGGTTATTAGACCAGTTTTCTTTATTAGAGCCGTTTGGAAACGGTAATCCAAAGCCGCTGTTTGCAAAGAAGGATGTGCTGCTATATCGCGCAAGGATTCTGGGGGCGGAAGGAAAGGTCGGAAAGTATCAAATCAGGGATACCGATGGTGGGACGGCTGAGCTGACTTTATTTTATGATAAAAATAAAGAATTTAAGGATTTTCTGACAGAACGGTATGGAGAGGAAAAGGTGCGGGAAGTTTTTTGCGGCAGAGGAGAGGGATTGAAATTTTCTGCGGCGTTTTATCCACAGTGGAATGAATACCAGGGACAGAAAAGCATCCAATTTATTATGGAAGATTTTTGTTAAGTATCAATAAAAAATGGGGAAGAGGAATCTTATGCAGGAGAGTGGAAACAGATATATCAATGTTTATGCGGGGGTCGGTATTTGTATACTGGTTCTGGGTTATTCGGGGATCATGCCGGAGACATTTAAGATATGGGTGGAAGCCTTTGTCATGCTGCTGTTTTTTACAGCGGCGGGACTTTATGGCAAAGAATCAGAAATATCAAAGCTGAGTGTGCCGGAAATCATCAGAAAGGGCGCGAAGGAGATTATGCTCCCTTATTGCTGGATGAGTCTTCTGGCAGTGACTGTCCGGTGCGCAGGTATGCTTTTATTTCCGATGCGGTTTACAAGGGAAGATACGATCGCTATGATCTGGGATATATTGTCTTTCTACGGTGGGGCTGTTCTATGGTTTTTGCCTGTATTTTTCGTTGGTGTGACAGTATACTGGACGATACGTAAGAAACTGTTTTATCCCATCGCGCTGATCCTTACAGCAGTTCTTGCGACGATCATCTGTGGAATTAATGGTATTCCGGTATATCTTTATGGAAAGGAAATGTCAGTGGAGGTATTTTTGCTGCAGTGCGTCTATACCGTATGGCGCGGTTGCGTAGGAATGTTTTTCTGTGCCGTTGGGGAAGGTCTTGCCATGCTGCTCGGATATCTGGCTCAAAAGAAAATGATAATGATCCTGTCCGGGTTTGCCTTGACCGGCTTTGGAACGTTTCTTGCCTTGAAGAATCAGGAGAAAGCCGGTGTAACGATATCCTTCCGTTATCTGCTTACCGGGGAGATGCTTTTCTATTTTCTGGCCGCGATATGCCTTTGCAGTGGTCTGCTCTTTCTGTGCAGATGGATTCATGAATGCAGACCGTTGGAATATCTTGGGCAGTCATCCCTGATTGTGCTGGCAACTTGTCTTGATTTTAAGGTGGCGGCGCTTGCTGGACTGGCCGGTGATCAGGTGTTTGCGATCTTTGATCATGATTTTCTGCGTAATGTTGTGATGCTCGTGGTCCTGATTGTTGTGGAACTTTTCCTGCTATGGCTGTTTCATGGAGTTCTCAGTTTTATGTATGGAAAAAAGCCGGAGAATAACTGATAGATTCCCAAAAGAGTGAAAACCACCGCTTCGCGGTGGTTTTCGTTATGAGGGGGAGATAGTAAGTGAATCACTATCTGATAGATAAGATATACGAAAGGTGTGTTTTTTTTGTGTTGAAAATGTGAAACATAATTAATTTGTTGAAAAATTTGATTTTATAGAGAAAAAGGAGTTTATTTGTCAGGAAGTGTGATTCCCTTGTCATTTGCGAAAAATAGGTATAATATATAATATAGATTAATATGCATTGGAGGATTTGATATGCCAGCATTGGAAACATTGCTGAACGGGCTTGCGTATCAGTGCGTGCAGGGAAATATAGAGAAGCAGATTACGGCGGTCGTATATGACTCCCGTAAGATCGTAGAGGGATGCCTTTTTATCTGTATCGAGGGGGCGAAGTTTGATGGACACAGCGTGGCTGACGAGGTAGTGAAAGCAGGGGCGGCGGCGCTTGTGGTACAAAAACCGGTTGCTGTAACGGATGATCAGGTGACAGTAGTTACCGTGGAGGATACCAGATATGCCATGGCATGTATCTCAGCGGCATATTTCGGACATCCGGCAGAGAAATTAAAAACGATTGGTATTACGGGGACAAAGGGAAAAACCACAACGACCTATCTGGTAAAATCGATCTTAGAACATGCCGGATACCAGGTGGGACTTGTCGGCACAATCGAGACGATCACCGGGAAGCGTACGATCCCTTCTGAAAATACGACACCGGAGTCCTACTATCTGCAGGAATATTTTGCGGAGATGGTGGAGGCAGGCTGTGAGGTCGTGGTGATGGAGGTATCCTCCCAGGGGCTGATGATGCACAGGAGTGCGGGTTTTACATTTGATTATGGGATATTTACCAATATTGAGCCGGATCATATCGGACCGAACGAACATAAGGATTTTGATGACTATCTGCACTGTAAAAGTCTGTTGTTTCAGCAGTGCAGGATCGGGATATTGAATGGAGACGATGAACATTGTGAGCAGATCCTGAAGGGGCATACCTGTCAGGTAGAGACCTTTGGACTGGGGGAACACAATCATCTGGGGCGCGCCACAGATTTGCGTGCCACAGATCTAAAACTCTTAAAAGAAGACGGACGGCTTGGAGTGTCCTTCCGGGCTGAGGGAATTCTGGAGATGGATGTTAAGGCGTATTTTCCGGGAACATTCAGCGTTTACAATGCTCTGACGGCGCTGGCGATCTGCAGGCATTTTAAAGTTTCCAAGGACGGAATCCAGGCGGCGCTGCTACAGGCGAAGGTGAAGGGAAGGATCGAGATGATTCCGGTTTCCAATCAGTTTATCCTGATGATCGACTATGCGCATAATGCCATGGCACTGAAAAGTCTGTTGGAGACCTTGCGGGAATATGAGCCGGAGCGGCTGGTCTGCATGTTCGGATGCGGCGGGAACCGTTCCAAACTCCGTCGGTTTGAGATGGGAGAGGTCAGCGGCCGTCTGGCGGATCTGACTGTGATCACGTCCGATAATCCACGGATGGAGGAGCCTCTGGATATTATTGCGGATATTGTGACTGGAATTGGAAAAACGGATGGGGAATATATTACAATCCCGGACAGGAAGGAAGCGATCGCCTATGTGATCCGTCACGGACTTCCGGGGGATATTATTATTCTGGCAGGCAAAGGGCATGAGGATTATCAGGAAATCAGAGGAGTAAAATATCCGATGGATGAAAGAGAGTTGATCCGGGAGGTACTTGAGGAAAGTAATTCTAATGCTCATGCCGGATGATATTACAAGATGTGGATAAAGCGATGAATATTAATAAATATGCTAATGTGATAGTTGATATCTCCCATGAAAAGGTAGACCGGTTGTTCCAATACCGCCTTCCGGAAAATTTGCGGCAGACAGCGAAGGTGGGAGATGAGGTGATCGTACCATTTGGCAGGGGGGACAGTAAAAGAAAAGCGTATATTATGGAGCTGACGGAGGAATCCCAATGGGAGGAATCCCGTATCAAAGAAATCATCTCTATTAATGAAAAGGCGGTCAGTGTGGAAGCAAGGACACTGCAGCTGGCTTACTGGATGAAGAGCAATTATGGTTCTACTATGATCACGGCGATGAAGACTGTCCTGCCAGTGAAAAAGAAGATCAGGGAACAGCAGTATAGATGTTTACAGTGTATTGTTGGGGATGAGATATTGACAGAGCTGGCAGGGAAATGTCATCCCTGTCGTCAGATTGCAAGACGCAGGCTTTTGCAGGAGTTTTTATCCGTCAAGGAGCTGCCTTATCAGCTGGTAACCGGCAAAATGAATGTGGCTCCTTCGACGATCCATTCTTTAGAAAAACAGGGTGTCCTTCGGATCGTAACGACAAGGGAATATCGTAATCCCTTGATGAGAAGCGACCGAAGGGTTGAGAAGCCGGTGCTTTCAGTGGAACAGCAGCAGGCGGTGGATGGCATCTTTAAGAGTATGCAGGAGACGGAACCGGGCGTATCGCTGTTGCATGGCATTACGGGAAGCGGCAAGACGGAAGTGTACATGGAGCTGATCGAGAAAAATATCTCCATGGGGAAACAGGCAATCGTGCTGATTCCGGAGATCGCATTGACGTTTCAGACGCTGATGCGGTTTTATGCAAGGTTTGGCGACCGGGTTTCGGTGCTTCATTCAAGACTTTCCGACGGGGAGCGCTTCGATCAGTATGAACGTGCCAGAACAGGACAACTGGATGTTATGATTGGTCCCAGGTCAGCTTTATTTACTCCATTTATGCAGTTGGGGCTGATCGTGATTGATGAAGAACACGAAAATAGCTATAAAAGTGAGAAGATGCCCAAATACCATGCCAGGGAAGTGGCTGAATATATTGCGAAAAGAGATCATGCCGCGCTGGTGCTGGGATCGGCGACGCCGTCTTTGGAATCTTACTATAGGGCGGTAAAAGGGGAATATCACTTATATCAGCTCAGGCATCGTCCGCAGAATGCGGTCCTTCCGCAGGTATATATTGCGGATATGAGAAAGGAGTTGAAGGAAGGCAATAAAAGTTTGTTTTCCCGGAAGCTAAAGGAATTGATGCTGGAACGGCTGCTTCGGGGAGAACAGATCATGCTTTTTATCAACCGCCGCGGCTATGCCGGATTTGTATCGTGCAGAGAGTGCGGTTATGTGGTAAAATGTCCACATTGCGATGTTTCCCTGTCGCAGCATCATGCGAATGGCATGTATCAGAAGAAGGAGCAGAAGCTGGTATGTCATTATTGCGGATATCAGACGGATATGCTTACGAAATGTCCGGAATGCGGCTCGTCTTATATTGCAGGTTTTCGAGCCGGGACGCAGCGTATTGAAGAAGAATTAAAAAAATGGTATTCTTCTGTCAGGGTGCTTCGCATGGATGCGGATACGACACGGAAGAAAGAGGATTATGAAAAAATCCTGTCTTCTTTTGCGGCTCATGAGGCGGATGTTCTGATCGGTACGCAGATGATCGTTAAGGGGCATGATTTCCCAAATACGACGCTGGTTGGGGCGATCGCTGCGGATCTGTCATTAAGCGTAGGAGATTACAGGGCGGCGGAAAGGACATTCCAGCTGCTGACCCAGGCGGCAGGCAGAGCAGGCAGAGGAGATAAAAAGGGTGAAGTGGTTATCCAGACGTATCAGCCGGATAACTATGGCATCGTCAATGCCGCAAAGCAGGATTATCTCAGCTTTTATCAGGAAGAGATCTTGTACCGCCGGCTGGCAGGATACCCGCCGGTGCAGCATATGCTGGCTGTGCAGATCTTTGCGAAAGAGGAAGCGGAAGGGATGGCGTTGGCACAAAAGATTGCAGATAAGATATCGGAACTGTTATCGGAAAGTCAGGAAAAGGAACAGACGCAGATCATCGGACCAGTGCCGGCAGCGTTGGCCAGGATCAATGATATCCATCGGACGGTATTATATATCAAGCATGAGAGCAAGCAGTTTCTGATCGCATGCAAGGATTGGATCGAAGGAATGACGAAGGATATGGAGCAGGGAAGTCAGATGCTGCAGTTTGATTTTGACCCGGTCAACCTGTTTTAAATACCGTATACACCTATATAATATTGCTGGGTAATTGCGAAAGAGTTATGTAAACCTCATCGACAGAATTTTGGAACGAAAAGTAAGAAAGCAATTGTTTTGCAATCACTTAAAATAATATCGCTAATGAGAGGAAAGGAAGTTACATTATGGCTATCAGGAACATCAGGGTAATGGGAGATGACGTACTTGAAAAAGTGTGTCGGGAAGTTAAGGAAGTAAATGAACGTACCAAAGAGCTGATCATGGATATGTTGGAGACCATGTATGATGCCAACGGCGTGGGATTGGCGGCGCCGCAGGTCGGCGTCCTGAAACGGATCGCAGTGATCGATGTGACAGGTGAGGATCCGATTGTACTGGTTAATCCAAGGATCGTAGAAAGCAGCGGCGAGCAGAAAGATTATGAAGGATGCCTGAGCGTTCCCGGTAAGAGGGGGATCGTTACCAGACCGAATTATGTCAAAGTGGTTGCGATGAATGAGGACATGCAGGAGATCGAAGTAGAGGGCAGGGAGCTTTTAGCGAGAGCGATCTGCCATGAACTGGAACATCTGGATGGACACCTGTATGTAGAACGGGTAGAGGAAGGGCTGGAGGATACTCCGTCTGATGAAGAGGAGTAAAAGAGAGCTGCAGCAGATATGTGGTTTGTGGGGAGGTCAGGAATGGATATCGTATATATGGGGACGCCGGATTTTGCGGTGCCAGCATTGGAAAAGCTGATTGAAGCCGGACATAAAATTAAGGCAGTCGTGACGCAGCCGGACAGGCAGCGTGGCAGGGGAAAGGAAGTCCTGTATTCCCCGGTCAAGGAATGTGCATTGAAATATGATATTCCGGTGTTTCAACCGGTAAAGATCAAAGCGCCGGAGGCAGTGGAGCAGTTAAGGTCTTATCATGCAGATATCTTTGTTGCGGCAGCATTTGGACAGATACTTTCCAAAGAAATTCTGGAGATGCCCCGATATGGCTGTGTGAATATCCATGCCTCTTTGCTTCCAAAGTACCGGGGAGCGGCGCCTATCCAGTGGGCGGTCATCAACGGGGAAGATAAGACGGGCGTTACGATCATGCAGATGGATGAGGGACTGGATACGGGAGATATCCTTACGCAGAGGGAAGTTTTGATCGCACAGGACGAGACAGGAGAAAGTCTGTTTGAAAAACTTTCTGTTCTTGGCGCGGATCTTCTTGTGGAAACGTTGGATGGAATCTGGCGTGGTGATGTAACAAAAAGAAAACAGGATGCCTCATTCAGCACATATGCAAGGATGCTGAAAAAGGAGGATGGACGGATTGACTGGAGCAGGACGTCGAAGCAGATAGAACAGCAGATCCGCGGAATGAATTCCTGGCCAAGTGCTTATACTATGTGGAACGGAAAAACATTGAAGATCTGGAAAGCACAGTGGAACCAGTCAGTTCATGCGCATGCGCCGGGAACGATCCTTGCCGTAGAGAAAGAAAGCGTCTCTATCGCCTGTGGAGAAGGGGTGGTAAGGATCATGGAACTACAGTTAGAAGGAAAGAGGCGGATGCCCGTGAAGGATTTTCTGCTGGGGTATCATATGGAAGAAGGAAGCAGACTGGAATAAAAGACAATTAAGAAAGAGAGTGAACAATATGCTGCACATGTCAGATTATTTGTATTTTTTAATTCTTATCATGGGTGTGATATCCATGTTGGCATCGGCCCGTGTCAATTCTGTATTTAATAAATACAGCCAGACCCGCAGTATGTCAGGGATGACAGGGGAAGATACTGCCAGAAGGATGCTGCAGGCAGCCGGGATTACGGATGTTGTGGTTTGTCAGGTTGCCGGAAAGCTGACGGATCATTATGATCCGATCAATAAAAAACTTTGCCTTTCGGAAGCGGTTTATGGTGTCAGTTCCGTTGCGGCAGTGGGAGTGGCTGCCCATGAGTGTGGTCATGCGATTCAGCATCAGGAGCAGTATTTTCCGCTGACTCTCCGTTCCCTGATCCTTCCGGTGGCAAATATCGGTTCTAAGGTATGGATCTGGCTAATCATAGCAGGTACGATATTCAGTTATAACCAATTTTTGATCAATGTTGGAATTTTTGTGTTTTCCTTTGCCGTATTATTTCAGGTGATAACGCTTCCTGTGGAATTTGACGCTTCCCGACGCGCCATAAAGTTGACGGAATCTTATGGTATCCTGTCTTCTGTGGAAGCTGGCGACTGTAAAAAGGTATTGCGGGCGGCAGCCATGACGTATGTAGCTTCTGCGGCAATCGCAATTCTGCAGCTGCTTCGTCTGATGTCGCTTTACGGGAGAAGGCGGAGATAAGATGGGCGGAAAAAAAGCGACAAAGACCCGGGCGATCGTTTTGGAGATATTAATGGAGCTTCTGCCCGAAAGGGAAACGGCTGCGCCTATCAAGGATAATCTTCTGATCAGAGACGTTTTGGATAAATATGATTACATGGATGTCCGGGATAAATCTTTTATCAAACGTCTGGCGGAAGGCTGTGTGGAACAGAAGATCACGCTGGATTATGTGATCGGTCAGTATTCCCGGACAGGCGTTGGAAAGATGAAGCCGGTGATATTAAATATTCTGCGGATGGGAGTATATCAGATCCTTTATATGGAAACGGTGCCGGATTCCGCAGCCTGCAATGAGGCGGTCAATCTTGCGGTGGGTAAGGGATTTCAAGGATTAAAAGGATTTGTCAATGGAGTTCTCAGAGCGGTCAGCCGGGAGAAGGAACAGATCATCTGGCCTTCCAAAGAGAACTTGGAGCAGTATTTTTCCGTCAGATATTCCATGCCAATTTGGCTGGTACATATGTGGTCCAAACGGTATGGTGCGGAAACCGTGGAAAAAATGCTGGCAGAGTTTCAAAAACCCTCGGCGCTCACCATCCGGCTGAAGGAGACGCTGACGAAGGGGCAGCAGGAGCAATGGAAAGAAAAGGCAGCCCTACAGGGGTGTCGTATCAGTGAGCATCCGTATCTTTCCTACGCTTACCGTCTGGAACATGTGGATGGTGTTGCAAAGATTTACGGGTACGAAGAAGGGATGTTTGCTGTACAGGATATCAGTTCCATGCTGGCAGTTGAGCTTGCCGGTATCCGGGAAGGAGATCTGGTCATTGATGTCTGCGCCGCACCGGGCGGCAAGGCGATGCATGCGGCGGAGAAAACAGGCATAAACGGAGTGGTGGATGCCAGAGATATTTCAGAATATAAACTTGGATTCATCAGGGATAATGCGATGCGTCTGCATCCTGACATGATGGAAAAGGACAGGATAAGAATTCAGACATGGGACGCCGCAGTGTTGGATGAGTCGATGCTTGGAAAGGCAGATGTGGTGATTGCTGATCTTCCATGTTCGGGGCTTGGCGTGATCGGACATAAGGCGGACATCCGGTATCGTGTGACAGAAGAACAGATCAGGGAGCTGTCTGAGCTGCAAAGAAAGATTTTGGGGACGGTTTATCGTTATCTGAAGCCGGGCGGTATCCTGTTGTATAGTACCTGTACGATCAGTGAAGAGGAAAATGAAAAAAACGCAGCGTGGATTTTGGAACAGTTACCTATGGAGGCTGTGCCGCTGGAGACGGAGATGCTGTTGAAAACAGGCATGTCTAAGAAGACAGACATGTCTGGAAGTGCAAATATAACGTCGGAATCGGATAAATTATCGGAATTAGGTATGCCGGATGGCAGCAACCAGCTTCAGCTGCTTCCGGGAATCCACCAAAGCGATGGATTTTTCATAGCAAAATTTAGAAGAAAGCAGGATGGATGTTGAAGGATCTCAAATCTTTTGCTTTAGATGAGTTAAAGGAAGAAATCAGGGTATTGGGCGAGAAGGAGTTTCGTGGGGCACAGCTTTATGAATGGATGCATAAGAAGCTTGCCGGTTCTTATGAAGAGATGACCAATCTGCCCAAAGCGTTTCGGGAAAGGCTGGGTCAGGAATATTCTTTTACCACACTTCATATGGTGAGAGAACAGATTTCCGAACAGGACGGCACAAGAAAATATCTGTTTCAGCTTGGGGACGGCAATCTGATTGAAACGGTTCTGATGAAATATCATCATGGCAATTCGGTCTGTATCTCTTCTCAGGTGGGTTGCAGGATGGGTTGTAGATTTTGTGCATCAACCTTGGAT
>CAMWHY010000007.1 GCA_947174185.1 uncultured Lachnospiraceae bacterium | reverse complement strand
TTTTTTTTAATGTCACGGCGACCAGCGAGATCTATACAATTGTATTTGTTGGGATTGTGAGATGTGACTTATTTTCCATAGATCGGGTTTGCATTCTGCGCTGTCCCTGCATTTCCATAAAGCGGGTTCGCATTCTGCACTGTCCCTGCATTCCCATAAAGCGGGTTTGCATTCTGCGTCGTGCCCACATTTCCATAGACCGGGTTTGCATTCTGTGCTACTCCTGTATTTCCATAGGAAGAATATGTATTCTGCATACTTTCCGTACTACCATACGTATTCTGTCCATAAGTGTTCGTCCCGTAAGTCATACTGCCATAAGCCACTGGTGCCGTCGTTACATCCTCCGGCTCATAATACGTTCCTTCCGGCTTTGCCATATCGCGCGGTCGCTGGTACATCATGGCTGCAGTCCGTTTCTCCTTACCCTTGGCAATGACATAGATCAATATGGGAATAGCCAGAAGGACCAATCCAATCAAAGTCATAGGATATGCTACATTCAAGTTCTGTATGAGGATCACATAAGGCACCACATATTCCTCTGCTTCCGATCTGCTGATCGTACCACTACTAGCCATAGTAATATAATCGATCAAATAACCCTGCTCTTCCTCTGTCATCCTGCGAAGCTTTCCTTCTACTTCCAGAGTCGTATAACCGTAATCCACCATACCTGTTTCATCAAACCACCACTTGTTGGTTTCATCTAGAATCGTCTCCAATGTACGACAGGCAGGGTTACCGGTGGATACATAGATCCCAATCAGCTGATCCAGCAGGATCATGCCATCTTCCACCTTCAGATAAGGAAGCGCATAATATCTTGCCGACTCCTTTTCCGCAGATACCTTGATGCCATAAGAGGTACGATAGGAAGTCTCCTCGATAAACTGATCCCAAACCAGATCTACCGTAGTATGTACATGCATCCCATCGGTCAGCGAGGCGGGATCCTCATTCAAGACATCTACCGGTTCTTTCCAGAGCACCAGCAGATCTTTTATACCCAAAAAAGTTAAGACCGCTCCTAAAATAATTGAAAATAATATCAGTCTTGTTTTGTATGTCATAAATTTCTCCATTTCTCATCTGCAAATATAAGCTCCGACTTATATCTACAGATCATTTTAACAGGTAAAGTATAACATATTAACCCCTGTTTGAGAAGTTACAATTTTATAATAGACAATTCAAAAAGGACACCGCAGTAAAAGCTGCAATGCCCTCTTTTAGATCATTAAAGTTTGTTTTATCGTTCGATAAATGTAGCACATTCCGTACCGTGTGAGTTCTTTGCACCCAATCCGCTGATATCCACATGTTCGGCTGCACATTTATAATTGGAATTATAAGCGCATTTTACCGCTTCGCAGTCGATGCTGATCGTTCTGCTGGGGTGGTCCATAGAACTGGTATAAGCACCCTCACTCTGCTCCCTGAAAGAATCACAACAGGTGTCGCAGGAACAGTCCGCATTGCATCCTCCTACCATGATATCCCCTTTGCAACAGCATTTCTCACTGTTGTAAGCGCAATTCTCTACACCGCATTTTAATTCTGCCATATCCTACCTCCAAGATTTTCTTTTAAAGGTAGTATTGTCTTTTTGCCCGATTCTATGCATCAGGCAGGCAATTTATTCCTCTGCTGCCTCCTGCCGGATCTCCTTTGTACGAATCTCCTCACAGATAGCATTGATAAAATCAGGCAGCGCCTTTGCGCCTTCATCCCCCAAAAATCTGCTGCGGACAGATACCGTCTTGTCTGCTTCTTCCTTCTCGCCGACGATCAGCATGTAAGGGACCTTCTGAAGCCTTGTCTCACGAATCTTATAACCGATCTTCTCGGAACGCTGATCTACCGATGCAAGGATGCCATGCTTTCTAAGCTCGCGATATACTTCTTCTGCATAAGCGGAATACTTCTCCGAGATGGGAAGCACGCGCACCTGTTCCGGACAGAGCCATGTGGGGAACTTGCCCATATACTTTTCTGTCAGCCACGCCAGAGTCCTCTCATAGCATCCCATACTTGTTCTGTGAATAATATACGGTCTGATCTTATCGCCTTTCTCATCAATATAATACATGTCAAACTGCTCTGACAAAAGCGCATCCCACTGGATCGTGATCATGGTATCCTCTTTGCCATAGACATTCTTTGCATTGATATCAACCTTCGGCCCGTAAAAAGCGGCTTCTCCGATATCCTCTGTAAACGGAATCTCAAGCTCTTCCAGGATCTTACGGATGCTGTCTTCCGTCTGATTCCATACTTCCGGCTCCCCGATATATTTTGCCGGATTCTCCGGATCCCATTTGGAAAGATGATAGGTGACGTCTTCTTCCACCCCAAGGGTCTTTAAGCAGTATTTTGCCAGCGCGATACACCCCTTAAATTCCTCCACCATCTGATCAGGTCTGACGATCAGATGACCTTCTGAAATCGTAAACTGCCGCACACGGGTAAGTCCGTGCATCTCGCCAGAATCTTCATTTCTAAATAATGTAGAGGTCTCTCCATAACGCAGCGGCAGGTCGCGGTAGGATTTCTGGCTTGCCTTATAAACATAATACTGGAAAGGACAGGTCATGGGACGAAGTGCAAATACTTCCTTATCCTTCTCCTCATCCCCCATAACAAACATGCCTTCCTTATAATGATCCCAATGCCCTGAGATCTTATACAGATCGCTCTTAGCCATCAGTGGCGTCTTGGTGCGGACATAGCCCCACTCATTATCCTCTAGGTCTTCGATCCATCTCTGCAGCGTCTGGATGATCTTTGCACCCTTCGGCATCAGAAGCGGAAGTCCCTGCCCGATCACATCCACTGTAGTAAACAGCTCCATTTCGCGACCGATCTTATTGTGGTCACGCAGCTTGATCTCTTCCAGATATTTCAGATAATCCTGCAGCTCATCCTTTTTCGCAAATGCCGTGGCATAGATTCTCTGAAGCACCGCCTTATTAGAATCGCCGCGCCAGTAAGCACTGGAAGATGAGATCAGCTTAAATGCCTTGATATTTTTTGTACTCATTAAGTGCGGTCCCGCGCACAGATCCACAAAATCTCCCTGCCGGTAAAATGACAGTTCCGCATCCTCCGGCAGATCCTCGATCAATTCCACCTTATAGGGTTCGTTGCGGTCCTGCATCAGCTTAACCGCTTCTTCCCGGCTTAAAACAAACCGTTCGATCTTTGCACCCTCTTTAATCACCTTTTTCATCTCCGCTTCGATCTTATCCAGATCTTCTCTCGAAAATGCGGCATGGTCAAAATCATAGTAAAATCCATTATCTATTGCCGGTCCAATGGTCAGTTTTGCCTCCGGGAACAGCCTCTTTACTGCCTCCGCCATCACATGCGCCGCCGTATGGCGGTACACCTTTAACCCTTCTTTGTCATTTGCTGTCAGAATATTTAAGCTCACATCAGAATCAATGATCGTGCGAAGGTCGACTACCTTTCCATCAACCTCACCCGCACAGGCTGCCCGTGCCAGTCCCTCACTGATATCCATTGCAATGTCATAGACGCTCATTGCCTGAGCATATTCTTTGCTGCTTCCATCCTTCAACGTAATTTTCATCGTATTTCTCCTCTCCCATCTATCCTATCTTCTGTAATGCTGTCCCATTTTGCTTATATCATTTTCTCAACATTCTTATTTCTGCAGCATTTTCCTTTTCCCTTTTTGTTCTTTTTCTCCTCATCACAGGCAAGTGTGGTATTATTGGACCCGATCATAATATGCTTCTTCGGAGAAAGGAAAATACCCAGCACCATTCCATAAAGAAATGCCGCCGCCACCATCAGGCAGAATTCCTTCTTCGTGATCGATTTTTCTTCTCCCATTAATTCCTGCAGTTCTTCCCATGTTACTTCCCATTTTTCCTTCATTTTCAAAACCTCCTTAAAAATAATTTTTCTACTCTCTTTTCATAATACATCTTTGTCTGACTCAACAATTAGCACAGGATAGGGGAGAACTGTCCAGCCACCATCCGTTGTAACCAAAACCTTATAATGATCAGATTCAGGTTCTAATAGGATTTCATTGGATAATATCCCATCCATAGTTATTGCAAAAACAGACTTTACATTTTCATCCGTAATTTCAATTTCCAGCATCTCTCCATTTTTGATCGGATAAGCGCAGAAAAAACTTTTTTTTACGGTAAATCGTTAATTTTTTCGTAGCCGTTGGAATCATCTCCTATTTTCGAAAAGGGAGTATTTTTTACATTTCCCAAACATTTTACCCATATTGCATTTATATAATGCAGTATCGGCAATACTTTCCCTCACCGGACAAACATTGTACCATATAGCCATTTACCCGTCTCAAAATATAAAATCCCTTACACCAGACTTCTCTGATGTAAGGGACGAAATACATTTCCGCGGTTCCACCCTGATTGCCTGCCTCAGCAGACCTCTTTCTTTGATGATAACGGTATCACCGGACTCCGATTAAGGATCACTCAGGGGTGGTCTTCACAAAGCACCTGCCGTCACGCTCCCAGCCTATGGCGCAACTCTCTGCAGACAGTTTTCTCTGCTACTCTTCCCATCAACGTTTTCTATCTTTCTTAATATAGTATCTCTTTTTTATTCTTTTGTAAACTGCTTTTCAAAAAAACTTTTAAAAATAACTTTTCAAATCATTGTTTATCTTTTTAAACGCTATTCCAGATTCTTCAGGAT
Organism: uncultured Lachnospiraceae bacterium; assembly: GCA_947174185.1. Classification (GTDB taxonomy): domain Bacteria; phylum Bacillota; class Clostridia; order Lachnospirales; family Lachnospiraceae; genus NK4A136. The sequence continues at coordinate 36,809 of CAMWHY010000007.1, read as the reverse complement.
CTCTATCAATTCCATATCCGACGCCGTCAGCTTCACATTGGTCTCCAAACGCTTCCCTTCCGGTGTCACAACGGCAATCTCAATAATCGACTCCTCTTTGATGCCGCTCTGCTGTACCGCCTTGATAAAGAGTGGGAATTTGGGATGATTTGCCGAAAAAGTATCCCATGCCCCTTTGATCTTAAACAATACTGCCGGATTTAACATAATTAGCCTCCCTGCTGCAACTGTTTTTATGATCATTCCCAAAATACTTGTCCTATCCGCCAAGAACTCAAAAAGCGTTGGAAATGATCTGTTTTGTTAAAATCAAATTACTTTATAATCATATTATATTTTTTAAAATTTATCAAATATATTATTTAAAATAACTCTTTTCTCAAATATCTACCAATATGATATCCGGTCCGATCTGTTTGATCTCCGCATACTGGATCACACAGCCGGCGTCACAGCTGAAACAGCTCAAAAAATGAAATTTCCCCTGCACCGTGATAGAACATATCTTGCCTGTGCAATGATCAAATTCCAGATCCGTGACATTTCCCAGCTTCTTACAGTTATTAATATTAATGACTTCTTTACAGCGAAGTTCCGAAAAAAGCATAATCCCACCTCCTGTAATACTATATGCACAAAACTTCAAATCGTAAGTATAAAACCATTCATTTCCGCGCAAGATAAATATGCAGCTGACAAACTTATAAAGGCAGGAACTCTGATGGCAGTCCAAAAAGTAGAAATCTGCGGTGTCAATACCGCCAAACTACCATTACTTAAATCCCATGAAACGGAAGAATTATTTAAAAAGATAAAACAGGGGGATATGGCTGCAAGAGAGCAATTTATCAAAGGCAATCTCCGCCTTGTCCTAAGCGTCATTAAACGCTTTTCCTCCACCAATGAGAATGTAGACGATCTATTCCAGATCGGATGTATCGGTCTGATCAAAGCCATAGATAATTTTGATACCACTCTGAACGTGAAATTCTCCACGTATGCAGTTCCTATGATCATAGGGGAGATCCGCCGTTTTTTGCGCGACAACTCCTCCATCCGCGTCAGCCGTTCCTTAAAGGACACGGCATACAAAGCGATCTATGCCAGGGACTACCTGACCCGTAAAAATGCATTGGAGCCCACCATTGCAGAGATCGCAACCGAGATCGGCATGACCAAGGAAGATATCGTCTATGCCCTGGATGCGATCCAGAGTCCGCTGAGTCTCTACGAACCGGTCTATACAGAAGGCGGAGACACGCTATATGTCATGGATCAGATCTCGGATAAAAAAAATAAGGAAAGCCGCTGGGTAGAGCAGCTTTCCCTGACTGAAGCCATGAAACATCTGAATGAACGGGAACATGAAATCGTCACGCTGCGCTTTTTTGAAGGCAAGACCCAGATGGAGGTTGCAGATATGATCGGCATCTCCCAGGCACAGGTGTCGCGCCTTGAAAAAAACGCCCTGCGTATTATGCGGGACTATCTTCTTTAAAATAATAAACCGGCGCAGCCTGTAACGGAAGCACCGGTTTTTTAATTACTTTCAAATTTTTTTATATTTTCTTACGCTTAATTCTGCGCGCAGTCTTTAATGGAAAAGCTCATTCTGCCCATCTTATCCTTACCAAGACATACAACCTTGACCTCATCACCAAGCTGCAGGACGTCCTCTACCTTGTTGATCCTTTCCTTCGCAATTCTGGAGATGTGTACCATCCCCTCCTTGCCCGGTGCGAACTCGATAAACGCTCCAAACTCCTTGATGCTGACTACTTTGCCTGCAAATACCTGTCCTTCCGCGAAGTCAGTCACGATCGTCTGGATCATGTCTACAGCCTCATCCATCTTCTCCATATCCGTGCCGCATACGCTGACAGCGCCGTCATCTGTAATATCAATCTTTACGCCGGTACGGGCAATGATCTCATTGATTGTCTTACCACGCTGTCCAACAACATCACCGATCTTCTCAGGATCGATCCTGATCTGAATAATCTTCGGTGCATATTTTCCGACTTCCTCACGCGGCTCCGCAATTGCTTTGGACATACATGTCTCCATGATAAACATCCTTGCATCACGGCATCTTGCGATAGCGCCCTCTACGATAGGTCTCGTCAGACCATGGATCTTGATATCCATCTGGATCGCGGTAATACCATCCTTTGTACCTGTAACCTTAAAGTCCATATCACCAAAGAAATCTTCCAGTCCCTGAATATCTGTCAATAAAACGAAATCATCATCTGTTTCCCCTGTTACCAGACCGCAGGAGATACCCGCCACCATTTTCTTAATGGGTACACCGGCCGCCATAAGTGACATACAGGAAGCACAGGTAGACGCCATGGAAGTGGAGCCGTTGGATTCAAATGTCTCAGATACAGTTCTGATGGCATATGGGAACTCATCTTCCGAAGGAAGCACCGGCACCAGCGCACGCTCTGCCAGCGCGCCATGACCGATTTCCCTACGTCCCGGTCCGCGGCTGACTTTGGTCTCGCCTACAGAATAAGACGGGAAATTATAATGGTGCATATATCTCTTTGCCTTGTCATTCTCATCAAGTCCGTCGATCCTCTGTACCTCTGACAACGGAGCCAGCGTACATACATTACAGATCTGGGTCTGTCCACGGGTGAACATCGCAGAACCGTGTACTCTGGGGATGATATCCACTTCTGCCGCAAGTTTTCTGATCTGTGTCAGCTCTCTGCCGTCCGGACGCTTATGATCCTTTAAGATCATCTTTCTGACAGTCTTCTTCTGATACTGATACAGCGCTTCGCCTAAGATAGCAAGCCACTCTTCATTCTCTGCAAAAGCTTCTTCCATCTTTGCCTTGATATCGCGGATATTTGCTTCCCTGATCTGCTTCTCATCCGTAAATACAGCTACTTCCATCTCCTCCGGTGTTACGATTTTCTTCATAGCGTCAAACATTTCTTCCGGAATTGCGCAGCTGGTATATTCATGCTTTTCTTTGCCGACTTCAGCCACAATATCATTGATCCACTTGATTAGCGACTGGTTGATTTCGTGGGCCTGATAGATTGCTTCAAGCATCTTCGTCTCCGGCACTTCATTGGCGCCGGCTTCGATCATGATCACTTTTTCCGCCGTAGATGCCACCGTTAGCTGCATATCTCCGGTTCTCCAGATCTCCTGGCTGGGATTGATGATCAGTTCTCCGTCAACCAGTCCCATCTGTGTCATCGCGCAGGGACCGCAAAACGGGATATCAGAAATACACGTTGCAATAGCGGAACCGATCATAGCCACCAGTTCCGGACGGCACTCAGGATCCACGCTCATTACAAGATTATTTAATGTCACATCATTACGATAATCCTTCGGGAACAACGGTCTCATCGGACGGTCGATCACACGGCTTGTCAGGACTGCATTCTCTGATGCCTTACCCTCACGCTTATTAAATCCACCCGGAATTTTTCCTACGGAATAAAGCTTCTCTTCATATTCTACGGAAAGCGGGAAAAAGTCGATCCCGTCCCTCGGCTTTTCTGATGCGGTTGCGGTAGATAATACGGTTGTATCACCATAATGCATAAATGCAGCGCCATTGGCCTGTGCGGATACTCGTCCAATATCAACACTTAAAGTACGTCCGCCAATTTCAATACTAAATGTCTTATACATTTGTTTTCTCTCCTTTACTCAACCATAAAAGCGGATAATGAGACTTTTGTCCCATATCCGCTTCTCTTCTCTAATTATTTTCTGATTCCGAGACGCTCGATTAGGGAACGGTATCTTTCGATATCCACTCTCTTAAGATAATCCAAAAGACCACGTCTCTTACCAATCATCTTGTACATACCGCGTCTTGAATGATGATCCAAAGGATGCTCCTTCAAATGTGCCGTAAGTTCCTCGATTCTTGCTGTCAGTATGGCGATCTGTACCTCCGGTGATCCTGTATCCCCCTCTTTCGTCGCATACTTCGCAATTACTTCCTGTTTCTTTTCTGCTGAAATCATGATTTTTCCTCCTAATTGATATTCTGCCAGTCCGGGGTGACGGTCGGAGAAACCGGTCATCTCAGTCCTGGTTAACTGTGGTTCTGACCACACACTGATATATAATATCACAATACCTTCTTATTGTAAACTATTATTTTTTATCGTCCCTGCACGCAACAATTACAGAAAATTTTTGATAGGAGTAAACGCACTTAACAACATTAAATTTACAACTTTTTAACATATCTACTTCTTGTTCAACAGAACATTCTTTATCTAATTTTCTACGTTCTTTCCATAACTCTATATCTTTATCCGTTAATCCACTGTGTTCTATCTGCCTTTCCCAATAAGTATTAAACCAATGATTCATTTGCTGCTGTTCTGCGCAAAATTGATCATAGTTTATAAACAAGCCGCCACTTGGCAAATGATCATATATTCTTGAAAATAATTTTATCTTTTCGCTATTTTCCAAATGATGAATGGAAAGTGCGGAGATAACCGTATCAAAAATAGTATCTGGCAATTTATGAATGTAATTCTCTATTTGATATGATATGTTTCCAATACCATCAAATCTTTTCCGGGCAACATTCAGCATTTCATCTGCAATATCAACAAGCACATATTCAGAATCCGGACATTGCCGATACCAAAAATAAGTTAATAACCCTGTTCCTGCTCCTAAATCAACAACTCGTTTTGGCTCATCTATGTTGGAAACAATAAATTCTGTTGTTTTTTGGTAGAAATCATCGAAACAGGGAATAAACTTTCTGCGATTGCTATCATATTCTTTAGCAATCAAATTAAACTGTTCTTCTATATTCATTTATTTACCTCCGCAAAATTCCGATTGTAATTTGAAGATTAATAATGGAACGAAGTGTCAGAAAATATAATCCATAAGTATATTTTTTTCAATCCAATTAGCAACACCGTCCTCATCATTTGACAATGCGACACAATCTGCAACATTCTTTACATCCATAACAGCATTGGAAACAGCAACTCCTGTGCCACAGATTTGGAGCATTTCCATATCATTGATATCATCGCCAAAAGAAACAATATCACTTAAAGATATGTTCAACGACTTTGCCAATTCGATAATTGCTTGTATCTTACCCGAATTTTCTGGCAAGAAAGCATACCAATCCTCTCCCCGATAACCTTGCAGACGACAGTGATTTTTATTTGCAATTTTTAAGGCTATATTATTGTCAGATAGTTCTGCTACAATTTTATTTATTGGGCAGCATAAAGGCTTTTCATAATTATTAAAAACTGCCTTATGCAATTTCTCGGATTCTGATATATGGTAACTATTCCAAAAAACCTGACGCCCTGCTGCCACAGTTATTTCTGTATTTGGATTCTGTTTCATCAAATCCTGTATGATTTGATTCGCATCATTTATATCCATGCTGCAGCTATAGATTTGTTTCCCTCGTCGATGGATAAGCGTTCCATCTGTTGTAATCTCATAATCCGGTTGAATTTCTTCTATGTAACGTTCCGCTCCTATCCAATATCGGGCAGTAGCCATCACAATAAGAATTCCATAGCTCTGACATTTTTTCAAAATCTGTTTTGTATATTCTGATATGCCGCCATCAGAACAAAGCAATGTATGATCAAGGTCTGTCAAAATCATTTTTGCATTCATGAGCTAAAGTCCTCTTAATCGTTATAAGAAATTCTTTTTAAGTAATTTTCAATAAACTATCATAATTCTGTTTTATCGTCAAGTAACAAATTCCAAGTTAAATTTTTTCAAATTACAGAAACAAATCAAAATTTCAAATGTTTGTCTTTCTGCCTGTATCATGTTATCCTCGCTTTTCCACTGCCTTTACAGGGCATACTTCAAAGCAGTTGCCGCAATGCAGACAATGTTCCTGCTTTATTTGATAATGATTTCCTGGTTCAATACACCGCTGCGGGCAGTTATTCAAACAAGTGCCACAACTAATACAGGATTCGCCAATCTGATATCCTTTGAAGGTGATATGGCTGCTACCTATGGTATAGTTCTCTCGGAAAATAGGATTGACACCAAGATTGAAATACTCGATCTCAGCATCCGTAATCTGAAATACAATCCCCGCTAAATTCCTAGTATCGCCCGGATATACATTTGACAGATACGGCTGCTCGGAAAAAATCGTGTCTATCCATTTCTTTTGATCTGATTCCGGAGCAGGAATAGCTCTTGCAGATAAGCGGATCATTTCCTTATATTTTGTGTAACCGAGAACCTGAACACGCCCATCGGCCAACAACTCCTTACAGAAGGCTTTTCCTTTAGCAGTAAAGAAATACATAGCTTGCGGCTCATAATGAATCGCACTGATATTACGGATTTGTGGAGCGCCGTATTCATCCACCGTGGCGAAAGCAAGCACGCCTACATATTGCAGTTTTTGTAAACAGGTTTTTGCATCCATTTATAATTTCCTCCTTTATTCAAACCTTCTATCGAATAATCTATTCAACGATTTTGCTTCTGCTTTCTTTCCTCGGTTTTGCCTGCGGGTATTCTCCATCACAATATCCCAAAAGGACAAAACAGCGGGCAATATAATTGTCGGGGATCTCCCATTCCTTCAAAAATGCCGCACCCACCTCATTATCAAAGGTTTCCTCACCCCTTGCAATAATACAAGAGGAAATGCCCAGTTCCGCCGCCATCAACACCATATTCTCCGCACAACAAAAGGCGTCGGGAATACTGTAAAGAAAATTCTTCTGTGCAAAAACCACACAGACCGTGGGCGCTCCGTAAAAGCCGCTTTTCATAGACGGATCATCAATCACGCTGGGCTGTTCCTTTGAAACATAGCTGCCCGACAGTCTGCTTCGGTCAAAACGGGCCAGGTTCAACCGTCCAATCTTCTCGACTAACGCCTGATTACGGATGCCCAAAATGATACTGCGCTGACCGCCTCCGGCGTTTGGCGCATAAGTTCCGGCTTCTATGATTTTCTCCAGATCAGGTTTTGAAATCTGCCTATCCTGATATTTACGGATAGAGCGGCGATGTTTCATCAGCTCCAAAAGTTCCATTATTCAATCTCCTTCCAACATTGCGGATCAGCATCATAAAAATCCCCCTGCGCTCCACTGGCAACAGCCGGGCAGCCACGGCACCATGCTTTTAATTCGCATTTGCTGCATTTCTTGAACTTGTCATATTCCCGGTAAGCTTCCATTTCACAGACCCAGACATCGGCAATCCTATCCTCAAAAACATTTGCCACGCGGCTATTCTGCACCCGGCGGCAGGCATAAATATCACCCGTTGGCAGGATTGTCAAATGACAGTTCCCGCAATTGCAGCCGCCGTAGATCATACCCGCCTTAGCGGTTTCGGGAATTTTGAACGCCCCTGTTTCATACTCATACAGCGTCCAAAGATGATCCTTTTTATTGAAGTAAGTTTCGCAGCCTGCCGCTTCATACTCTTTGAATTTTTTATCACAAACTGCAAGCAATTCCCGGTAACGCATGGGCTCTATGCCGGTATCCTTTTCCTCACTGGTTGGACAATAGCGGGCAAAAGCAAACACATCCACTTTTGCTGCAACCACCGCATCTATGACGGCGGGAATTTCCTCAATGTTTTTGCCAGAAACAGTTGTCATCACCACACTGCGGATACCGGCTTTTTTTATACAGGCAACTTTTTCTAATGTAATATCAAAGGAGCCGGGTTTCCTAAACCAGTCGTGGGTTTCCCGCATACCATCAAGGGAAAGCTGATATTTTTGACAACCATATTCTTTTAGCTTTTGACACACCTCATCGTTTAGGTGGAATGGATTTCCAAGGATCGTAAAAGGAATATCGTATGTTTTCAGAAGTCCAAGCAGTTTCCAAAAATCCGGGTGCAGTATCGGATCTCCGCCTGTAATATAAAAGTACGGCAGGCGGTGATACATTTTGCAGAAATCCAAGCAGTTATAAAAGGTATCCTGTATCTGCTCCCATGTCATAGCATCCAGTTTTTTGCAGTTATCCTCAGAAAATATGTAGCAGTGCTTGCACCTCTGGTCGCACGCATCTGTGATGTGCCATTGAAAAGCGAAGTATTGCTTCGCTTCAGAAAAATACTGTCTCATACCTTGGTCCTCGCTTTATATGTAATCGGTTTTACCGAGTAACGATCGAATGTTCCCGACGAGAGTATTCCCGCCGGGAACAGCTTTCAAGATGGCCGTTAATTACTTGTCGCCAGCTCCACAAGCGGAGCCGCAAGCAGCGGGCTTTTCTTCCGGCTTGTCACCAGCACCGCAGGCAGCAGGAACCTCAGCAGGCTTGTCACCAGCGCCACAGGCAGCAGGAGTTTCGCTCGGCTTATCAGAAGCCCCACAAGCAGCTCCGCAAGCGGAAGCAGCCTTTTCCTCAGTCCATCCAGCAAGATTAGAAAGTGCCATAAAAAAGTCCTCCTTGTATGTATTTAGGGAGCTTTTCACCCCGTGACAATCATTATACCGGGTTTTTCCTGTCCCACAAGTACGCACAATTTTATGGGGATACGCACTTTTTTGTAACCTTTGAAAATTTAAGCTGTTTCCCGGCGCCAACTATTTTGGTGCCTCCGTCTATTGCATTTTATCAGAGGTTATACTATAATTGAAATGTAACATTCTTTTTTGAAGTAATGGAGGTATGACATGAAAACAAAAGCCGAATTGCTGCCTGACTGCCCGGTAGCTACAACTGTTCAGCTTATCGGAAACAAATGGAAGTTATTGATTATCCGCAACCTTCGAATCCGACCATGGCGTTTTAATGAATTGCAGAAAAATTTGGACGGTATCAGCCAAAAGGTGCTGACTGACAGCCTGCGTTCTATGGAAGCGGATGGGCTTATTACCCGCACTGTGTATGCAGAAGTGCCACCGAGAGTTGAATATGCCCTTTCAGAATTGGGGGAAACCATGCGCCCGATTCTTGATGCCATGGAAGCGTGGGGAAATTCCTATAAATCAATGAAAAGTAATTAAAAAATAAACCTCCAAACTGAGTAATTTTATCTTACATCAGTTTGAAGGTTTACACAAACTTTGGGATAGTCTCAAACTTAGGGAAAGTCCCACTTTTTTATATCGTCAATCCTTACCTGATCTGCTTAATCAAACAGACTGACCGCCACATACGGCGTCCTGTAATTCACGCTGGATATGCGTATGCCCGTTGACGGACTGCTAGCGTGGATGACCTGTCCATTGCCAATATACATCGCCACATGGTTGATCGAGCCGCCTTTCGTATAAAATACCAGATCTCCCGGCTGCATCTGCGACAATGCGACTCTCCGTCCGCAATTCGCCTGTGCTGCGGATGAATGTGGCAGCGTAATACCGTATTTTGCATACAGGCTTAAGACAAATCCGGAACAGTCTGCACCTCTGGTCAAAGAGGTTCCTCCCCATACATATGGATTACCCACAAACTGTTTCGCATACTGACAGATATCAACCCGTACATCGGATACTCCTTCGCCGTACAAGAGTTCAGACATCGTGATTGCCGTAGGCAGTCTTTCCGCTACCGAAACGTACTCTGCCGAAACATAAGCAGACTCTCCGTCCAGATCGATCTCTACCCAGCCGTCCAATACGGAACGCACTTCAAGCTCCTCGCCGTAAGGAACCGTGGTAATCACGGGGCACTCCACATTCGGCTCCTCTCTGACACGCAGGACTTCTGTCTCCACACTTGCGACAGGTTTCACAATCTGTTCTGCCCTGACCACTGCCATAGGTCCTGTCAGCAGATAATCGATGCTGACATATCCGTCCAGCTTTCCGGAGGTAACATGCGCCCAGCCATCCACCACCTCTAAGATCTCGCAGGCTGCATCGTTACTCATCTTGCCGATCAGTTTTCCGTTTTCCCCTGGCGTCTCCCGTACATTTAAATGGTTATCTACATTTGCAATGCCAAGATTCGTATAGCCCCAATACTCCGTGGGTCCATCCCAATGTTCCAGATCCGTCATCCCCTCCTGAAACACCTGTGCCGTACCGGCTGTCATCAGATCATCTGTGGAAGCTGTAAAATCCTCCTCAACAGGGGTGATATTCCATTCCACCACATGTACCTCAGTCATCCGTTCCTCTGTCACATCAGCTACTTCGATATCCATCTCCGGCGAAACCGTCACTCCAAATGCATCCCCTATCTCCTGATGTTCCTCCGGCGTCGTTGCAAAAGCTACAGACCCCAGAAACACCGTCAGCATCATGATAAATATGCTGCAATATCTATAATACCTATATTTCATATAAAAACCTTCCTATCTAAAATAAAAAAATAGAACGCAATATTTGTTACGAAATTGTTACACAAATATTACACCCTATTATATCTATCTCGATTCCACACGTCAAGTTTTGTTTTTTACCAAATATCGCCATTTATCGACTGTCATCATCCTATATCGCCAAAACAGCATCTCTTAAACGGCCGATCTCTGTGCCTCTTTCGTCACTTCCTCGTGATCTCCTCTTGTAATATACATCGCAATGTTCAGCGCATGATCGGCAACACGTTCCAGACCGGATGCAATATCAGAAAAAAGCATTCCTGCTTCCGGCGTACAATTCTGATCCGTCAGTCTGTCGATATGATTCTGCTGCAACTCTTTTTCTTTGGCGTCCACTTTATTCTCCAGTTCATAAAGCTCTGACACCGCCTTATCAATACTTGCCGCACTGCCTGTCCCCGGTATTACCTTTAAGGAACGCTCCAGCATGGCGTTAACCAGCTCCAGCATTCCGGCAAGTTCCTGCTGTGCCTCTTGGCTGAATTCCACACCTGTTTCTTTCCTTCTGACTGCCATATCCACAATATTTTCCGCATGATCACCAATTCTTTCAATATCGCCAACCACATGGAACAATGCGCCCAGTCCCTGCAGATCCTCAATTGGCAGCGTAGACTGGTTGATTTTTACAAGATAATGGGTAATGGCATGACTTAAGAAATCAATATTTTTCTCCATCTCATATACTTCCTGGATATCCTCTTCATCCAGTGTAATCAGTGCATTCATTGCACGGTTCAGATTATCGCCCGCCAGAGAAGCCATACGCTCCAATTCCTTTAAGCCGTTAACAACTGCTGTAGAAGGATTTAATAACACTCTGTCGCCGATATATTTTAACTGGAAGGTATCCAGATATCCCACCTTCTGATCCTTACCGGGCACTAGCAGACAGGTAAGCTTAACGATCAAACCGGAGAACGGAAGCAATACAAGTACTTGCACCACCTTGAACAACGTATGCGCATTGGCTACGAACCGCCCATCATCCGTTGAAAACGAATGAATCAAAGCTGAAACATATGGCATAGCCAGTTGTAATACGATGAACATCAGAATAGTTCCTATAATATTAAACAGCAGATGGATCAATGCCGCACGCTTCGCTTCCTTATTTCCTGCCAGAGAAGCAATCACTGCCGTCGCACAGGCACCGATATTGCATCCCAGAATGATATACAGGCAGATATTACAGTCATTAAAAAGTCCCTGCTGTGCCATCAGCAGTACGATTGAAACCGTTACGGAAGAGCTCTGCACGATGGCAGTAAGCAGTGTACCTACCAGAATTGCAATCAGAGGATTGGTCAACCCCTGAAGAATCTCTACGATCCGACCGGATTCTTTCATACTCTCCATTGCAGAAGACATCATGGCAATTCCCATAAAAAGTACGCCAAAGCCTACCACAACATCCCCGATCTTCTTCACTTTCTGATTTTTGGAAAACATTGTTGCAATGACACCGCCTAATAAAAACAACGGCGCATATCTTGATAAGTTAAAGGATACAAGCTGACCGGTAATGGTAGTACCGATATTGGCACCAAAGATGACGCCGGCAGCCTGATAAAGATTCATCAGTCCTGAATTGACAAAGCTGACCACCATAGTTGTACATGCGGACGAGGATTGGATGATACCGGTAAAGATGACTCCCACGACCATTCCCATGACACGATTGGTCGTAAACATCTCCAATATCTTTCTCAGCTTCTCTCCGGCAGCTTTCTCGATTCCCTCGCTCATCTGTGTCATTCCAAGCAGGAACAAACCCAGACCACCCGCCAGTGACAATAGTTGCGCGATCCCCATGGTCTTCTCCATCATCAAGGTGTCAGGCTCCATATCCCTGCCACCTGTATTAGCTAATACGAAATATCAAACTAAATTATAAAAACCGAACTTCATATATTAAAGTAATATAAAGCTAAAATTAATTCTAACGAAAATTTCCAGTGATTACAAGTATGGGAATTTATTTTCTCTATATCCACCATATAATCATTAAAAACGACATTATTTTTGGTTAAATTTAGCGATGACCTGTAATACCAAAATATTTTTCAGCCCGTTTCACATCCTGCCGGATTTGTTCCATCAGCTGTTCTTTTCCGGCAAACTTCTGCTCCGGTCTTGCATATTCCAGTAATTCCACCCGCACCGGAAGATCATATGCCTGTCCCTGATAATGAAATACAAAGGTTTCCACTGTCACTTCATCTCCGTCATGCACCGTAGGCTTTCTGCCGATATTGGTCACTCCCAGATACCTTGTTCCATCTATCTCCACCTGACTATGATATACGCCGAAGGGTGGCAGAAGCTTTTCCTTCTCCGGGACCAGATTCAAGGTCGGAAATCCCAGCGTCCTCCCAATCTCTGTGCCATGCCGGACGATTCCTTCCACACAATAGCAGCTGCCCAAATATACTTTTGCCGCCTTCATATCCCCCCGTTCTACCGCTTCTCTGACTCTGGTGGAGCTGATCTCTTTTCCGCCCATTCCTACGTTTTCTATCTGTCTGGCTTCATAATGATATCTCACGGCATACTGCTTTAAAAGCGCAAAATCACCTTTTCCCTGCTTTCCAAAGGAAAGGTCAGGTCCCGCCACAACCAGCTTTACATGCATACGTTTCACCAGAATCGACGTGATATAATCAACCGGTTCTATGGCGGCTGTGGTTAAATTCAACGGATACTCCACCAGATAATCGATCCCCGCTTCTTCCAGATATCTTCTTTTTTCTGTTCTGGTGCTAAGCGACTGAAACCGCCGATCAAATGGCTGCGAAGTTTCCCCCTGTCCGAAAACCACTGCTGGCAAAGGATAAAATGTAAAAACAGCCGCTTTCAGTCCATGTTTTTTTGCATCCAGGATCTCCTGAAGGAGCGCCTTATGTCCCAGATGTATGCCGTCAAATTTCCCGATGGCGACGGCAGTGTTTTCCTCAATATGAAGTTGTTCCATGCTGTCGATGATCTGCATGAGGAGCACCTTTCTCATTTTATTTTTACCGCATTTCACGGGATACGCGGGAACATCTTGTCCGGCATAAACAGCCGGGTCTGTTCATTATAAATGTATATGGCCGCCAGTTCCCCCTGTGCATCATATACCCAGTACCGCTGCCCGGAAGATGGGGCGCACTGCCCTGTTTCAAAAAACAACTCCGCACCCATTGGATTTCCATTATCAATCTTCTTTTTTCCTTCGGGCCGTACTGTCAGCTTCGGATAGTCAAACGCGCTTTCCAGTGGCTGTACGATAGCTTCAAGCCTGTCCTGATCCCGTGCTTCTTCTATCTCCCTCAACGTCAGGGAGTCGTCTATTCCATAGCTGCCGGAACGCGTTCTGAGCAGATGCTCCATACAGCCGCCGCAGCCTAGCTTTTCCCCGATATCCTGACACAATGTCCGGATATAAGTACCCTTGCTGCATCTGACACGGTATGTAACTCTGGGAAGCTGCACCGAACAGATCTCTATCTCATAGATCTCTATCCTGCGCCCTTTGCGCTCTACTGTCTTTCCGTCTCTTGCAAGCTCATAGAGACGCTTTCCGTCTATTTTTAATGCCGAATACATCGGTGGAATCTGCTCATATGCTCCGACAAAGCTCATGATTGCCGTCCTGACCTCTTCCTCCGTGCAATCCACCGTTCGCTCCGACAAAACAGCACCTGTTGTATCCTGTGTATCGGTGGTCTTCCCCAGCAGAAGTACCGCTTCATATTCTTTTGTTTTGTCCGTCAGCAGCTCGCAAAGCTTTGTTCCATTACCTAAACAAACCGGAAGCACGCCCTCCGCCGCAGGGTCAAGTGTTCCGGTGTGTCCAATCTTTTTTTGTTTTAATATACCGCGGAGTTTTGCCACCACATCAAAGGAGGTATAACCCGCTTCTTTATATACATTGATGATTCCGTGTATCATGATTCTGTTGATGATTATCTCCATTCCAAATCATTTATGCGGTAATCTGTTTGGAGATCATCTCCACCAGCTTATCTTCCAATACCGACAACTCCATCCTGGCATCAAATCCGGATGCCCTGACATGACCGCCGCCGCCAAACTCCACCGCAATCTTTGCCACATCCACCAGATCGGAAGATGCCCTTAAACTGCATTTAAAGCACCCTTTTTCTTTTTCGTACAAAAATACAGCACATTCAACGCCTTCCGTAATCCTCAGTTGGTTTACAACCCCTTCAAAATCCTCTTTTTTCGCATCATACGTCTTTATAAAATGATAATCAGCCGCGCCAATGATGATCCTGCCATCCAGATACCTGCGGCTGTCCAGTATGATCCTGCCAAGGATCTGATTCTGCAGATATGTCTTTTCATAAAATGTCTCATCGATCAGCTTTGGAAAATCAAAGCCGTACTCTAATAAGTCTGCCGCTACACGCAGTGTCTTGGGCGATGTATTGGAATAATGAAACACTCCTGTATCATGGGCCATCCCCATATACAGAAGCTGCGCGATCGTCGCATCCAGATAAGACTTATCGATCACATCATAGATGAGCTCGCTGGTAGCGCTTGCTTTAGGCACCACGTAATTGACCATGGCATCCTCCGCCTGATTGCTGATATGATGGTCGATATTGATCGTTTTTTCTGCCCTCTTATATAGATCCAGCGCTGCCCCCATCCGTTCCGGCACCGTATCCAAAGCGATAAATACATCCATCGCCTCCCAATCCCGGTAATCCTCCTCAGAATGAATACATTCGATTCCGGGGATATTGCGGAAAGAATTGCCGGGTCGTTCCAAAAAAACAAAGATATCTGCTTCCGGAAGCCGCTTTTTCAGATAAAAATACAATCCCAACGATGCACCGATGCAATCTCCATCCGGTCTGATATGTCCGCCGATCCCGATCCTTTGATACGATTTTACTTCCTCGTATATATCCATGCATCAATCTCCCCATGTGAATATTTATTACCGGCATCAGTCTTCTTCGACTTTATCCTCATGAGACAATCCCCTGTTTGCTTCCTCAATCAGCTTCGACATATGATTGCCATACTCAATACTCTTATCCAGATAAAACCTCAGCTCCGGCGTATTACGAAGATTCAGTTGTCTGGCAAGCTGATTCTTCATATATCCTTCTGCGCTCTTTAACCCGGCCAGTACGTCCTTTTCCTGTTCTGCAGAACAGAAGGCGCTGACCCATACCTTGCAGGTCTTTAAGTCCGGTGCCACCTGAACATCTACAACCGAAGTAAACTGCGGAACCCTCGGATCCTTGATCCCACTCCGTATCACTTCTGCGAGAACCTTCTGTACCTCAGCATTTATCCTTGTGTTCTTGACACTATTCTTTCTCAATTTCTATTGCTACCTCTCAAATTCCCTGTATCACCAGCTTGTTTTTCTCCTGCGTTGTTATCATGTTCGCGGTACTTCAACCATGATATACGCCTCTACGATATCCAGCTCCTGCATCTGGTCAAAATCTTCAAATACAAGACCACACTCATAGCCTGCCTTGACTTCCTTGACGTCATCCTTAAAACGCTTTAACGAAGCCAACGCGCCCTCATAAATCTGCTCACCTTCCCTGGTAATCCTAATCTTACAGTTCCTCTGGAATTCACCATCCAATACAAAGGCTCCGGCAATATTACCGATCTGGGAAGCCTTGAATATCTGACGTACTTCTGCATGCCCGATAATCTTCTCCTCAAAAATGGGATCCAGCATACCTTTCATAGCAGCCTCAATATCTTCAATTGCCTGATAGATGACCTTATATAGCCTTAAATCAACGCCTTCACGCTCTGCCGTCTGCTTCGCCATCACATCAGGACGCACATTAAATCCAATAATGATCGCATTGGATGCGCTTGCCAGAATTACATCCGACTCATTGATTGCGCCAACACCGCCGTGGATCGCCTTGACCACAACTTCCTCATTTGACAGTTTGAGAAGCGACTGTTTTACTGCCTCTACACTACCCTGTACATCCGCTTTGATGATCAGGTTCAATTCTTTCAGATTACCTTCCTTAATCTTAGAGAACAGGTCATCCAAAGACATCTTAGCCTTAGTATCTTCCAGAAGTTTTACCTTATTCTGTGCAATAAATGTCTCGGCATATGTCTTTGCCTCTTTATCATTGCTATGACAGATAAAGATTTCACCAGCATTCGGAACATCATTCAAACCTAATATTTCAACCGGAGTGGAGGGAAGCGCTTCTTTCACTCTTCTTCCCTTATCGTCCACCATAGCTCTTACCTTACCATGCGATGCACCTGCTGAGATAAAATCTCCTACATGAAGCGTACCCTTCTGCACCAGCACAGTTGCTACCGGTCCGCGTCCCTTATCCAGTTCCGCCTCGATCACAAGACCTCTTGCACGACGATTCGGATTAGCCTTAAGCTCCAGTACATCAGCTGAAAGCAGTATCA
This sequence comes from uncultured Lachnospiraceae bacterium, assembly GCA_947174185.1. Classification (GTDB taxonomy): domain Bacteria; phylum Bacillota; class Clostridia; order Lachnospirales; family Lachnospiraceae; genus NK4A136. Next base: position 20,039 of record CAMWHY010000007.1, on the reverse strand, counting down.
TCTCCAGAAGTTCTTCGATGCCTTCTCCTGTTTTAGCAGAAACATTGGCAAAAATCGTTGTACCGCCCCAGTCTTCCGGAATCAGTTCGTACTCTGACAATTCCTGTTTTACACGATCAATATTTGCGCCCGGCTTATCAATCTTATTCACTGCGACCACAATTTCAATTCCAGCTGCTTTCGCATGGTTGATTGCTTCCACTGTCTGCGGCATCACACCATCATCTGCCGCAACAACAAGGATTGCGATATCGGTGGAGTTTGCTCCACGCATACGCATAGAGGTAAATGCCTCATGCCCCGGCGTATCCAGAAACGTAATCTGCCTTCCGTCAATCGTTACCATATAAGCACCGATATGCTGCGTAATACCACCGGCTTCACGGTCAGTAACATTTGTTTTACGGATCGCATCCAACAGAGAGGTCTTGCCATGATCTACATGACCCATAACGCAGATGACCGGTGGCCTGGGAATCAGATTTTCCGTATCTTCTTCCTCTTCTTTTAAAAGCTCTGCGATCACATCGACCTTTTCTTCTCGTTCGCACATGATCTCATAATCAAGCGCAATCTCCTCTGCACGTTCAAAGGAAATCTCCTGATTAACAGTCACCATCTCACCTTGCAAAAACAGCTTCTTTACAATGGCAGACGGTTGTATCTTCATCTTATCCGCAAGCTCCTTGATCGTAATCTCATCCGCAATCACGATTGTTTTGATATCCTCTACAACCTCTTCCTTTTTCTTCTCTGGCTTGATGAAACGTCCGGCCTTGTTGTTCCGCCCTTTTCCTAAGGTAAAATCGCCATCATCTTCATAAAGCTGATCTTTCTTGCTTCTCTTATCCTTATCCTGATTGTTGTTTCTTCTCTCTTCGCGATGCTTTTCCGTGGAATCTGCAATCGGCGCGTCTGCCGCAAACGGCTTACCACCCGGCCGGGCTCCCGGTCTCTGAAATCCTCTCTGGTCTCCCGGTCTGCCTCCGCCAAAACGATTATCCGGTCTTCCATCTCTCCGTGGCATACCATCTGCACTTCTATTCCCTGCTCCATTGTTGCGGGGAGCGCCCTCGCCATTGCCGCGGAATCCCCCTCCATCATAATTTCTATCTCCGCCTCTAGGCGATTTATTGCGGTCACGAAAATTGCCGCCCTGTACAGGACGCTGATCACTATACCGTCCTGTCGGATAAGACCGTCCGGTTCTTGGATTCTGCGCAGATCGTTCCTGTACTGAAGGATTGGGATTTCTATCCTGGCTCTCCTGCGGCTGTACCTGTTCTACCGCATCATGCGTTTCAACAGCTGCCGCCTTTTCTTCCCGCTGAGCTTCCTGTTCCTGCAAAGAACGTCTCTTTTCTTCCTGCATCATACGATTTGTTACCGCCGCTGCACGATCTACCATATTCTCCCTTGGCTTGATCGGCGCATTAAGACGTCCAAACCGATCCGGTCTCTGCTGTCCTGCGTTCTGCTGCCGGTATGGTCCCTGTCCTCGCCGATCTCCCTGCTGCATGGGCCGGTTACCCTGACGGTTTTGTGACTCACTGCCTACAATAATAATATTCTTCTTTTTCAACGACTTCGGTTGAGAAGTATTTTCCGGCTGTTTCGCTGCCGGAAGTGCTGTTCTGGGAGATTCCGCAGATGGTTTTTCCGTGATAGCATCAGTGTCAGAAGCCGGCCTTCCGGATAAAGTCTTTGCCGCATCCGGGGTTTTTACGTCATCTACTGCCTTCGCCGTATCTACAGAGGTTTTTGGCATCTCCGCTTTTTCAACGTCTCCTTTTGGTGCTTCCGTCGAATCCGGTGCATCAGCGCGCCGATATCCCAAAGCCGCAAGCTTCTCAATCAGCAATCTTTCTTCCTCGTCAGACAGATTGCTTTGCGCTTTCTTGTTTTCGATGCCATGCTCCTGCAGCAATTCTATCACCTTGCTGTTTTCCAACCCGGTATATTCCTTTGAAAAAATACTGATTCTTTTTGCCATATAACCTGCTATCTCCTTTCAGCTGTGAAAGATCTTCCATCTCTCACATTCCCTCCCGTTTTTTTGCGGTATCATTTATCTGCTTCAAAATCGCCCCGGCCAGTCCATGGTCGGTCACGGCAATGGATACGCGCATTTCTTTGCCGATCGCATGCCCCAGTTCTTCCTTCGTACCAAAAATCATGATCGGTATCTCCCGGTACGCACACATATTACTGAATTTTTTTCTTGTATTCTCCGATGCGTCCGTGGCAATGATGACAAGACACGTTTTTCCCGCCTTGACACTATTTTCTACCATGAATTCACCGCTAGCTACATGACCGCCGCGCTGTGCCAGACCCAGAAGCGAATATATTTTATTTTGTACCACTTAAAGAAAACTCCTTCTCCAATGATTCATATACACAAGCCGGTATTGCCATTTGAAATGACCGTTCCAGACCTTTTCCTTTGATCGCTTTTTTCAGGCATTCTTCATTCTTACAAAGATATGCGCCCCTGCCATTTTTCTTTCCTGTAAGATCAATGGATATCTCGCCCGAAGCCTCTCTGATCACACGCATAAGTTCTTTTTTTTCTTTCATTTCTCCGCAGCCGATACATTTACGCTGTGGCGTCTTTCTGACCTTCATTTTGATCACCATACCTTTATGATGTATTGATCATATTATCAAACCTTACTTAATCCTCTTCTGCCAGATTTTCATCTCCTTCAGAGTCCATATATTCGGCATATTCTTCGCTTTCCGCATCCATATAGGAATCATCATATTCTCCCTCTTCTTCATAGGAGTCATATTCCTCATCATACTCTTCCATATCATCCCCCATATAATCCTCGATACGGAATCCGTAAGCATCCTTTGCCTGCGTTTCTGACTTGATATCGATCTTATAATTGGTCAGCTTAGCAGCAAGTCTTGCATTCTGTCCGGCCTTGCCGATTGCTAAAGAGAGCTGTGCATCCGGCACTACGACATTGGCTGTTCTCTCCTCCGGGTCAGCAAAAACATTGACAATCTCCGCCGGTGAAAGTGCATTGCGGATCAGATTACCCGGATTCTCATCCCAGCTGATGATATCGATCTTTTCTCCATTTAACTCACTAACGATCGCTTTGGCACGATCTCCTTTGACGCCAACGCATGCGCCTACCGGATCGACATTCGGGTCTTTGGAATATACAGCCATCTTGGTACGGCTTCCCGGTTCTCTGGCAATGCTCATAATCTCTACCGTACCGTCCTGGATCTCCGTAACCTCTGCCTCAAACAGTCTCTTTACCAGATCCGGATGCGTACGGCTTACCGTAATTTTAGAGCCTTTGGACACATTGCGTACTTCCAGTACAAAAACCTTGATCCTGTCATTTGGTCTTAGGATTTCTCCAGGAACCATCTCAGACTCCATCAAAAGAGCATCCGCCTTGCCAAGATTAATACTCCAGTTTCTGCCGATACGACGTTGTACTACACCTGTCATAATCTCTTTTTCTTTTGCATGGAACTGGTTGTAGATAACATTTCTTTCTTCTTCCCTGATCTTCTGTGTGATCACATTCTTGGCATTCTGCGTTGCAATACGCCCAAACTCCTTGGAATTGATTTCAACATCCACCATATCGCCTACCTTGGCGTCCGGATCAATCTTCTTCGCATCCTCCAGAGATATCTCTATCGCCGGATCCATAACGTCCTCTTCCAGCTCGATGACTTCCTTGGTCGCAATCACATGATAATCACAGGTATCATAATCAATATCGACACGGATATTGTCAGCGCTTTTAAAATGATTCCTGCAAGCAGTAACTAAAGAGTTGCTGATCGCCTCAAATAAAGCTTCCTTACTGATCTCCTTTTCACGCTCCAGAATTTCCAATGCCTCTTTCAGTTCTTTTGTCGCTTTCTCCCGCTCCTGTGCTTCCACTGCTGCTTTCTGCTCTCTTGCCATTTTTCTTTCCTCCTGATTAAAAGTCTATCTTTAACCGCACCTGTGCAATCTTGTTCCGTTCCAGTTCAATCTCACGTTCATTTTCCAACATAATCACAATCTTTCGTTGATCATAGGCCTGCAATATGCCTTCCAGTTCCTTAACGCCCTCCACAGCTTCAAACATCTTCACCTCCACCTTTTCATGGAGGCTTTTGTCAAAATGTCTGTCTTTCTTCAGCTGCCTTCCCAGACCAGGACTGCTCACCTCAAGGATATAGGCATCCGGAATAAAATCTTCCAGATCAAGGGCATCTGACAAGGCCCGGCTAACCTTTTCACAATCTTCGATCGTAACGCCACCCGTCTTGTCAATATAAGCCCTGAGATACCATTCTCTGCCTTCTTTGACGTATTCCACATCATAGATCTCTACCTGATACCCGGCAGCGATCGGCTCTAAAAGAGCCTCTGTCCTTGCCTCGTATTCCCGTTTTCCTGCCATGCCAATAATTTCCTATTCTCTGCCATAAATAAGAGTAGGCTTTCGCCTACTCTTGTCAACCACCTGCAATTACTTTTTTAAGCATATCACTAAACTATGCTAATTGCAAGCACTTTTTCCATTTTATTACAGCTTTTTGCGTCAAAATTATCGTAATCCCAGAAAGGGCGACCGGTAAAACGCCATCCCCGCAAGGTCTTCTTCAATCCGAAGAAGCTTGTTGTATTTTACCACACGGTCGCTTCTGCAGGGCGCTCCGGTCTTGATCTGTCCGGCATTTAACGCTACCGCAATATCTGCAATCGTCGCATCTTCGGATTCACCGGAGCGGTGGGAAATCACTGCCCGATATCCCGCACGGTGAGCACATTCCACAGCATTAAACGCCTCCGTCATCGTACCAATCTGATTGACCTTTACTAAGATCGCATTAGCAGCGGAAAGTTCAATCCCCTGCTTTAACCTTTTTTCATTGGTAACAAACAGATCATCTCCAACAAGCTGCACCCTGTCTCCCAGCCGTTTTGTCAGCTCCACCCAGCCATTCCAGTCTTCTTCATCCAGACCGTCTTCAATGGAGCGGATCGGATATTGATCGCAAAGCCTCACATACATGTCGATCATTTCCTCCGTCGTACGTATCACACCGGTTTCTTTGGTATCCGCTACGCCTGCGTAAACGCCCTCCTTTTCATTGGCCGGATCGATACCGCGTTCTTTTTTCAGAACTTCGGATTCCCCGGGGAAATAATACATGCCGGAATTCTCCTCATGAAGTTCTGATGCCGCAGCATCCATGGCAAATACCACGTCACTGCCGCAGGCATAACCTGCATCCGTTACAGCGCGCGTCAGATAATCAAATACCTCAAAGGCATCCCTAAGATCTGGAGCAAAACCGCCCTCATCACCAACAGCTGTCGCTTTTCCGTCCTTGGCCAGTATCTTCTTTAAACTATGATAGATCTCCGTACCCATACGAAGCGCATCAGAAAAAGAATCAGCCCCTACCGGCATGATCATAAACTCCTGAAAATCAATGGTATTCTTCGCATGGACGCCGCCATTTAAGATATTCATCATTGGCGTCGGCAAAATTTTTGCATTGGTTCCACCAAGATATCTGTATAAAGGAAGACCCAGCGCCTTAGCACATGCTTTGGCATTTGCCATAGATACCGCCAGAATTGCATTAGCGCCCAGTCTTTTCTTATTTTCCGTTCCATCCAGCTTGATCATCATCTCATCGATCAACGGCTGGTTCAATCCGTTTTTCCCGATCAGACATTCCCTGATCTCCGTATTTACATTCTTAACTGCATGGAGGACGCCTTTACCGCCATAGCGTTTTCCCCAAGCCACTCTGGTATCTCCAGTGACTGAATCCTCCTGTTCCAGCATGGAATCCCTAAGTTCCACCGCTTCAAACTTACCCGTTGATGCGCCGGACGGCACAATTGCCGAGCCCGTATAACGGTTGCATACCGTCACTGCAGCTTCTACCGTGGGATTGCCTCTGGAATCCAGAACTTCTCTGGCATGCACATCCGTAATTTCCAATTCATGCATAAAATAAAACCCTCCGAATCGTTTTTAATTATTGTTTACGATTTGGAGGGTTATATACACTTATTTTAAATCTTATGCTTTCTTTACAAGCAGCGACTTTCCGGTCATCTCCGCCGGCTGTTCCTTACCCATAATCTGGATCAGCGTCGGAATGATATCCGCCAGACATCCGCCTTCGCGAAGCGTATAAGCGGGATCATAATTCACAAGGATAAACGGCACCGGATTGGTGGTATGCGCTGTAAACGGCGCTTTTGTATCATAATCAACCAACTGCTCCGCATTGCCGTGATCAGCACAGATAAACATTGCGCCGCCGTTTCTCTTGATCGCTTCCACTGCACGGCCTACACATTCATCAACCGCTTCAACAGCTTTAACCGCCGCAGCTTCCACGCCGGTATGTCCTACCATGTCCGGATTTGCAAAGTTAATAATGATAACATCATAGTTACCGCTGTCAATGGCTTCCACCAGTTTATCGCAGACACCGTAAGCGCTCATTTCCGGTTTCTGATCATAGGTTGCCACTTCCTTCGGAGAAGGGACAAGCACCCTGTCTTCGCCAGGATTAGGTTCCTCTACACCGCCATTAAAGAAAAAGGTAACATGGGCATATTTTTCCGTCTCAGCAATACGTGCCTGGGTCATATGATTAGCCGCAAGCCACTCGCCAAAAGTATTGGTCACCGCAATCTTATGGAATGCAATCTCCTTATTCGGAATCGTCGGATCATACTCTGAAAAGCACACATACTTGATGTCCAATTTTTTCTCCCTTGCAAATCCTTTGAAATCATCATCGCAGAACGCCCTTGTGATCTCCCTTGCACGGTCGGGTCTGAAGTTAAAGAAGATCACGGAATCTCCGTCTCCGATCACAGCCACCGGCTTACCGCCTTCCAGTACAACCGTCGGCTTTACAAATTCATCTGTCTCATCCCTGTCATAAGACGCCTGAATACCGTCTGCCGCGCTGTCCGCCGTCAATCCCTCACCCTTGGTCAGTGCAAGATATGCCTTTTCTACACGATCATAGTTATTATCACGATCCATTGCATAGTAACGGCCGGTTACGGTTGCTACTTTTCCGACACCGATCTTCTTCATCTCATCTTCCAGCGCAATCACAAAATCCTTACCACTTGCAGGAGGCGTGTCCCGTCCGTCCAGAAACGCATGCACATAAACCTTGGAAAGGTTATTCCTCTTTGCCAGCTCCAACAATCCGTATAAATGTGTATTGTGGCTGTGTACACCGCCATCGGACAACAATCCGAACATATGAAGCGCGGAATCATTCTTTTTACAATTCTCTACTGCATTCATCAGCGCGGGATTCTCAAAAAATGTGCCGTCCTGAATCTCCTTTGTGATTCTGGTCAGCTCCTGATATACGATACGTCCTGCGCCCATATTCAAATGACCAACTTCCGAATTGCCCATCTGACCATCAGGAAGTCCGACTGCCATACCGCTTGCATTCCCTTTCACAAAAGGATACTCCGCCATCAGCTTATCCATCACAGGCGTCTTTGCCTGCTTTACCGCATTTCCTTCCGCCTTGTCGTTCAGACCGTAACCGTCCAGAATCATCAGTACCGTTGTTTTTTTAGCCATCTTTATTCTCCTTCTTTCTTCATAATTTTAACTTACTTTATATTTTTCTTCAAATTGTTCCACCGGCATCGGCTTATCAAAATAATACCCCTGAAACATATCACAACCGGCAGTCCTTAAAAACGCCACCTGATCTTCCGTCTCGACACCCTCTGTAATGACAGCAATGCCAAGCTTTTTTGACATCGCAATCATCGAATCCATGATAATCCGGCTCCGTTCCTGATGCTCCGTCTTTTTCAAAAATCCCATATCCATTTTGACTACGTCAACATTCATATCCTTTAACGTATTCAGAGAAGAATAACCGCTTCCGAAATCATCGATCTCTATATGAAAACCAAATTCCCTCAGCCTGTCTAACAGTTTTAACTGTTTACTCATCTCTGTCATAACCGCCGTTTCCGTAATCTCCAGTTTCAGATTCTTAGGCTCGATCTCATATTTCTTTACCAATCCGGTAAATGTCTCATAAAGATCAATATAATAAAAATCCTTTGCAGATATGTTGACAGAAATGTGAAGCTCCTCCCTGCCCATCTTCTTCCATTGCGCCAGCTGCCTGCAGGCAAGCTCCCACACACACATATCCAGTTTGTGAATATATCCTGTCTGCTCAAACAATGGGATAAACGCAATCGGCGGAATCAATCCGTCAACAGGATGCATCCAGCGTACCAATGCTTCCGCTCCTAACAAAGCGCCATCCGCCGCAATCTGTGGCTGAAGATACATCCGAAACTGTCCGTTATCCATTGCTTCCTCAAAACCACTGATCAGCTTTTTCTCCTTGTAGAGTTGATCTCCCAGCTTCTCATCATAATATGCCGCATACTTCTGATAATCTGATTTGATAGACTGAATCGCTATTCTGGCACGATCACACATCACCGAAACATCCATAGTGGGGTCCGTGATAAAATAAATGCCCAGCTGGATATGCACATGATATACGTCATTCCCGTCCTTTGCAGCAGTTGTCTTGATATAATTGGTTATCCTCTGTTCATCAAAACGTTCCACCGGCATACATACGGCAAACCTGTCGCCGGACAAACGTCCATATACAATATTTTCTGAATATTCCTGCCGCATTATTCCGGCAATCTTAATCAAAAGTTTATCTCCGGCTTCCACACCAAACATGTCGTTATACAATTTAAAGTCTTTCACATCCACGTACATAATACAGCGCTTCGTATCAGGATCGTTTTCCAATACCATATGCGCCTGTTCCATAAATCCAACTCTGTTGAATATTCCGGTCAATTCGTCATGTGTCGCACGGTAACGCTCCCTCTCATATTTTGTAATTTCCTCCGTCATATCCACAATACTGAAATATGCGCCGACAAAATTCCCATCATCGTCCAGCAGCCGTTTAAACTTTGTTTCATAATAGCTTATTTTATCCCCTTCAATCTGCTGCTCACGCCATGTCGTATCCACCAGTTCTTCAGCGCCCTGCTCCTCCAGCCAATCCGCATAATATTTTTCAAAAAACTCATAATCTTTACATTGATCCTGCCCAAACAAACGCTTTGCCATATCATTGACATAGATGCAGTTTCCCACCAGATCAAAACAGAGAATGCCCATGCTCATATCCTTAACGGAAAATGATAACAGTCTCGCCGTCAACCCTTTGGGAATATAAAGAAGACCAAAATATCCAATTGCTATCGCCAGAAGAACGTAAAAAATAACGGAAATATCAATTGCAATATTGACAAAACGATATATGATGTTGACTCCCAGAATAATCACAAAAGAATACAGGATCACATCATATTTTCTGCGGTACAGCTTTATTGTATTCCTCGCTTTTACAAAAAATACAACCATAACAAATATCGCCATGGAATATACAATCAGAATATGTGAAAGATATCCTGGCATCCTAGTATGTACGGCATAACAGGAATACTCGAAAGCTCCTTGTTGTATATCTGTCCATTCACAGTAAAAAATATGTTTAAAATAAAGATTTGCCAGCAAAGATACGGTATCCACAATGGAAAGGAACGAAAAAAGCCTGACCACAGTCTTATTCTTCTCAAAATAACCGGTGTAGTTTTTCGCGAAGTAGAACAAAGCCACAACCAACCAATCGGTAAGAGCAAAATAAAGACCATGCATCAGCATCGCCAAATACTCTGCTTCCTCAACCGCAAGTACCGCCGCTATATTGCAAAGAACGGTCATGATCGCGACAGCAAACAAAAAACGCATCGTGTTGACGATCTCTTTCTTGATGCGCCCCATCATAACGATACAGACAGCCATAAAAACCACTAATATCATTCCAGTAATACAGAATCCTTGGATCATATCCGTTCCCGCCTTTTCCTGTCTTGTAACTCTCCTACGTAATCCATCACAAGCAGGCAATCACACAATTTCACATATAGAAAATTATACCGATTTATCAGTTAACTGTCAAGAATTGGCAGTAAATCGGCATGGCTGTCCCATAAACCATCCAGAGCAGCATCAGGATAGTGCCTGCCATTGCAAGGATCACAGAAATCCTCATAACAGCTTCCCAAATCACCGGCCGGCTCTCCCTGCCGGGTTGCCCTACGCTTCCAACCACCCCTCTCCGCACAAGCGCAGCCAGCCGTTCCAGTCCCTTCACAACATATATCATAAGCGGCAGGAGCATCGGCATCATATATCTCCCCTGTGCCTGAAAATCTGATGTATATGCATAATAAACCATCAGAAATACCGGCATAAGAATGCAGAAGATCAGATTGGCATGAAAAAACAGCCGTTTCCCCTCATGCTGCTTTCTATAGACAGGAATCGTAACAATATATCCCAACAATCCTCCATAAAAGAACAGCTTATAAAATCGATAGATCCAGATATCTGCAAAAATAGACAAGGAGCCATAGGCACCAACAAAAGAAGCATATGCAATCGTAAGATAGTCTGTTTCCCGTATCATCTGCCAGATTGTATAACCCATCTGCTGATACGTCTGGGACGTCAATGGATTGACCTTATCCACCGCATACAATTCCATCATTTTGTCCGCCGTGCGAAATCCAAGAATGTCACCGTCATACAAGATATAGCTGCGTATAAACCACCACACCGTACCCAATAAGATAACTGCCGTAATAGGCAGCGCATGGCGGAACATGTTTTTCCAATCATAAGAAATCCTTAGGCTTTTCTGTCCGGTCTTTTGCTGCTTTCCAGAAACCGTTTTAGCAAAATAAGCAAGGCAAAGCAGCACTGCGCTGACAATATAACTGTACGCATTATAGTAAGAAAGTGTACATGATATCACGCCAATACATAAAACGCCGCTATTGAAAATGCGAAATCCCTCCTGATAGATGCTGACCAGCGCATATAAGATCAGCGCAGTTGAAAGCATTGCCAGAGAATCCGTATTCACATAAGTATGAAGGAACAGGCTCTGTGGCATGAACATTACCAAAAAACAGAACAGCCAGTCCAGATAAATCTTTTTCGCTTCCTCATCGAAGATCCTGACCGCCAGTTTTCTGACCACAAAAGCCATAGCTGCACCAAACAGGACATTGACAAAACGCGCACTATATAATAAGTATAATTCACTGTCTGTAAACAGATCCACAAAACGCATTACCCATCCCATGAAAATATACGGCAGCACATTATAAAGCGCATAGGAGGAACCATATCCCGGAATACGCACTTCCTCATCATAAGCGGTGGGGAGTTTACCATGTTCACAGATGTACTTCGGGGCCAGATACCTTGCATGTTCATCCGGCGCATTGGCATAGACGGGCGGCGTGTCATTAAGAGGCTGTGCCAGTGCGATAGAAGATGCCACAATCAGAAAAATAAAAAGATAAAGCCCCATCAGCATCCGTTCTCTTCTGTCCGACTGTTCTAAGATCCTCTTTTCTCCCATGGCAGTATCTCCTTCCTTTCCTGTTTCTAAGGAAGCACTGATTAAATCAACGTTTCCCTAAAAAAGAACCGGACGACACTGTCTCGTCCGGCTCTCTGTATTCAACTCTTTTTTGTCCGGAAATGCTTACCGCAATACCTGGCTCCAATCGCTGATACCGATCACGCCCTTTGCCCACTCCATGTAAGCAGCTTCCTGAGGAGTTCCAAATGAATTATATACGGCTGCAGCCTGACCTGTCATAGTATAATCCAGACCCGGACCGTGATTATCCCCTAAGAAGATGATCTGCGACAAGCCATTTCTCCTTGCCGACTCATAAGCTGCAGCAATTGCTGCACCCTGCACAGCATCGCCCTGTGTATTTACCAGTCCTTCCTCACTATCAATAATGTAACGTCTGCTGCCATCAGGAGCTAAGAACTGCGGCTGTGACAGATAATTGACTACTACACTGAGGTTCTCAAAAGTAATCATCCTATTACTGTTGATCTGAGCCCTCTCATAAGAACCGGTTGCCCAGAACTTCGCGTTGGTCAGTGGAACGGGATGGGGATGCACAGCAATACCCCAATCGATATTTCCACCTGCTGAAATAATGGAATTAAAAGTATCGCAGAAATCTTTTCCATCGATGTAATTATATCTGTCTACGGCACGGTCTCTGTCCCAGCACTGGTCAATACAAATCAGCACTTCTGCGCCCGCATTCTGGCTCTTGATCGCATTATACATAACACGGAATGCATCCGCATACTGATCTACATAATAATCCCATGAAACACCACCCTGCCACTGAATATAATTCCACTTACGCACATTTACTTCGTTTCCGATGATGAATACGTCGGCGCTGCCATTTCTCGCCAGCCAGCTTACTTCGCTTGTCAATGCGTCGACGCCCGCCTGATCGGTTGCGTTAAACATGAAAATATTGAACTGCTCATCAACCGGATGCGGATCCCCGGCATAACCGGAGCGTCCAAGGGGATGCGTAATAGTAGGATTGCCAGAATTATTTAACAGGGCAACCGTCTTCGCCAGATATCCAATGGGATAACCATTGTTACCGCCGCCCTGCATCGGGTAATTATTAAACTGATACTGATGGGTAGGTCCCTGTAAGCCATGGAATGCTGCAGGTCTGGAAACATTCTTATCCGCCAGCACTTCAGGATTTGTAATAAACTGAGGGTTGCCTACAATTGTAGGAACACCGCCCTTAATTGTAACAAAAGCAAATTTCTCATACAGTCTTGCTGCTGTATAAGGGAATGTAACCACTGGATCAGCAGTCATCGGCAAGCTCATGATAGGCGCGCGTCCTGCAGGTACCGCATCCTCAAAAACAGCCAGCTCATATACATACAGCACACCGTCATCAGAAGCAGGCAGGCTTGTAAAATGTGCTGAAAACTGAATCGTAGATCTGTCCAGCAGTCTTGCGCCAGGACCTGCAGCAACAGTACCCGCGCTGGGTGTAACAGCCGGTGTTGCACCTGCATACGGCAATCTGCCTTCTGCCCTGCCAAAATTAACATAATGCTGATATAACGCATTTGCGTCCGTTCCGACTGCCGCTGCAACATCCGGATTGCTCTGCGCATAATATTCAGCATCAAAAACGGTTCCATCTGGCATCGTCTGAGGCGCGGCGCTAACAACCAGGCAGTTCCCGATCAGCATCACAGCCACCAACAATGCGGACAATAATGATCTTCTTATTCTCCCTTTTCTCATTACGGATTATCCTCCTTTTTTTACCAGAAACTATTTTAAATTTTATCATTATTTATATGTTCAGTCAATTATTTTCATGAAGCTAAATTATTGACTATGAAACCGTAGGAAATCCAATATTGGGCATCCTAAAGATCTTGCCTTATCCAGAGGGGTCTTTAACTGTTGAATTTTCATCCTTCTGCCACAGATATCTTCACTATTTTAGAGAGGAATATTGCCGTGTTTTTTCTTCATTCTCAAGATGCTTTTCCTTTTATGTTTCACAATCACATCATAAATCTTATCCCTTGTCTGCTCCGGCATGATCAGTTCATCGATATAACCATGTTCCATACCCAGCTTGTAACCGACTACATCTCTCTGGTACTCTTCCGCCTTTTCAGCAAGAAAGGCTTCGCGGGCTTCTTTATCCATCTGTTTTACTTCCTTTGCATAAAGGATCTCAACAGCTCCCTGCTCTCCCATCACCGCAATTTTGGCAGACGGCCACGCGAATACCTTGTCAGCCCGCATCGTCCGACTGTTCATCGCAATGTACGCCCCTCCATATGCTTTCCGGACGATCACGTTGACCTTGGGCACTGTTGACTCCGCAAACGCATACAACAGCTTTGCCCCATGCCGAATAACCCCTTTACTTTCCTGTTCCAGTCCCGGCAGAAATCCGGTCACATCCGTAAACGTAATCACTGGAATATGAAACGCGTCGCAAAATCTCACCAGTCTGGCAGCCTTATCACTTGTGTCGCAGTCCAGCGTACCGGCATTGCACATTGACTGATTGGCGATAATACCAACCGAGATTCCATACAGTTTTGCAAAGCCTACGACCACCGACTGCGCAAACATGGAATGAATCTCCATAAAACTGTCATCATCCACAATATCGCGGATCAGCTCACGGATATCATAACCATGCCGGTCGCTTTCCGGAAGCTGAAATGAAAATTCTTTTTGTTTGATGAAATTATCTTTTGCAGGAACAGCCGTATTACTCTTGCTGCATGGCGGAATGACAGAAATCAGTTTCCTCAAGTCCTCAAAACACGTTTTTTCATCTTCATAATTAAAGTGCGCGCAGCCGCTGACCTCCGAATGAAGCTTCACACCGCCCAGCTCCTCTGCCGTAACAGAACCCAGTCCGACGCTTTTTACCACCTTAGGCCCGGTCACATACATCTGACCAATCCCCTGCACCATAAATACAAAGTCGGAAAGTCCCGCTGCATAAGCGATCCCGCCTGCACATGGGCCCAGGATCACAGAATACTGTGGTATATATCCTGATGCATCTACCATATTGCAAAACATATCGCCAAGACCAGCAAGTCCATCGATCCCTTCCTGTATCCTCGCGCCGCCGGAATCATTCAGCATGACATAAGGACACTTTTTCTTAATTGCCAGCTTCTGGGCTTTGATAATGTTTCTGCTCTGCTGTATTCCAAAGCTACCGCCCTTATATGTGAAATCATGGGTAACCGACACAACCTCCTGACCAAAAACCTTTCCGATACATACATATACGCCGTCCCTGCCATTGGGATTCGTCAATTCCCGGTATACCCCGTCATCATACAATAACGCTAATCTTTCTGTCGCAAATAATTTCCCTTTTGCATGCTGTTTTTCTTTCCTTCTGGTTTCCTTGTTCAATTTTTCCAAATCTTCCATACTCAACCTCTATTATCCAATTATTTTTCCCAGTTACCTATTATAAAACCTGGTCTAACACATTTTGCTAAAACTCATTTCTCCATATTTTACCACATCAAAAGAATGGATACAACCATAAAGGAACTAAAATACTCTGCAAATAATATGTATATTTTGTTTAATATAATAAATTAACCTATCATAAAAAATGATACCGTTCATAATGAACGATATCATTTTTATGATTATGATTTTTTGTTCTTATCCCTACTTATAGCAAACGATCTTTCCGAAATCAGCCTTGAGAGATGCGCCGCCCACAAGTCCGCCGTCAATATCCGGCTGTGCAAACAGTTCTGCAGCATTACCCGCATTAACAGATCCGCCGTACTGAATACGAACAGCCTCTGCTGTAGCTCCGTCATACATCTCAGCGATGCAGTCACGGATGCCCTTGCACACTTCTTCAGCCTGCTCTGTCGTAGCTGTCTTGCCTGTTCCGATCGCCCAGATCGGCTCATAAGCAATGACAATACCCTTTACCTGATCTGCGGTAACTCCATCCAGATCGGATTTGATCTGCAGCCTGATCCAGTCCATGGTCACGCCCATTTCTCTCTGCTCAAGGGTTTCACCGCAGCAAAGAATAGGAACAAGTCCTGCTTCCAATGCCTTTTTAACTTTCTTATTCAGAAGGCAGTCGCACTCCTTAAAGTAATCACGTCTCTCGGAATGTCCGATGATAACATACTTTACGCCCGCATCCACTAACATTGCAGCGGAGATTTCGCCTGTATAAGCACCCTTCTCCTCAAAGTACATATTCTCTGCGCCAACTTCTACATTAGTTCCCTTTACTGCTTCTACTACCGGAACAATGTCAATTGCAGGTACGCAATATACAACATCCACTTCCTCATTCTTTACCAACGGTTTCAGTTCTTCCACCAATTTAACTGCCTCACTGGGAGTCATGTTCATCTTCCAGTTGCCGGCAATAATCTTTTTTCTTGCCATGATTTTTCTCCTCTCACATATTTTAACCTATATTTATTTATCGTCTGCAGCTACAACGCCCGGCAGCTCCTTGCCCTCTAAGAACTCAAGAGAAGCTCCGCCGCCTGTGGAAATATGGCTCATCTTATCTGCAAATCCTAACTGGTTAACAGCCGCTGCGGAATCGCCGCCGCCGATGATCGTGGTTGCATCTGTCTCAGCAAGAGATTTCGCTACAGCAATCGTACCTTTTGCCAGAGTCGGATTCTCGAATACACCCATAGGTCCGTTCCATACAACTGTCTTAGCAGATTTCACTGCATCAGCATAAAGCTCTGCTGTCTTTGTTCCGATATCAAGACCTTCCATATCAGCAGGGATCTTGTCGGCATCTACAACCTGAACATCGATGGGTCCGTCAATAGGATCCGGGAAGTTCGCTGCGATTGTGGTGTCGATCGGAAGAAGCAGTTTCTTACCAAGCTTTTCTGCCTTAGCCATCATTTCCTTACAATAATCAAGTTTCTCTTCGTCAACAAGGGACTTACCGATCTCATAACCCTGTGCCTTTAAGAACGTAAATGCCATGCCGCCGCCGATGATCAGCGTATCACACTTCTCCAGCAGATTATTGATAACATTTAACTTATCAGCTACCTTAGCGCCGCCAAGGATTGCTACAAAGGGTCTCACCGGATTCTCTACCGCATTGCCAAGGAAATCTATCTCCTTCTGCATCAGGTAACCAACAGCACACTCACCGCCCTTTGCGCGGACACAGTCTGTTACGCCTGCAACAGAAGCATGCGCACGATGGGAAGATCCGAATGCATCACATACGTATGCATCGCAAAGATCAGCCAGTTCTTTGGAGAATGCCTCTCCGTTCTTTGTCTCTTCGGAACCACGGAAACGTGTATTCTGAAGCAGAACAACATCCCCTTCCTTCATATCAGCAACAGCCTTTGTTGCAGCCTCGCCTGTTACATTGTAATCAGCTACAAAATTAACTTCTTTGCCAAGTTTCTCGGAAAGTCTCTTAGCAACAGGTGCAAGGGATTCCCCCTCGTTCGGTCCATTCTTTACCTTACCCAGGTGGGAGCAAAGGATTACCTTGCCGCCATCCTTAAGCAGTTTCTGAATAGTAGGAAGCGCCGCATTGATACGGGTTTCATCTGTGATCTCACCGTTCTTTAAAGGTACGTTAAAGTCGCATCTTACTAAGACGCGCTTTCCGCTTACGTTGATATCATCCACTGACTTTTTGTTTAATGACATGTCCATGTCCTCCTTAATATAATAATATATTATAATCGCATTCCGGGAAGAAATAAGGTCCGGCCCTATTAGGACCGGACCTCTTAAGTCTGCTTATAAAGCAAGCTGGTAAATCATCAATCGTGATGCAAATTACTGAAGCTCAGCAAAATACTTGATTGTTCTAACCATCTGGCTTGTGTAGCTGTTCTCATTGTCATACCAGGAAACTACCTGAACAAGATTGTCAGCGCCAACCATGGTCTGTGTTGCATCAAAGATGGAACCATATGTGCTTCCTACGATATCGCTGGAAACGATCTCATCCTCATTGTATCCGAAGGACTCTGTAGCTGCTGCCTTCATAGCTGCATTGATCTCTTCCTTCGTTACGGACTTCTCTACTGTAGCTACAAGGATTGTTGTAGAACCTGTAGGAGTCGGAACACGCTGTGCAGAACCGATCAGCTTTCCGTTCAGTTCAGGAATAACAAGACCGATAGCCTTAGCTGCACCTGTGGAGTTAGGAACGATATTAACCGCACCTGCACGGGATCTTCTAAGGTCGCCCTTTCTCTGAGGACCGTCAAGGATCATCTGATCACCTGTGTAAGCGTGGATCGTGCTCATGATACCGGACTTGATGCCAGCAAGGTCATTCAGAGCCTTAGCCATAGGAGCTAAGCAGTTTGTTGTACAGGAAGCTGCTGAGATAATTGTATCAGAAGCCTTCAATGTCTCATGGTTAACATTGTAAACGATAGTAGGAAGATCATTTCCTGCAGGAGCAGAGATAACTACCTTCTTAGCGCCGGCATTGATATGTGCCTGAGCCTTATCTTTGGAAGTATAGAATCCGGAGCACTCCAGAACTACATCTACGCCAAGCTCGCCCCAAGGACAATTATTAGCATCCGGCTCTTTATAAATCTTAAGTGTCTTACCATCTACAGTAATAGAATCTTCACCAGCAGATACTGTATCAGCTTTTGCATATTTACCCTGTGAAGAATCATACTTCAAAAGGTGTGCTAACATCTTAGGAGATGTCAGATCATTGATTGCTACTACATCGTATCCCTCTGCACCGAACATCTGTCTGAATGCCAGACGACCAATACGACCAAAACCATTAATTGCTACTTTAACTGCCATTTTGTTTTCCTCCTGAAAAGATAATGTTGTACTCAACTGAAAACTATTGTAACCAATTTGTCCTATTTTTTCAAGACATATCCTAGAAAAATTTTCCATAAATTAATAAAATGTGGTATGATACACGTAAACATTGCCCTACGCATGGACACAGAATGCCGATTCTATTAGAAATTTACTTCCATAAAAGCTCCATATAATGCGTGGGGATTGGACAAACGATATTCAGGAGGATCTACCATGCCTATCCTTGCAGACTGCCATATGCACACCCATCACTCCGGCGATTCCGACGCTCCTATAGAGGCCATGATCAGCCGTGCATTAGAACTGGGCTTAAAATACATCTGCTTCACCGAGCATCAGGACTTTGATTTTGTCTATGAACCGGGTGAACCGCAGGGTCTTTTTGAAACGGATACGGATGCCTATCTGAAGGAGTTGCGAAAAATGCAGGCCAAATATAATGACCGGCTTGATATCCGTTTTGGGATTGAACTGGGACTCCAGACCCATATCGCAGAGCAGTTAAAAGACTATGCGTCTGTCTACGATTTTGATTTTATCATAGGTTCCTCCCACCTGTGCAACCACAAAGATCCTTATTTGAAAAACTTTTTTGTGGGCCGGGACGAACAGGAAGCTTATCTGGAATATTTTACCTATATCAAAGAATGTATTTCTTCCCACCTGGATTTTGACGTCTACGGTCATTTAGACTATGTCCTTCGCTACGGTCCGACAAAAAATACGAAATTCCGGTATCCGGATTATCAGGAAGTGATCGACTCCATTCTCCGCGCTCTCATAGAACAGGGCAAAGGCATCGAGTTAAATACCAGCGGCTATGCATATGCCCTTGGCGCACCCCACCCCTGTCGCGAGATTCTACTTCGGTACAAAGAACTGGGCGGCGAGATCCTGACCATCGGCAGCGATGCCCATGATCCCTCGCATATTGCTTCTGATTTTAACAAAGCCGCCAGTCTTCTCACTGACTGCGGTTTCCGTCATTACTGCGTCTTTGAACACCGCAAACCCATATTTTATCCATTCTGATACGCTGCACTTATTCTATGAATGCGCACGGATTTGCAGTAAAATCATGCTATTTCGTGGCGCAAATCCGACGTAGAAACACTTAAATCAACATTTTACAATTATAGCCCTTTATGATCCGGGTGTCATAAATCCTATATCAGGATATATGATATCAGATTACACAAAAAGAAACTTGATAATCTTGAAGGATTTATGTCCCATAAACACATGTGCAAGGTTTACATAACTCGAAGTTTTAATATCTATGTTCCAAAAATGATTGCATTTATGCTGTTTTGGGAACATAGATATTGAAACAAAAAGTTATGTAAACCGTATGCTGCTATTATGCTGTTATTATTCTAATATACTATTAACTGTTACATTAGCAATCTTCCCCCTTTCATATTTACCTTTCTGATCTCATATAATTGAAAGAAATAAGTCCCGCAGGTTTCTCTCTATGTCCAATGCACACCGTTTGATCAAAGGCACGCTTATCCTGACTGCTGCCGGATTCCTAAGCCGCTTTCTCGGCTTTTTTTACCGCATTTATCTTTCCAGACAATTTACTGAAGAAAGCATCGGAATCTACCAGCTCGTCACTCCCCTGACGGCGCTGGTCTTTGCCATCACCGCCGCCGGTCTGCAGACCG